>WHSN01000024.1 GCA_009380045.1 Luteitalea sp.
CGCGGATCATACTATCCTTGGGGGCATGGCGACCGACCCCGTACGCACCTATCCGAGCGAGCTGCCTGCTCTCGCGCTCCGCGAGACGGTTGTCTTCCCCTCCACGCTGCAGCCACTCGCGATCTCGCGGCCGCTGTCGATCGAATCGGTGAATCGCGCGCTCGCCGGCGATCGTCTGCTGTTTCTGTCACTGCAGACCACCGACCGCGACGAGGCGGAGCCGGACGACCTCAAGCGTGTCGGGACGATCGCCGCGATCCGCCAGATGGCCAAGGTGCCGAACGGCGGCATTCATGTGATCGTCGAAGGCCTGATGCGCGCGCGCGCGGAGGCGATCACGCGGACCGGCACCATGCTGCGCGCGACCGTGACGCCGGCGCCCGAGCAATGGGAGCGATCGATCGAGGTCGACGCCTATATCCGGCGGCTGCACGAGCTGATCGATCGCGCCCTGTCGGTGATGAGCGGCCTGTCGCAGGAGCTCCGTGGCATGGTCGCCGGGATCGACGATCCTCTGCGCCTGGCATACCTGCTCTCGAGCCTGCTCGACATGAAGGCCGACGAGAAGCAGCAGATTCTCGAGAACGACAACCTGCTGGCGAAGCTGCAGTCGGTCGCGGCCGCCCTCAACCGGGAAATCGCGCTGCTGGAGCTCAAAGGCAAGATTGAATCGGCCGCGCAGCAGGAGATGACCGACGCGCAGCGGCAGTACTACCTCCGGCAGCAACTCAAAGCGATTCAGGACGAGCTCGGGGAAGGCGAAAAGCCCGAGGCGCAGGAGCTCCGCAAGCGGATCGCCCAGGCCAAGCTGCCGGAAGCGGTGGACCTCGTGGCCGGTCGCGAAGTCGACCGTCTCGAGCGCATGACCCCGGCCTCCCCCGAATACCAGATGATCCGCACCTACCTTGATTGGATTCTCGACGTGCCCTGGGCGACGGTCAGCGAGGACCGCCTCGATCCGGTCGCCGCTCGGCAGGTGCTCGACGACGATCACTACGACCTCGACAAGGTCAAAGAGCGCATCGTCGAGTACCTGGCGGTGCAGAAGCTGAAGAGGCGGCAGAACGGGTCGGTGTCGCTGAAAGGGCCGATTCTGTGTTTCGTCGGACCGCCCGGCGTTGGCAAGACGTCTCTCGGGCAGTCGATCGCACGGGCGATGAACCGCAAGTTCATCCGCCTGTCGCTCGGAGGGGTTCGCGACGAGGCGGAGATCCGTGGCCACCGGCGCACCTACATCGGCGCCTTGCCGGGCCGCATCGTCCAGGCCTTGAAGCAGGCCGGGACGATGAACCCGGTGTTCATGCTGGACGAGGTCGACAAGATCAGCGCCGGGTTTCAGGGCGATCCGGCGGCGGCGCTGCTCGAAGTGCTCGATCCGGCCCAGAACCATGCGTTCCGCGATCACTATCTCGAGATCAACGTCGATCTGTCGCGCGTGCTCTTCATCGCCACCTCGAACCAGCTCGGCTCGATCCACCCGGCGCTCCTGGACCGCATGGAGATCATCTCACTCACGGGATACAGCGAGGACGAGAAGCTCCACATCGCCCGGCGCTATCTGGTGGCGCGCCAGGTGGACGAGAACGGTCTGAAGCGCGAGCAGGTGACCTTCGAAGACGAGGCGCTGCGGCGCATCATCGGGGACTACACGCGCGAAGCCGGGGTGCGCAGCCTCGAGCGGCAGATTGGCGCGGTCGCCAGGAAGATCGCCGCGCGGGTCGCCTCGGCCCAGCCGAACGCCGCCGGCGCGGCCACCGAGCCGGATCCGCCGACGGCGAAGGGCATCCGCGAGACGCCGGACGGCGCCCCCGATCCGATCGTCGTGCGGGCGTCGGATCTGCCCGACTACCTGGGGCCGCCGCGGTTTCATCATGAAGTGTCATTCCGGGTGTCGCGTCCGGGCGTCGCGACCGGTGTCGCGTGGACCGAAACCGGCGGCGACGTCCTGTTCATCGAAGCCAGCCTGCTACCCTCCGGTCATCACGATCTGATTCTGACCGGTCAGCTGGGCAGCGTGATGCAGGAGTCGGCCCGGGCGGCGGTGAGCCACATCCGCTCGACGGCGCGGGAGCTCGGCGTGTCCGCGGAGTTTCTCGACCGAAACGATCTGCACGTCCACGTCCCGGCCGGCGCGATCCCCAAGGACGGGCCGTCCGCCGGCGTCACCATGGCGACCGCGATCGTGTCGGCGCTGAAGAATCAGACGGTGCGCGACGACGTCGCGATGACCGGCGAGATCACCCTGAGCGGTCTGGTGCTGCCGGTCGGTGGCATTCGCGAGAAGGCGCTGGCTGCGAGGCGTTACGGCATCAAGACGTTCATCCTTCCCTCGCGCAACGCCGCCGAGATCGGCGAGCTGCCGCCCGAATTGAGAAACGACATGACCTTCGTTCCGGCGGCGACGCTGGACGACGTGCTCAGAGTGGCCCTCCCGTCACCGACCCGGGCAGCGAAGGATCCAGATTGAAGATTGCGGATTCAGCGGATCACGGGCAGTCTGAAACCGCAAATCCGACACCCGAAATCTCCAAGCTGAAATGCGCATCGTCATTTACCCTTCCGGCCACGGGTTTGGCCATGCCACCCGCGACATCGAGCTCCTCAACGCCATCGGACGGAAGCGCGCCGATGCGCGATTGATCATGCGCACCGGGGCGCTGCCGCCGTTCATCCGCGCCGGCGTCGAGACACCGTTCGACTTTCAGATCGCCGACACCGACACCGGCGTGGCGCAGGTCGACAGCCTCGAAGTGGACGAGGAGGCGACCGTCCGGCGGGCCGGCGCCTTCTACCACGACTTCGATCGACGGGTCGACGCCGAGGCAGCCGTGCTGCGACACCTGCGGGCATCGGTGGTGGTCGGGGATGTGCCGCCGCTGGCGTTCGCGGCGGCGGCGCGGGCCGGCGTGCCGTCTGTCGCCCTGGGCAACTTCACCTGGGACTGGATCTATGCGGTCTACCCGCTGTTCGACGAGCTCGCTCCCGACGTGCTGCCGACGATTCGCCACGCCTACGCCGCGGCCACCGTGGCGCTGCGGCTGCCACTGCACGGCGGGTTCGAGCCGATGCAGCACGTCGTCGAAGACGTTCCGCTGATCGCGCGCTCGGCGCGGGCCGGGCGGGCCGAGGCGCGACGGCGGCTGGGGATCGCCGGGCCGGAGACGGTGGTGCTGGCCTCGTTCGGACGCTATGGCGCGCAATTGCCGTACGCGGCGATCGCACGTGAAAGCCGGTTCACCATCCTGCTGACCGAGCACGAAGCCCCTGCCGGCACGGACTGGACGGGACACGCTCGCATCCTGTGGGTGTCCGAGGCGCGTCTCGCCGAGACCGGGCTGCGGTACCCGGACCTCGTCGCTGCCGCTGACGTGGTCGTGAGCAAACCAGGGTACGGAATCGTGTCGGAATGCATCGCCAACGGCACATCGCTGCTCTACACATCCCGCGGGCGGTTCGCGGAGTACGAGCTGTTCGTCCGAGAGATGCCGGCGATGCTGCGCTGCCGCCATCTGTCCCAGGACGATCTGCGCGGCGGGCGATGGGCGGACGCCATCGAGGCGTTGCTCAGGCAGGAGGCGCCCCGGTTTCGCGTCGACACCCGCGGCGCAGACGTCGCGGCGGACAGAATTCTGGCGTCAGCCGGGAACGGCGCATGACATGGCGCGCGGCGGCGTACGCGTTCGGGGCCTACGCCGCGCTGGCGGTCGTCATCACCTTCCCGCTGGTGCTGAATCTGTCCGCAGCACTGCCTCACGATCTTGGCGATCCGCTGCTCAGCACGTCGATCCTGTGGTGGAACGCCCATACGCTGCCGTTCAGCGAGCGATGGTGGAACGGCTTCGCATTCTTTCCGGCGCCGGGGATGCTCGCCTTCTCCGACCATCGGCTGGGGGCGAGCCTGATCGCCTCGCCGATCCAATGGCTGGGCGGCAGTGACATCACCGCATACAACCTCACGCTGCTGCTGACGTTCCCGCTTTCTGCGCTCGCCGCGCACTTTCTGGGATGGACCCTGACCAAGCGGCACGACGCCGCCGCAATCTGCGGGCTGGCGTACGGGTTCAACCCCTATCGAATCGCGCACGTGGAGCACCTCGAGCTGCTGGCGGCCTACGGCATGCCGCTGGCCCTGGCCGCGCTCCACCGTTTCGCCGAATGCCGGCGCGCGAAATGGATCGCGCTGTTCGCGGTGGCGCTCATCGTCCAGGGGCTCTCGACGAGCTATTTCCTGCTGTTTTTTTGCGTGATGCTGGCGCTGTGGCTGCCGTGGTTCGTCAGGTGGCGCGACTGGCGGTTTCTCGCGGCAGCGGCGCTCGGCGGTCTCTGCGCCGCCGCCGTTCTTTCGCCGATCATCGTCGGGTATCTGCGAATTCACCATGGCTACGCGATGACCCGGGGATTCCGCGAAGTGCTCGCGTTCAGCGCCGATGTGTCGTCGTTCGCCGCCGCTTCCCCGCTGCTCTCGCTCTGGGGATGGACGAGCGCGCTGGCTGCCTCCGAGCGACAGCTTTTTCCCGGTCTGGCGGTGACGGCGATCGCGCTCGGCGGTGCCGTCCTGGCCGTGTGGCGTCCCCGGAATCGTCCGGCGGGGAGCGCCGCGCCGTCAGTGCTGTTCGCCGCGCTCGGGTGTGCGGCGCTCCTGGCCGCGGCCAGCGTCCGGATCGCCGGCACCTGGCAGATCGGGCCACTCCGCGTGTCGGAGGACGTGTTCAAGCCGCAGTCGGTCGCGCTGGTGTTCATCGTCTTGAGTGTCGCGGCCCTCCCGGCCACCCGCCGCGCCTTCGGACGCAAGTCGCCGCTGGCTTTCTATCTGTTCGCCTCAGGGTTCCTGTTCCTGTGCAGCCTCGGCCCGAAACCGACGTTCCTCGGCACGCAGGTGCTGTACGAGCCGCCCTACGCCTGGCTGATGCGTCTGCCGGTCTTTGGCTCCGCGGTCCGCGTCCCGGCCCGTTTCGCCATGCCCGCGGTGCTCGCGTTGGCGACGGCATCGGCGATCGGCTTCGCGCGGCTCACGCGGGGGCGTCCGCGGGTGAGGCGGTGGGCATTCGCCTGCGCTGCCTGTGGGATCGTCGCCGATACATGGACGGGAGGGCTGCCGATGGTGGCGATGCGCTCGACCTGGTCGCCGGAGCGGGCGGCCGGTGTGTCGTCGGTGCTCGAGCTGCCCCTCGGTATGATCGAGTCGGACGTTGCGGCGATGCACCGCGCCACACGTCATGGACGACCGACCATGAACGGGTACAGCGGCTTCTCCCCGCCGCACTACGCGGTGTTGCGGCGCGCGCTCGGCGAAGGTGACCGGACGGTGCTCGACGAGGTCGCCGCGCAGGGACCGGTGCTGGTCGCCCTCGATCGCCGCGCGGATCGCGATCTCCGGCTTCGAGCGCTCGTCGAGGCAGTGCCTGGTGCCACCAACGAAGGGTTCGAGGGTCGTTGGGCGTTCTTCCGGCTTCCAGGCGGGGGAAACAGATACGACGCCAGGTCCGGCATGGACACCACCGCACCCGCCAACTGCGGCCAGGCGAACACTGTGACCGGGATCACCGGCCCCGAAGGCGTGAGCGATATCCGGACGCTGTTCGACGGCGACCCAATGTCCGGCTGGACGTCGCGCGACCCGCAGCGCGCGGGTGACCTCCTTGTCGTGACCGCCGCCGGCGCTCGGCCAACCTGCTCGGTCTCGCTGTCGCTCGGTGCCGTGCCGGAGCTGTATCCGGGTTCCGTGGCGATCGAGCTTTCACTCGACGGGCTGCAGTGGGACACGGTGTTCACCGGCGAGACCGGCGGGCGGGCAATGGCCGCCGCGCTCCGCGATCCAGAGCACTCGCCGCTGGTGTTCCGCTGGAGCGGGACCCCCGCGAAGTTCATTCGGATACGGCTGCTGACCTCACACCCGATCTATCCCTGGGCCATCAACGAGATCGTCGTGCGCTCGACGAGCTGAGGACGTCGCGGTTCGGTCTGCTCTGCGGGGAACAGCGGTGCGTTTCTGGGAGTTCGGCGTGCGGTCCGATCTCTGCCGTTCGTCAATCGCTTATTTCGGCTGGTAGTGCTTTCTGATGGCGAGCAGCTCGCGCGGCACCCGAATCATGTCGCGGACCGTGAGCTTGGAGCCGCCCATTTCACGCCAGCGGCGCAGCGGCACCTCGATCGTGGACTCGGTGGGCAACGTGCCCGTCCGGCCACGCAGCCGCACCAGCATCTCGAGATCGAAGAGCCAGCGCGTGAGAAACGGCTCGCGAAAGAGGGTCGGAACGACCCCGGTCCTGAAGATCTTCGCGCCGCACTGGGAGTCGTAGACCGAGACACCCAGGATGCCGCTGGCGCAAGCCGCGAAGATCCGCCCCAGGACGTGACGGCCGGGTCGGCGCTCGATGCTCGATCCCAGGCGCTTGACTCGCGATCCCAGGGCGAGCTGGCAGCTCGGATTTCTGTTCAGCGCCTCGAGGAGATGATCGACTTCCCCGAGCGGCGTCGACAGATCCGCATCCCAATAACCGATGAACGCGAAGCTCTCGAGCGACGCCACGTGCAGCACGCCCGCTCTCACGGCTTGCGCTTTCCCGGTGTTCTGCTCGAGCCGCAGGACGTGAATGCGGCCTGGCTCGCGTCGCTGCACGTGGCGCAGCGCCTCCAGCGTCCCATCCGTGCTGCCATCGTCGACAAGGCAGAGATGTGCGTGAGGCGA
Source organism: Luteitalea sp. (assembly GCA_009380045.1). GTDB lineage: Bacteria > Acidobacteriota > Vicinamibacteria > Vicinamibacterales > CAVVIG01 > WHSN01. Next base: position 6,689 of record WHSN01000024.1, read on the forward strand.
CGAGCTCAGAAACGCCAGGAGATCGTCCCCGCCAAGCCGGCGAGCCTCGTTGAAACAGGGAATGACTATGCAGACTTCCTGCATACGGCGAACTTCGAGAGTCCCGGCAGGGCGATCCCGAGCCGGCCCAGGACCATTGAAACACGCGCGTCGGCGGCGAGCACGGCGGCAAGGGCGCGCGCTGCGATCTCGCCGCCGCGCCAGGTCGTGAGGCCGGTGGCCGGCGCCGGGGTAGCGCTGAAGAAACGTTCGCGCAAGACCTGGAGAGCCCTGAGGGGCACAAGGCTCGCGAAGAAGCGGCCGTCGTCGATCACGAGCAGCCCCGCGGCTTCGATCTGACGCGTGAGGTGCGGTGTCGAGTACCGGCGATAGTGGCCGAGCAGCCGGTCGTGCGACGAGAACAGCCACTCGTACGCCGGCACCGTGATCACAAACCGGGTGCCTCCTGCAACGAAGCGGCGCGACGCGACATCCATCAGCAACGCGCGATCGTCGGACACGTGCTCCAGCACGTCCATCATCAACACGACGGCGACCGATCCGACCGGCAGCGGCGGCACCTCGTCGAGCGAGCCGTGCAGAGCGACGCGGGCGCCAATCAGTCGTCCCCGCAGGTGCTGGATCACCTCGTCGGTGAAGCCGGTGTCCACCGCGTGAAACTGGACGCCCGGATATCGCCGCGCCAGCTGCTCGACGACAAAGGTGTCACCGCAGCCCACGTCGATGACCACTGCGCCAGGCTCGAGCGGGGCGTGACGATCGATCAACGAGCAGACGACACCGAGCCTCGCCCGTTCCCACGGGTGGCGGTGCCGGGGGCGGAACGCACGTGCGCTGGCTTCAACGAGATCCATCGGCTCGAGACGTTATCGCGGTGACCGCGTCACGTGAAGGGGCGCTTCCGGGCTGCAGGCGGCGTAGGGCCCGGGCAGGAGCACGATCACGTCGAACGCCGTGATCATGGCCGGCGTGGCTCCGGCCGGGCGGACGCCAGAACCGCCGCGGTGGATGAATTGCCGGTAGTTCTCCTCGCCGATCAACACCGGCCGCCACTCGTCCGGATCATACAGATAGCGGTTGAGCACGTCGGTTGGCTCGCCGCGGTACCGGGTCCACGGCTGGATGCGACGCAAATAGTAGTAGAGCGGATGCCACATGTCGTCGGACGGAAGATTGACGTGGAGACCTGGCGTCAGGCCGCCTCGAGCCTGAAGCTCCTGCACACATACCCCGGCGCGGTGCAACGGTTGTTTGTACTCGGGCAGCTGTTTCAGCGTGGCGTAGTAGGCACCGATCGGGAGAACACTGAGCGCGATCACCACGGCAAAGACCCGGCTCACCTGGGCGCTCATGCGGACCAGGATCCCGGCAGCCATCATCACGACGATCGGGCGAACGATCCCCGAGCTCCGGAACACGCTGCCGCCGGGCAACTCGAACCGCACTCGCTCCGTCACGGCGCCGGCGACGGCGAGTACCGCTGAAAGAGCGATGATCACCTGGATCAGGCGGACAATCCGTGGCTGCGCCGGAATCGTCCGCAGCAGCGGAACCAGCGCGAGGCGATCCTCGACCCACTGCAGCGCGTTCGTGAGCGGCACCGGCGCGAGCATCACGAAGAGCGACGTCACGTATCCGGCCGCCAGGGTCAGCGGCGGCAGGAACGGGTAGGCATAGTGGTACAGCTTCGACGTCCCGAAGGAAATCAACAGGATGGGCAGCACCGCCCAGACCAGAATCATGGCGCCTTCGGCCGAGCGGCGCCGGATGCTCTGGACCACGAGCGTGACGAGGCCGGCGACGACCAGCCACCCTGCCGCGCCGAAGCTCTGGGACATCGAGATGAAGTAGAAGCTCCACGGCTGGCGGTGATCGGCCATCAGCGTGCCAGTGAACCTCACCAGAACGTGCGCGCCGAGCATGACGTCCCAGAGCAGGCGTCCGAACCGCACATGGGCGTAGATGAACCACGGCAGAATCAACGCCGCCACCAGCAGCGCGACGGCACCCCACAGCCGACGGTCGCGAACGAGCTGCGCCCGATAGGCGGGCGCAGACACGATGCAGATTCCGGCGACGAGAGGAAGGAAGAAGGCGGCCACGAACTTCGTCATGAAGGCGACGACGAAGAAGAGGCCCGTGGCTGCGGCATGAACGCGCCGCGATCGGGCGTCCTCTATCCGGCCCCATCGCAGAAGGTGATACATCCCGCCGCTGTAGGCCAGGAGCAGTGCTGCCTCCATGTTGTTGGTCCGCAGGCCGTGCTGAAACACGAGCGGTCCGTGGACGAACAACAGCAGGACCGCGACTCCGCCGCAGATCGGCCCGGCCAGCAACGAACCGATCAGGAACACGTAGACGAAGGCCGCGCTGCCGGCCAGGGCATCCCAGAACCGCAGGCCGAACTCGTTGTGCGGGAGCAAGCCGAGCTTGATCGACGCGGCGACGATCCAGAACTTCAGCGGCGGCTTCTCGAGGAATACGTTGGTTTCGCTGGGGCTGCTTCTGGGCTCGAGCCAGTCGCCGGTCTCGAGGATGCGATCGACCGCGAACGAGTAGATGGCTTCGTCGGTTTCGAGATCGATCCGTTCGAGGCCGATGAAAAGGGGGAGACAGAACAGAATGAGGACGGCAGCCAGCCAGGGCCGGCTCGCCCTCATTCCTTGATGCAAGTGACGAGCGACCAGATCCGCGGAATGTTCACCTTTTCGATCGATACCGGTTTCAGCTCAGCTTGAGCCAGGAACCCGGGCAGATCCAGATCGGCGGCGAAGCCGATGTGCACGGTGAACGGCGAGATGGTGCGCTCGATCGAGGCAAACAACGGGTTGGCGCTGCGGAAGTGGTTGAGGATGATGATCCGGCCGCCGGGCTTGCAGACGCGACTCATTTCGCGCGCCACCGCCACCGGATCCGGCACCACGCTCACCAGGTACGGAGCGTAGACGATGTCGAACGTGCAGTCGCCGAACTTGATGTCGGCCGCATCCATCTCGAGCAGCCGCACGTTGCGGATGCCTTTCCGGGCAATCCGATCGCGCGCCTTCTCGAGCATCGAGCTCGACAGGTCGATGCCGGTGACCGTGCAGTCGCGCGGGTACAGCCCGGCGTTGATGCCGGTGCCGACGCCGACCTCCAGCACCTGGTCGCCGCGCCCGATGTCCATGCGCTGGATTGCCTGCACGCGTCCTGCATGCAGTGTCGGGCCAAATGTGAAGTCGTACACCGACGCCAGCTTCTCGTAGACGCCGTTGACGAAGTCGTTCTCAACCACGGTTACGGATAAGGCACGCGTAGCCGCGTCCGACCCCATGAGCTCGTCGTGCTCGGCCGGACGATGCGGCTCAAATAACGCCATTTCGTAGCCTCAGCTGATGCTACACAGTTTGAAGGACTTACGTGACATCCACCTATTGATAGCCGGCACGCGTGCCTGCGGCACGAACGAGCGACTATACCTCTGGAATCTAGCGAAGTCCATCCACCACGGCCAGAGCCGCGTCGATATTGCCCGACTGCGTCGATACCTGGATGCCCTGCACAGCCGTCCGCAGCCGGGCGGCAATCTCCCGGGCAATGGCGATTCCTTCGGCCCTCGCCGCGTCCTTGCCGTCGGCGCGCCGCATCCGCTCCATCAGCGCGTCCGGCACCCGGACGCCGGGCACCTCGTTCGCCATGAACTCGGCATTCCGTGCGCTATCGAAGGGAAAGACACCCGCGACGATCGGCAGCCGGGCCGACTCGAGGCGCTTCAGGACCCGCTCGAAGCTCGCAACATCGAAGATCGGCCGTGTGACCACGAGCTCGGCCCCGGCTTCAACCTTGTAGTCGAATCGTCTGAGCTCCTCGTCGATGTTCGCGGCCGCCGGGTTCACCCAGACCCCCACGTGAAAGCCGGTTGGCGCGCCGATCGCCTGGCCGCCCACATCACAGCCACGATTGAGCCGCGTGACGACGTTGGTGAGCCCGATCGAGTCGACGTCGAAGACCGCCGTGGCGTCGGGATAGTCGCCGACGCGTCCCGGATCGCCGGTGACGAGCAGCAGGTTGCGCAGCCCCATGGCGTGGGCACCGAGCAGGTCGGATTGAATGCCAACCAGGTTGCGGTCGCGACAGGCATAGTGCATCAGGGTCTCGATCCCGGCCTGCTGCTCGATCAGCACCGCCAGCGAGAGCGCACTCAACCGCGCGCCGGATCGCTGACCGTCGGGAATGCTGATGACGTCCACGCCGTTCCGCTTGAGCTCGCGGGCGAGCTGGACCGCCGGGTCGGCGTCGAACCCGCGCGGCGGCAACAGCTCGACGCCGATGACGAACCGTCCTCGCGCGAGCTCGCCGGCGAAGCGCGATTTCTGTTCACGCGGCACCGGCGGCGCCATGATTGGCGGCGCCTGGCGGACCGGCGCCGATCTGACCGCGGGCGACACCGCAGCGGCGGCGGCGCCTCGAACCGCTGCCTTGATCTGCCGGATGTGCTCGGGCGTCGTGCCACAGCATCCACCCACCACACCGACGTTGTGCAGGATGAAGCGCCTGGCGTACGACGCCATGTACTCGGGCGAGCACAGGTAGATGTTCCGTCCTTCCACGTCGCGCGGCTTGCCGGCGTTGGGCTGCGCGGAGAGGCGCACGCGTGTCACCGCTTCCATGCGCTCGATCGTCTCGAGCATCGGGGCCGGACCGACGGCGCAGTTCACGCCGATCACCGTCGCGCCCCGCTTCTCGAGCTCGGGCGCGAACCGCTCCGGCGGCGTGCCGTCGAGCGTGTTCCCGTCTTCCTCGGTGGTCATCTGCGCGACGATCGGCAGGTCCGACACCGACCGCACCGCGTCGATCGCCGCGCCAATCTCGTTCAGGTCGCGAAACGTCTCCAGGATGAACAGATCGACGCCACCCTCGAGCAGGGCGTTCACCTGTTCCCGGAAGTAGTCGCTCGCTTCGTCGACTCCGGTTTTGCCCCAGGGCTCGATGCGGATGCCGAGCGGACCGATCGAGCCAGCCACATAAGCCCGGCCGACCGCCGCCCGGCGCGCGATCTGCGCACCGGCAATGTTCACGTCGCGCAGCCGGTCGGCGAGGCCGAACGATCCCAGCTTGATCCGGTTGGCGCCGAACGTGTTGGTCTCGACGACATCGGCCCCGGCACTGACGTACTCGTGATGCACGCTTTCGACGAGCTCCGCCTGGGTGAGGTTCATCGCGTCGAAGCTCTTGTTGATGAAGACACCGCGCGCGTACAGCATGGTCCCCATCGCGCCGTCGCACACCAGGACCCGCTCGGCCAGGGCGTCAGTAAATTTGGTCATTGGGTCATGGGGTCAATTGGGTCATTTGGTCATTGGTCATTGGTCATTGGTCATTGGTCATTGGGTCATCTGGTCATCTGGTCGTTCAGCCGTAGCTCGTCACCTCATCAGTTCGTCTCATACTGATCCGATCAATGGCTAGAATGGCCAAATCCCAAATGATCAGATGACTAAATTACCGAATGACGCAATGACCAGATGACCAGATGACCAGATGACCAAATGACCCAATGACCAGATTCTCTTACGTGTCGAACCGTTCACACCGGAACGTCTCGGCGTCGACCAGGAGATAGGACCTGGTGACCACATCGAGGCCGACCGAGCGGACGCCCTGGCGCACCGAGTCGGTGAACTCGTGATGGTGTCCGAACAGATGCAGGCGCGGGCGCATCGATGTGAGCACCTCGTTGATCACGGTCTTGCCGGCATCGATGCGACGTCCGGCCGGATAAAACGGCCGCGGGGCCTCGTGAGTGAGGAACAGATCCACGCTGGTCAGCCCCTTGCAGCTGAGGACCTCGTCGCGGACGAAGTGCCGCCGCTTGTCATCGCGACTCTTGCCGAGCTTCAGGGACGTGCTCGCGACCCGTCGGCCCCGGGACGCCGGCAGCGCCGTCGGCGACGTGTGGTACCAGCTCGGCGCAAACGTCCCGCCCAGGGCGGCGACGCGCCACGGGCCGACCGCGAACGGACCGCCGTTCGGCAGATAGTGCAGCGTGCCGGCCAGCGGCCGGCCGGCCACAGCTTCAGCGATGATGTCAAAGTCTTCGTTGTTCCCCTTGATCCAATACAGCGGCCGGACCGGAGTGAAATATTCGCCGTCGTTGCTGGCGACGTCGCCGACCTGGACCCACAATGGAACCTCGGGGTGCCGCGTCATGATGTCCTGGACAGTGTCGAAGGCGCCGTGAATGTCGCCTAGTGCACCGATCTGCATCTCAGTCGCACAGGTCGATGCGGCAGGACGCGGTGCGCTGGTGAGCGGATCGTCGCGACGCGCCCGGCCCGGCCTGGCCCACCCCGGCTCACCGGCTCTGCTGCGCGAGAGCCGGCGCCCCGGTTGTGGCGGGCACGAGCAGATCGGCTTTGTCCCAGACGAAATCGTCCTTGCTGTACACGGCCAGCTCGTAGTCCTTGCCCATGAATACGGCGCCGACCGGGCAGGCCTCCTCGCAGTATCCGCAGAAGATGCAGCGGGTCTTGTGAATCTGATAGACCGACGCGTAGCGCGGACCGGCCTGCACCGTGCCGTCGTTCTCCGCCGCCTCGAGATAAATCGCGTCCGCCGGGCACGCCACCGAACACAGCCCGCAGGCGACGCACTTCTCGAGGCCGTTCTCATCGCGCATCAGCACCTGTTTGCCGCGCCATTTCGGGAACATCGGAACCTTCTGCTCCGGGTAGTTCACGGTGATGGGCTTCTTGAACAGGTGTTTCAGCGTGGTGGCGAAGCCGATGATGAACGGGCCGATGACAGCCATTGCTCTCAGTTTACCCGGCCGGTAACATCAAGTCTATTCAAGGATGCCCGAAGCAACGCTACTCTCCGCCGAGCAGGTGCTGCTCACGACCCTGGTCGTGAAGCTGGCGGTGATGGCGGCGCTGGCCACCATGCTGGTTCGCTACCGGCGTTTCCGCCACATCCTCATCTTCGAACGGCGCGACTGGCCGGATCGCCTGGTGTTCGTCCTTGCGCTCGGGCTCCCGCTGACGGCCGGAGTCGCCTCCCGCCTGCTGCTCAATTACAACGCCGCTGACTTGACGCTCGAAGGCGCGTTTCTCGCCGGTCTCATCGCCGGACCCTATGCGGGCGCGATCGTCGGACTGATGGTCGGCCTGCCCCCGCTGGGGAACGGCGAGGTGATTGCGCTGCCGTTCGCCGTGGGATGCGGCTTCGCCGGCGGCGGCCTGCGCGAGCTCTGCCCCAAGGAAGCGATCTGGCACTTCTCACCCTTCGTCGTCACCCGTTTGCCGGCCCGCGGCTGGCAGATGCTGCGCACCCGCCGCATCGACTGGCATGTGGTGCTGCTCTTCGCGCCGGTCGCGCTCGAGTTGCTCCGCCAGACCCTCGGCGCGCGGTGGAGCGAACACCAACGGCTCTTCTACGCCGAACCGAACCCGTTCTGGACCCTCGCCGTGATCCTGCTGGCGACGGTGCTGGCCGTCGCCACGCCGATCAAGATCTGGAACAACGCCCGGATCGAGCACCGGCTCGAGGAACAGGAGAAACTGCTGCTCGCGGCGCGAATCGAGGCGCTCGCCAGTCAAATCAACCCGCACTTTCTGTTCAACACGCTGACGTCCATCTCGTCCCTCATCCGCACACAGCCCGAGACCGCCCGCATGCTGATTACGAAACTGTCCGGCCTCCTCCGCCGATTGATGCGGAGCACCGACCATTTCGTCTCGCTGCGTGAGGAGCTGCAATCGATCGACGAGTATCTGGACATCGAGGTCGTGCGATTCGGGCCGCAGCTGCGGGTCGAGAAGGACATCAGCCCGGAGACGCTCGATTTCATCGTGCCGAGCATGATCCTTCAGCCGCTCGTGGAGAACTCGATCAAACATGGGCTGTCCCGCAAGGTCGGCGGCGGACGCATTACCATCAGGACCGTACGGCGGGGAAATCGCGCCCTCATCGAAGTGGTGGACGATGGGGCCGGGATGACGGAGGAGGCGCTCGAAGACGCCTTCGCCGGCGGCATAGGACTCAGCAATGTGAACGAACGGCTGCGAACGATCTACGGCGCCGCCTGCGGACTGAACCTGACGAGCGTGCCAGGACTTGGCACGTCCGTGAGTGTGGAGATTCCCGAGCTGACATGGCCGGAGCGGGCGACAGCATGACCGGCAGTCGCGCCTCACGGGCGCCCGTTCGGTGGTGCGGTCGTGCGCGTGGCTGACGTCGACTCGATGGAGCTGCGCACGGTGCTCGTGGACGACGAGCAGCTGGCGCGCGACGAGCTCAGCTATCTGCTGGCCCAGCTCGGGGGCGTGGAGGTGATCGGCCATGCGGGCAACGGCGTCGAGGCGCTCGCGACGATCGATCGGCTGCAGCCGGACCTGGTGTTTCTCGACGTGCAGATGCCAGGGCTCACCGGATTCGAGGTCGCGCGGCGCATCATCGATGGCGGGCCGACCTCACACGTGGTCTTCGTGACCGCGTTCGATCAGTATGCGATCGAGGCATTCGAAGTGAATGCCGTCGACTACCTGCTGAAACCTGTGGATCCGTCACGGCTCGAGGTGACGCTGCAGCGGGCCCGCCGGCGCATCTCGTTCGAGCGGATGAACGGGCAGGCAGGCGCGCCGGGCAATCGTGGTCTCCATACCGGCCTGAGCAACGACCAGCTCGAGAAGGTCGTGCAGCTCGTCGCCGAGCGTCAGAGCCGGCGAGAGCGGCTGGCAATCAAGGTCGGCGACCGTTTCATGCTCGTTCTGGCTGACGAGATTGTGTTCGCGTCGCTTGCCGACGAAAGCGTCACGGTCATCACCACTCAGCACACCGGAACGTCGAACTACCGGACGCTGGACGAGCTGCAGGCGCGCCTCGACCCGGCGGTATTCTGGCGCGTCCATCGATCCCATCTTGTGAACATCAACAAGATCAAGGAGATAGTCCCTTGGTTCAGTCGGAATTACATCCTGAGGATGAAAGACGAGAAGGCGACGGAAATTCCGGTCAGCCGCACGCAGACGCGGCGCCTGCGGGAGTATTTGAAGTTGTAGACCTCGAGGACTTCTCGGCGCCTCCGTCCGCGCAGGAATTCGACCCGAGCACATCCGGGCCAGAGCTCGCCCCGAGCGCAGCCGGTCCAGAGCCTGTCCCGGGCGCATCCGCCCCCGATCTCGCCCCGAGCGCGTCCGCACAGGAGCTCGCCCCAGGCGCATCCAGGCCAGAGTCCGCCCCGAGCGCGCCCGCACCCGATCTCGCAGCACTGCCGGCCCTCACCGAAGCGGTTGCACAGGATGCCGGGGCACGGAGGACGAGCGCCGCTCAACGGTTCGCGCATGTGCAGGAAGAGCTGGTGGCCTGGCTCAAGACGCTCGTCTCGGCCGCGGTCTACGCGATTCTCATTGTCACGTTCGGCTTTCAGGTGGCGCGCGTCGAGGGCCAGAGCATGGCACCGACGCTCGAGGACCAGGACCGCTTGATCGTGAACAAGCTGGTGTACCGGATCGGCGAGCCGCGGCGCGGCGACATCGTGATGCTCTACTACCCGCTCAACCCGGACAAGTCGTTCGTCAAGCGGGTGATTGCCGAAGAGGGTGACAGCGTGCGGATCGTCGAGGGACGTGTCTACGTGAACGATGTGCCGCTGCACGACGAATACGTGCCGAGCGAATACCGCAGTCACGACGACTGGGGACCGGAGGTCATTCCTGACGGCTACTACTTCGTGATGGGCGACCACCGGAACAACAGCTCGGACAGCCGCCACTGGGGCATGGTCCCGAAGAAGTACATCATCGGGAAGGTGCAGGTGCGCTGGTGGCCGGTGCCGACGGCGCGGGTCTTCTGAGGAGCGGGGATCAGGGATCGGGATCAGGTCGCAATTCGCACATGCCGTTGCCGAGCGCTGGGGTCAGCGCCGAAGTCCCCGCCCGCCATGCCGAGGTCTCGCGTGTCCTCGTCCGGGTCCTGTTCCTCAACCTTGGCGTCGCGATCGCGAAGATCGGGTTCGGATACCTCAGCGGCGCAGTCAGCATCCTCTCGGACGGCTTCCACTCGCTGACCGACGCCTCGTCGAACGTGGTCGGACTCGTCGGCGTGCGCGCCGCAGGCCGCCCGCCGGACGAGGATCACCCCTACGGGCATCGCAAGTACGAGACGGTGGCTGCCGCGTCGGTCACCGCCTTTCTGATGCTGGTGGTGCTGGAGATTCTCCGCAACGCCTTCAATCATCTGACCGGCCGCACCAGCATCCCCGACATCTCGATCGCCGGGTTCGTCGTGATGGCGGTGACGATGGCGATCAACCTGATCGTGGTGCGATACGAGTCGGCAGAAGGGCGACGCCTCGGCAGCGAGATGCTGCTGGCCGACGCGCTGCAGACGCGCGGTGACGTGTGGACGTCGCTCGCCGTCATCGCCGCGCTCGCCGGAGCCCGCGCCGGCATGCCGATTCTGGATCCGCTGGCGGCAATCGCGGTCGCCGGTTTCATCGGGTATGCGGCGTACCAGATCGCCACCGCGACGACCAAGATCCTGAGCGACGGCATCGTCATGTCTGAGGCCGATGTCGAGCGGGTCGTGATGGGTGTCGCGGGCGTCCTGGGCTGCCATCACATCCGCACCCGCGGCTCCACCGACCACGTGTTCCTCGATCTGCACGTATGGCTGCCGTCCAGCATGCCCCTCGCCGACGCCCATGACCTGTCGCACGTGGTCAAGGACCGGCTGATGTCGCGCTATCCGCAGATTGCGGACGCGATCATCCATATCGAACCACCGCCGCAGGAATTGGGTTCCTAATTTCGTCGTGCCAGCTTGATCTCGAACACCTTTGGCCACAGCTTGCCGGTGACGAAGAGCCGGTCGCCTGCCGCATCGTAGGCGACGCCATTCAGCACGTCCACGGCGGCGGCTTCTCGCGGCGTCAGCAGGCCGCGGAGATCGACGTAACTGGTCACCCGGCCGGTGGCCGGATCGATCCGCGCGATGTGCTCGGTCTGCCAGACGTTGGCGAAGATCTCACCCTTCACGTACTCGAGCTCGTTCAAGTTCTTGAGCGGGCTGCCGGCAGCCATCACCCGCAGGCGGCGCCGCTCCGCGAACGTGGCGCGATCGAAGAAGCGCAGGTATTCACTCCCGTCGCTCATGATCAGGCTGTTCTGATCGTGGGTGAGGCCCCAGCCCTCGCCCGTGTATTTGAAGGAGCGTTTCGGCGTGAACGATTGCGCGTCGTAGACAAAACCGATACCCGACTGATACGTCAGCTGAAACAGCTCGTTGTTCCAGATCGTGATCCCCTCGCCGAAGTACTGCTCCGGCAGGTCGCGCTGCTGCAGCACTTCGCCCGTCTCGAGCCTGGTCTTGCGGATGGAGGAGCGTCCGTTCAGGCCTGTGCCTTCATACAGGAGACCGTCGACATACTGCAGCCCCTGCGTGAACGCGTCCCGATCGTGCGGGTAGGCGCGAACGAGTGTATAGGTGTAGATCGGGAGAGCGGCTGTGGTGGGCTGCCACGCGGCAAACCCCGGTGCCCGTCCGGTGCCGAAAATCATCATCGTCGCGGCGAGGGCCGCCAGGGTGCGCACGCCGCCGACGATTATGCACGATGCGGACCCGTCGCGCGACCGCGCAGACGTCCGTGATTCCCGCTCCCCGGAATCCCCGAGCCCTGCTCGGTCAGTAGCCCGCCGCTTTGTCGACGACATTCACCAGAGGCTCGCCGGCTTCGAATCGTCGGAGATTGTCGGCGAACAGGCGAACCAGAGGAGACCAGTAGTCCTCCATCGCACCGGACGAATGCGGCGTCACGATGACGTTCGGCAAATCCCAGTATGGGCTCGATGGGTCGAGCGGTTCGTGTGTGAACACGTCGAGCGCCGCGCCCCCCAACCGGCCGTCCCGCAGAGCTCGGATGACCGCCGCATCGTCGACGAGCTGGCCGCGGCCGATGTTGATCAGCAGAGCTCCGGGCTTCACGAAACGAAGGGCGTCGTCGCCGATCAAGTGCAGGGTTTCCCTCGTGAGCGGCGCCGACAGCACGACGACATCGCACGTCGCGAGCAGGTCAGGAAGCCGTTCGGGCGGCAGCACTTCATCGACGCCGCGCGGCGGCGGCTGATCGAAACGCTTGCGGATGCCCGACACCCGCATGCCGAATGCCCGAGCGATGCCGGCAACCTCCGCGCCGATCGCGCCGAGACCGACAATGCCCATCCGCCCACCCTGCAGTGTTTTGATGGCGCCACTGGCCTCGATCTCGTCGAGCGCCCACTCGTGCCTCACCTGGTGCCGGATCGCGGTGTGGATCTGCCGTGCGAGCGCCAGCGTGAGGCCGAGAACATGCTCCGCGATTGCGCGGGCGCGGACCCCGCGCGCGCTGGTCAGCACGATCGGGCTGGCCACGAGCTCGGGCGAGAGGATGTGACCGACCCCGACGGCTGGCGCCTGTACCCAGCGCAGCGCGGTCAGCGAGGGCACCAGATCCGCATCCACGAACGCGGCGAACGCCGCGTCCGCATCCACCAGCACGCGCCGGAGCGCCTCGCGATCCCAGGCGTCGACGAACAGGTGCTGGGGAAACTCGGACCGTAGCTGGTCGACGAACCGCCGCGGCAGCACCCAGGCGGCGTTCGGGCTGACGACGCCGACGGCGACGTTCATGGAACCTCCGTGGCGCTCAAGCCTGCAGCCCGGCGGTGATCTTTCTCGCCATGGCGCGCGGCGCGAGGCGCACGGCGAACGCGCCGAGCTGGTTTCTGAGCCCGGGGACGACCAGCGCCTTGCGGTTGCGGAAGCCGCCGTATCCGGCCGACGCCACCTCCGCGGCGCTCATCGTCCCGAGCTTGAACAGCCGCGTCTCGAGCAGGTTCGCTTCGGCGGCGAAGCCGGTGTCGGTCGGGCCCGGCGCCAGGCAGCTGATGGTCACGCCGGTCTGACCGACCTCTTCGACCAATGCCTCGGAGAACGACAGCACGTAGGCCTTGGTGGCGTAGTAGACGGCCATGTTCGGTCCGGGTTGGAAGGCCGCCGTCGAGGCGACGTTGAGCACCCCGCCGCGACCGCGGGCGAGCATGCCGGGAAGAAGGAGCCGGGTCAGATGCGTGAGGGAGGTCACGTTCACCTGAATCATCGACAGCTGACGATCGACGTCCCGCTCCGCGAACGCGCCCCGGTCTCCGAAGCCGGCGTTGTTCACGAGCACGTCCACCGCCTGGCCGCGCCGCTCGATCTCGGCGGCGATCGCCGCCGCCGCATCGGGCCGGCTCAAGTCGCACGGGATGACGCCGGCGGTGACGTGAAACTCGGACGCGGCCGCGGCCGCCAGTTCCTGGAGCTTCCGCTCGGTGCGGGCGACGAGAATGAGATTGGCACCCGCGCGAGCAAAACACCTGGCCAGCTCGAGCCCGATGCCCGACGACGCGCCGGTAACGAGGACCGTCTCAGCCATCTCCAGATTCTGACACCGGCCCAAATCCTGAAATCCTGAAATCTATTTATCTATTTCCTGCTGTACGGCCCCGACTTCCCCCCGGTCTTCAGCTCGAGGCGGACGTCGCCGATGACCATCGCCTTGTCCACCGCCTTCACCATGTCGTAGATGGTGAGGGCGGCGACGGCGACGGCGGTGAGGGCTTCCATCTCCACGCCGGTCTGGGCGGTGGTGCGGACGCGCGCCTCGATATCGTAGCCACGGGCGGTTGGAACGACGTCGACGCGGACGCTGGAGATCGGAAGCGGATGACAGAGCGGGATCAGGAAAGCGGTCTGCTTGGCCGCCATGATGCCGGCGAGACGGGCGGCCTGCAGCGGATCTCCTTTCTTGACTTCTCCGCGGCGGATCTGCCGCATGGCGGTCCGGGACATGCTGATCGAGCCGCGCGCGACGGCTTCGCGCGCGGTGACCGGCTTGTCCGCCACATCGACCATCGTCACGCGGCCGTGTGCGTCGACGTGCGAAAGCGCCGGCTTACGTGCCATCCGCCGCCTCCTCCTCCTCGCCTCTCGCCAGGTAGAACGACAGGCTCTCGAGCGATACGGTCAGGTCCACGCTCTTCAGCTTCACGTCCGGCGGCACCTGCAGCGCGCCCGGCGAGAAGTTCAGCACCGCCTTGATGCCGGAAGCGACCACCAAATCGACGACCCGCTGGGCCGAGGGGGCCGGCACGGCGATGACGGCGATGCTGATGCGATCGCGGCGCGCCAGCTTCTTCAGATCGTGAATGTCCAGAATCGAGATACCGCCGCGCGACTTCTGGCCGACCTTGGCGCTCAGGTTGTCGAACAGGGCGGCGATCTCGAACCCCTCCTGGCGGAAGCCCTGGTAGTCGGCCAGGGCCAGGCCGAGGTTGCCCGCCCCGATGATGGCGACGCGGAGCTTCCGGTCCAGGCCGAGAATCTGCCGCAGATGCCGTTTCAGGTCGCGAACGTAGTAGCCGACGCCGCGGACGCCGAACTCACCGAAATAGGCGAGGTCCTTCCTGATCTGCGCCGCATTGAGGTGGAACTGCTCGGCGAGCGCCTGGGACGACATGGTCTTCACCCCGGCGTCCTCGAGCTGCGTGAGACAGCGGAGATACACCGACAACCGGTTCGTCGTCAGTTCTGAGACCTGGTCGAGTGTCTGCCGGGACTTCTGCTGCCGTGCCACGTATTTGTTCCGCGATTTCACAAGCTGCGGCGCCGATTGTAACAAAACCCCCATGTTAATATCCGGGTCCATGGCCACTATCGCACCGCCGACGCGCCCGGGTGCCCAGGTCGCGTTCCAGCCGTACGTGCCGGCCGGCCAGTCGCCAGCCGAATTCACGGTGAAGGCGATCGTCATCGGCGCGCTGTTCGGCCTGCTGTTTGGCGCGTCCACGGTCTATCTGGGGCTTCGGGCCGGGCTCACGGTCAGCGCGTCGATTCCCATCGCGGTGCTCGCGATTTCCGTCCTGAAACGTCTCGGCGGCTCGACGATTCTCGAGAACAACATCGTCCAGACCATCGGATCGGCGGGTGAGTCGGTCGCCGCCGGCGTCGTGTTCACCGTGCCGGCGCTCATCTTCCTGGCGACCGGGGCCGAGTACTTCAACTACTTCCAGATTACGGTGCTGACGCTCGCCGGCGGCATCCTCGGCGTGCTGATGATGGTGCCGCTCCGCCGCGCGCTGATCGTCAAGGAGCACGGCGTCCTGCCGTACCCGGAAGGCACGGCGTGCGCGGAAGTGCTCGTCGCCGGCGAACGCGGCGGAAAGCTGGCGGGGCTGGTGTTCAGCGGCCTCGCGGTGGGAGCGCTGTGGAAAGCGCTGTCGTGGGTGTTCAACCTGTTCCGCACCGAAGTCGGATACACCGCCGCCCGCACCAGCCAGTTTCCGAATGCGACGCTGAACATCGACATCTCTCCCGAGTATCTTGGCGTCGGCTACGTGATTGGACCGCGGATCGCCGGAACCATGTTCGCCGGCGGCGTGCTGTCCTGGCTGGTGCTGCTGCCGCTGCTGTCGATCGTGGGTGCCTACATCACGGTGCCCTTTCCGCCGATTCACCCGAATTTCGCCAACAACCCCGCCACCGGTCAGCCGTTCCTCATCTCCGAGATGGCGCCGGGCCAGCTCTGGAGCGCCTACATCCGGTATATCGGGGCGGGGGCCGTGCTCGCGGCCGGGTTGATCACCCTGGCCCGTACGATTCCCACCATCGTGAGCTCGGCTGTCGAAGGGGTGAAAGGCTTTGGCGCGGCTGACGCCGGCGCGGTCCGCCTTCGCACCGATCGCGAGATCCCGATGAGCGTGGTATTGATTGGCACGTTGCTGTGCGCCCTTCTGGTCGCCTACGCGCCGCGGATGCCGCTGCAGGGAAACCTCTTCGCTGCCATCCTGATCGTCATCTTCGGCTTCTTCTTCGCGACCGTTTCGTCGCGTATCACCGGGCTGATCGGGTCCTCGTCGAACCCGATTTCCGGGATGACGATCGCGACCCTGATCCTCACCTGCCTGCTGTTTGTCGGACTCGGCTGGACCGGGGACGCGTATGGACCGGTGGCCATCTGCGTCGGAGCGGTGGTCTGCATCGCGGCAGCGAACGCCGGCAACACCTCTCAGGACCTGAAAACCGGTTATATCGTCGGCGCGACGCCCCTCTACCAGCAGCTTGGCCTGATTATCGGCGTGTTCGCCTCGGCGTTCTCAATCGGGATTACCACGCTCTATCTGCACCGGGTGTTCGGCATCGGATCGGAGGCGATCGCTGCCCCGCAAGCGACGCTGATGGCGACGATCATCACGGGGCTCCTCAACCAGGACCTGCCGTGGGGTCTGGTGCTGGTTGGCGTCTTCGTCTCGGTCACCCTCGAGCTCTGCGGCATTCACTCATTGTCGTTCGCGGTCGGGTCGTACCTGCCGATCGCCACCACGGCGCCGATCTTCGCCGGCGGGCTGGTGCGGTGGTGGGTGGAACGAAGCACCGGCACGACCGAGGAATCGGAGATCGGATCCGGGACGCTTTTCAGCTCGGGATTGATCGCGGGAGGCTCGATCTGCGGCATCCTGTTCGCCGTGCTGGTCGGCACCGAAACGATCGGACCGTTCCAGGCCATCGGCAACGCGCTGCCGTGGTTCCATGGCGAAACCGTCTTCGCTCAGCTCGCGAGCCTGCTCCTGTTCGTGGGCCTGGCCGTCGTGACCGCGAAAGCCGCACGACGCAGGATGACCTAGCCCGGGTGTGGCGGACATCAGTGACAAGACATGTACTCGTGCTCACGTTCGCCCTGGCCGCCGCCGCGTCGGCGCAGCCGGGCGTCCGCCGCGCGACCAACTTATCGGCGCTCCTGTCCCATCCGGCCTTCTATCACCTCCGCCCGATTGTCATCACGGGGACGGTGACGCTGCAGGACAACGGCGACATGCGTGTGGGCGACGACAGCGGATCGGTCCGCGTCGCATTCAAAGGCACCCCGCCTGACGGACCGGCAGAGGTTCGCGGAGAGTTCTGGGACATCGGGCGCTTCAACGCCGACGATCCACGGCTGGTCGGATACGACCTCCGGAACACGTTCAGGATCGATCCGGATGGTGCATGGCCCCGCCCCGGCGAGATCCTGGCCATCGTCGCCAGCGGCATGACCGTGACCTCTCCGCCGTCGGTGCCGTCGGTGCGCAACGTGGTGCTGTTTCCGGCGCGGTTTCTCGATCAGAAAATCACCATCACCGGCCAGTTCGCCGGCCGCAACCTGCTTGGCGATCTGCCGGAGGCGCCCGGACAGAGTCGCTACGACTTCGTGCTGCGCTCGGCCGACGCCGCCATGTGGGTCACCAACATCCGTCCGCGGGGCAGGGACTTCGAGCTGTCGCTCGACGCGCGGATCGATACCGGCCGCTGGCTGGAGGTGAGCGGGACGCTCGAGCAGGGACGAGGTCTGCAGTGGCTGAACGCTGATGCCAATAGCCTGAAGCTGACTCAGGCGCCCAGAGATGTGACCGAGGACGCTCCGATCCGGGTGCCGGCGGCGCCGCCGCCGGAGGTGGTGTTCAGCACCCCGACCGACGGTGAGACCGACGTGCTCACCGGCACGAGCGTCCGGATTCAGTTCTCGCGCGACATCAGCCCAACGACATTCCGCGGCAACATCCGGGTCAGCTACGTCGACGGCGACACGGCTGAGCCACGGGAGCCGGCGGCTCAGGCCGAGTTCTCGACGCAGTATCTGCCTGGCACACGGGTCTTGCAGATCCGCTTCACGGCGCCGCTTCCCAGGCTCCGAACCGTGCGGATCGAGCTCGTCGATGGCGTGATGGGCGCCGACGGCCAGTCGCTGAAGCCGTGGATCCTGACGTTCGAGACCGGCGGGTCGTGATTCGCGGTCTCGTCCGCCCCTTCGCGGCTGAAGGACGCTCGACATCCAACCCGATCGTCCCGCCGGCGGCGATCGAAGTCCGCGAGCTGATTCATCGGCGCATTGGAGAGGGCAGCCGCCCTGGCGCCCGCCGCGACCGGCATCGCCTGGCGCTCTGCATCGAGGGCGGCGGGATGCGCGGCGTGGTCTCGGCCGGCATGGTGAGCGCGCTCGAACGGCTCGGGCTTCTTTCGGCCTTCGATGCGGTCTACGGGTCGTCGGCCGGCGCGATCAACGGCGCCTTCTTCGTGGCGGGCCAGGCCGCCTTCGGCACGTCAATCTACTACGAGAACATCAACAACAAGCGGTTCATCGACATCGGGCGAAGCTTCGGGCCGCGGCCGATCCTCGATCTCGATCTCCTGGTGTGGAACGTGATGCGCGGGCCGAAGCGGCTCGACGTTCCCCGCGTGCTCGAGTCGCCGATTCAGTTCCACTCGCTCGCCACCGACACCGCGTCTGGGCGCCGCGTTGTGTTCAGATCGTGGATCGGCGAGGAGGATTTTCTGAGCTCGCTCCGCGCCGGCGCCACGATGCCGATCGTCGCGGGTCCGCCGTACGAGTACAAGGGCGGCAAGTGCTGGGACGCCCTGTTGACCGAGCCGATTCCAGCCAGGATCGCCGAGGAAGACGGGTGCACGCACCTGATGGTGCTGCTGACGCGGCCGGCCGGCGCCGCCGGCCCCCGTCTGTCGTTCATCGACCGGGTCTTCATCCTTCCGCGTCTGCGGGCGGTCTCGGTGCCGCTCGCACGCCGGTATGCCGCACGTGCCCGGGAGTACGTTGAGCTCCTGAAGGTGTTGAGCACGGGGCGGGGGCCGCAGGAGCGCGCAGCCGTCCTGACGGTAGCCCCGGCCACGACTGTGGCGGGCAAGCTCGAATGCGACCGCGGCCGTCTTCTTGCCGCGGCCCGGGCCGGCGCGAGCGCGGTCGTCGCCGGCCTGGCGCTCGACGCAACCCGGGAAGAGAAGGTGCTTGGGCTCTTCGGACCGGAGCGACGTCGCCAGCCCGCGAAGTCTCGCTAGCGGACCTGTTCCATCTCTGCGCCCCTCTCGAGCAGGGCCGCCATGGCTGCGCGCGTACGGGCGATCAGGACGTCGCGCTGGTCGAGTGTGAGTCCGACGGTGGGAATGGGCGCACCGACCCGCACGCGGATGTGCACCGGATACACCAGGAGGCTGCCGCGGCGCATCGCATCCCGCCCACCGGTGATGGCCACGGGGACGATGGGCGCCTGCGCCTTGATCGCCATGATGAACCCGCCCTTTTTGAACGGCAGCAGATCGGCGGTCTTGCTCCGGGTGCCTTCGGGAAAGATCAGGAACGAATTGCCGGACCGGATCGATCGCGCGCCCTTGTCGATCGCCCGCATCGCCGCTTCCTTGTGGTAGCGGTCCACCGGGATGAAGCCGCCCAGCCGGAAGGCATGCGTGAGAATCGGAATCCTGTTGAGCTCCGCCTTGTAGAGGATGTGCAGCCGCGGATGTAGCGCGTCGAACAGGACCGGTGGATCCACGTTGCTCTGATGGTTGCTGCAATACACCGCGCCCCCCTGGGGCGCCTGCCCACGGCCTTCCACGCGGAACGTGATGCCGGAGCAGACCAGCGCGAGCTTCACGCCAAGGTGCCCCAGGATGTAGAGCAGGTCCTTCCAACGGAAGAGGAGGGCGAGCCCCATGCCGATGGGCCCGATGACCAGCACGTAGAGCGAAACCGCGACGTAGGTGATGAGAGAGCGGAGGGCGGCGATGAGCACCGGGGCGATGATAAACGAAAAGGCCCGCCGGTTTCCCAGCGGGCCTTGCGATGTCCCGTCCCGATTGGCGCGCGACGCTGCTCGGCGCGCCCTACGAGGCGCGGGCCGCACGGCGTGGCGCCGCCGCCGCCGCCTGCGCGCGGGGCGCAGAGGCCGGCAGCGGAGCCGGCTTGGCGATTTTCGCGACCGCCCGGGCGGCGGTACGGGCCTTGGTCGAGAAGCAGCGCTCCAGCGCGTGGTCGACACGCACTTCGATCGCCGCGGCGGTTTCGCGCATCACTTCCGAGACTTCGGAGATGATGAGGAACTTGGCGCGATCGAGCATGCGCTTTTCGCGGAACGAGAGGCTCTTGGACTTGGCGAGGAACGTGAGGTTCTTCAGCACGTCGGCGACTTCGTAGATCGAGCCGCTCCGCATCTTGTCGGAGTTGTCCTTGAAGCGCCCCTTCCAGTTCTGATGGCTGTCGATCTTGCCGTCGCCAAGGAGGTCGAAGAGGCGCTCGACATCTTCATCGCTGATGGCGCGGCGAAGGCCGACGCCGTCGACGTTGCTCACTGGCACGAGCACGGTCGTCTCGTTCGCCACGATACGGAGGTGATAGAACCCGCAGGTGGTGCCGAGGATTGTCTTGTCCTCAATCCGTTCTACGATGCCCAGCCCATGATTCGGGTAAATGACCTTGTCGCCGACTTCAAATGTCACGGTTCCCCCTGTAAGGACGCGCGCTATGGTAGGCCGATTTCGCGCCGGCAGTCCTTGTAGTATAGCTCACTTTCGGGCGGCTCACAACGAGAATTGCCCGAAAATCCGCCGTTTTAGCCACTTCACCGGTCCTGGCGGCGGCTGGGCGGGGGGCTCCCAGGCCTCGGTAACCAGCTGTGTCGTGAACGCTTTGGCCATGGTCGTCCGGTCGGCAAGCCGATGCGACCGGCCTACGCCTGGCCATGGGGCAACCGGGCCGGGGATTCGGCCAATCGGATGACTGGCCTCGATTTCGGCTTCCGCATGGGCGTAAAGGCTCACACCTCAACATTAACGCGTGCGGCATGCGTGTCGGCCGATCTACCACGAGATATACTGGCCTGGCCTACCCATTCTCGCCGGAGTGGTGAAACTGGCAGACGCGCGGGACTCAAAATCCCGTGGGGTTTACGCCCCGTGTCGGTTCGATTCCGACCTCCGGCACCATTTAACTTGTTTGAGCGTAGGTGGTTATCGCTGATTGGACGGGCTGGGCAGACACCGCACAAACCGACCCGAACCTCCAGAATTTAACCGTTCTTTAGCTGACGCGGCTGAAAATGGGGATCCAGGCTTCCAAGATTGACGCTCATTGGAATTTCTTCCTTGCCATCGAACGGGACCTCGAAGTGTTGTCCCGCTATGTGGAGTTCGATGAACGGAACTTCGAATGTTTTTCAATCGAGATCGCCCGACTTCTCGTGGCTGCCAGCGGTGAGATTGATGTTGTCGCCAAGCAAGTCTGCCGCGCCATCGACCCAGGTTCGGCGGCTGACAGGATCAAGGCGTATCGAACCGAACTGACAGCCAACTTTCCTCACATTTCAGCGTTTCCCGTTCTCATTCCCAGGTTCGGCCTCACGCTGCATCCGTGGGAAACGTGGAAGCGCGCCAACGGCGTGCCGTTCTGGTGGACGGCTCACAACAAGATAAAACATCATCGGAACACCGAATATGACCAGGCAAACTTGAAGAACGCTCTGAATGCGGTAGCAGCACTGTTTGTGATGGTTTTGCATCTCTATGCCGAGAAAGCGCGAGCGGGTCAGCTGACACCCTCGCCGGTTCTCTTACGGCCGGACGAGGACTATGTCTCCGGCTACACGGCCATCGGGCCCGAACTCGGATGCAACTATCGTTTGGAAGGTAGGCCGCCTGACGGCCCCCCGGCCTAGCCCGCCCGCCGTTTCTCAAACCGCTTCACCTGTCGGGCGCTTTCGACCTCGGCCTGGCCTCTGCTCGCTCGCCCACGCGTCCAGCTTTACCGCCGCCTCCCTGTGCATCGCTTCGTCCACGATGGCGTAGCGGCGATAGATCGATCGATTCCGTTTTGTGGCCGACCATCGCCATCGCCGTCGAGCGCGGGACGCCGGAGCGTTCGAGCGTGCGCACGGCGGAGCGTCGGCTCGGGAAACGTGTCGTCACGACGGTCGGGCCCGCTCCGAGCAGGGTCCACTCGTCGTCCCGATTGCGGCTCGTCATACTCCAAGACCTCACGGACCAGGGCGTCCCGGGGCGACCTCGAGCCGCCCGATTTCATCGTCAATCGCTCGGAGCCTCTCCTGCTGTTCGGCACGCGCCGCCCGGTCTTCCAGCCGCTCGTGGCCCTGGCCTCGCGCGACTACGTGCGCCGCTCCAGGTCCGAAGTGTTGGCCGGGCTCGCGATCGATCCGGCAACTCCTGGACCACGTGTTCCTGTGACAAGCCAGACGCGAGCAGGTCAAGCACGTCGGTCACACGGATGCGGCAGCCCGCACACACGGGCGGCCGCCGAACTGTTCGGGGTTCGCGGTAATCCGGTCTGCTAGTACGGCCACGACTGGCTCCCTCGCAATAGGATACACACGGCCACCGTTGGCAATCAGCGATCCGCGGTCTTACCAACCTGGGGCCAGGGCTGCACGTGGCGCCAGCGGCCGAGAAAGGGGAGGAACCGATCGAAGTCTCCATCGCTCGTGATCAGCGTGAAGCCGTGTTCGCGGCAAGACGCAGCCAGCAAAGCGTCATTTGCCAGTGACGGGTTCGAATGAATCGCCGGCCAACCCTCGCGGGTAGCGAGCTCTGCCAGGAGCCGGCCACTCGCCCGAAACGCCAGCGTCGACGGTGCGAACACTCGACCTCGGCGCTCGAACGGGCGCAAGATCGATGACTCAAGCGCTCGAACCCGTTCGCGTGTGCGGGCGCCGGCGGCAAGCTCCTGCACGACCACTGCGCTGAGAAACGTCGCCGGAAGCGCCTGTTCGAGAAATGCAGCCATGGCCTCGGCGAACGTCTCATCGCGGAATGCGTCCACGAACACGTTCGTGTCGAGCACGAACTTCACGCCTGACGCTTTTCGAACACGTCTTCGATACCGCCCGCACGTCGGACGGCGGCAATCCCTCGAACAAGTTCGCGGCGGAATGCCACGAGGTCGAGGGCGACGTCGATCGCCTCGGTCTCGGTCTCAACGCCAAGCACGCGACGCGCGGCATCGAGCTTTCGCTGATCCATGACGACGTTCTTCCGCACCCAGCCCTTGCCGCGTCCGCGCGACGGCTTCTGGCGCATCTTCCCGGAACGACGAGGCAGATTCATCTCTTTGTTCACGCGTGCCACGCATCACTCCAATCTGTATGAATCGTATCATGCATCTGTATGATGGATCTCCGCCGGTACTGGCAGGGAAACGGGCAGGAATGAAGGGCCCAACGCAGTCCGGAAAGCGTTTGGCGCGACGGATCGAGTCGTCGGATTCACGCCTGAATACGTCGATTGGTACCCGTTCGTTCCGTCCCAAAAACAGCGATCGACACCTCGAAATCCCGTGGGGTTTACGCCCCGTGTCGGTTCGATTCCGACCTCCGGCACCAAACAATCAATAACTACGGCCAGAGATCGCGCATTTCGCGATTCACGGCGCGATCGGTTCGCAAGCCCAATGACCGTACTGGCGATGGACTTGACAGCGTGCGGGCCACTCTCGCGTCTGATACGCTGCCGGTCATCGCCAATCCGTTGGCGGACTCGGATCGAGCATGCTCATAGAAATCGGACATGTGGAGGCGATCTTTCGGTATCCCGTGAAGTCCATGGGCGGTGAACGACTCGAGGTCGCCAAGCTGGGCTGGCACGGCCTTGACGGTGACAGACGCCTGGCGTTCCGGCGGATTGATGACCGCAGCGGGTTCCCGTGGCTGACAGCAAGCAAACTTCCCGATCTGCTCCTGTTCGCGCCGCACCGCCGTGAAGACGGTGCTCAGGTGGACCTTCCTACGCATATTCGCACGCCGGATGGCGAAGAGATGCCTGTCTTCGGGGAGGACTTGGCTTCAGAGGTCGGACGTCGGCACGGGGCCCCCGTGCAGATGATGCAGTTGAATCATGGCATCTTCGATGAGGCGAGCATCTCCGTGATCGCCTTCGATACGGTGCGCGAGATCGGACGACTCGCAGGGCGGAGCCCGGACGTGCGACGATTTCGCCCGAATGTTGTGGTTCGTTTACTGCGATCGGTTCCCTTCCAGGAGGACGAGTGGTTGGGCGGTGTGCTCTCATTCGGCGAGGGGGACGCCGCCGCCGCCATCACCGTCACGATGCGCGACGTTCGCTGCTCGATGGTGAACCTTGATCCCGACTCAGCAGGTCCTGCGCCAGAAGTGCTGAAGGCGGTCGTTCGTGCGAACCAGAACAACGCGGGAATCTACGGCGCGGTCACTCGCATCGGTAGACTGGCGGTCGGGCAGACCATACGCCTCCGTGCGCCGATCGAGAAGAGAAAAGGTGGTGAACGCCAGTATCGTTAGGGCAACCACTTCGCGCTCCGATTGCTCGGACCGGAGCGCCGCGAGTTCGGTGGCGTCGCGAGGCGGCAGCCGCGTTTGACGTGTCGGGGCTTCGCAGGGGATGGACCACCAGGCCAGCCTGTCGATGGCGCGGCCGGCTCGGGTGTTCGCGTGGGAGACGGAATTCGAGGAGTCACCGGCAGTCGGCGCCGGCGAGTCGCAGTTGTTCGAACCCGCGACCAGCGGTGATGAAGGCCGCGATCGTCTCGCACAGCGACCTGAGCCGATCGGCCTCTTCGGTCGACGGACGGGTGGAATCGATCCAGGACACGGCGTGATCCTTCCCGGCAAGCCGCACGTGCAAACGGTATCGCGTCGCCGCGACGTCAATCGAATAGGCGCTCTGTCCAGGCTTCGCTCCGACGAAGGTCGCCGGGTAGTCGAAGAAGGCAATCGCGCCGACCATGGCGGCAATCTCCCGCATTTGGCCTTGCGACAAGACGAGCGCGGTGACGAGACGAGGTTCCTGGTCGTGCACGAGGGTTCCGGCCGAGGTGTCCAGGGTGCAGGAGCCGACGCTGAACTGGAAGACAAAGTCAGGCGGCGGAGCCGGGGACTGACGCCCCAGGGCGAGCGCCGCGGATACCAGCGCGGAAATGCCCAGCAGGATGATGCTCACATCGGTTCCCTCGCAAGGCGACGAAGCGATGCCGGGTCAATGTCTGACCAGGGCGCCGGTGCCGGAGTGGATGATGTACCAGACGCCGTCGGCGGGACGAAAGACGCCGATGTCCGACTTCCCATCGCCGTCGTACTCGGAGGGAACCGGGATGTCGCCAGACGCGCCCAATTGAGCGACCACATATGTGGTGTAGCCGGTACCGGACTGGAGCACCCACCAGACCCCTTTTGAGGGGCGGAACATCGCGAAATCGGCCTTGCCGTCGCCATCGTAGTCGGCCGGGACCGGGACATCGCTGCCGCCGCCCCATTCGGTGGACACATAGCCGGTGAAGTTGGTGCTGGACTGGAGCACCCACCAGACGCCTGTGGAGCGACGGAAGATCGCGAGGTCGGTCCTGCCGTCGCCATCGTAGTCGGCCGGGACCGGCACGTCGCTGCCGCCGCCCCATTCGGTGGACAGATAACCGGTGAAGTTCGTGCTGGACAGGAGCACCCACCAGACCCCGGTGGAGGGCCGAAAGACCGCGACGTCGGTCCTGCCGTCGCCGTCGTAATCGCCCGGCACCGGGATATCGGCGCTGCCTCCCCATTGATTGGACACATAGCCGGTGAAGTCGGTGCTGGACCGGAGAACCCACCAGGTCCCCTTGGAGGGACGAAAGATCGCGACGTCGGCCCGGCCGTCGCCGTCGTAGTCCCCCGGCACCGGGACGTCGGCGCCGCCGCCCCAATCGAACACACTGTCGGTCGAGTAGTTCGCGCCTGACTTCAGCACGTGCCAGATGCCGCTGGCCTGGTTGAAGGCCGTGAGGTCGGTCTTGCCATCGCCGTCGAAGTCGCCGCGTCTCGTGCTCGTCGCGGGCATGCTGGTGGCAGACTCGAAGGACAGGTCCTCGTACTCCTTCATCGTGCCCCCAGGCGACATCTGGCGGACCAGGGCGCCGGTCAGAGCGCTGTACACGTAAATGTCCTGACTCTCGGCGATGTAGAAGAACGATCCGTCGTGGGCGATGCCGCGGCCCCGGTGGTTGGTGGTGATGAAGGCGGCTTGCAGCACATTCCCGTTGGTGTCATAGACGTCGTAGGTCGCCGGATTGAGATTGTCGCCGCGATTGGAGATCAGCTTGCCGTCGAAGTATTCCAGCCCGTCACAGTGATCGCCGCACAAGGGCAACGAGATGGTCTTCAGGAACTGCCCGGTCGGCGTGACATAGTGGGCACGATTCGAGTCGGTGAATTCACCAATCCAGAAATTGAAGCCATCGAACGAAATCGTCGACAGCGCATGGTCTTCCGGATTGGTGAACGCGATGCCTTGATCGGCGCCGGTGGTGGCGTCGAGTCGGTAGACGTTGCGATCGCGAGCGGTGTAGTACACCGTGTTCCCCACGACGGCGATGCCGAGTCCATTGCCCGTTCCAGGGTCGAACTGCCGTATCAGCGCCCCGGTGGTGCGATCCACAGCGGTAATGGTGCTCGTCAGCGCGCTATTCGTCCAGAGCACGTTGGGATTGGGTTGGGCCGCGGCGCCAGTCGCCCACCCCATCAGGACGAACATCGGACCTGCCGCGCGAAGCAATCGAGCGCCGAATCGTGACATGCCCTTCCTCAGTATCGAGCCAGCGTGCAAGGTGCGCCGATCACGCGGCCAGGCGAGCGGAGCTCCTGCGATGACCTCTCATGGTAACCCGCCGTTGCGGCGTCAAGACAGGCGCCGCTTCACCATCAAGTAGACCGGAAGAACATCGAAGCCTTGCTTCCGCCAGAATCCGGCGCTTTTTTCCGTGACGGTGACGCTCGCGCTCGGGGCATGCCGGCGACGGAGTTCCGCCTCCACCGCGCTGACGAGCGCTGTCCCGATGCCACGACGTTGCAGATCCGGGTTCACCGACAGCAGGTGGATGATC
>WHSN01000166.1 GCA_009380045.1 Luteitalea sp.
ATTGGGTCATCTGGTCATTGGGTCATCTGGTCATTGGGTCAGCGACGAATCTGGTCATTGGGTCAGTGACGAATCTGGTCATTGGGTGATGGGGTCATTGGGTCAGTGATTGTCTCAATCCATGACCCAATCACCAGATGACCAAATGACCCAATGACCAATGACCCAATGACCAATGACCAATGACCAATGACCAATGACCAGATTCACCCCTCGTGCCTCTTGAAGAGGAGCGCGGCGTTGGTGCCGCCGAAGCCGAACGAGTTCGACAGCGCGTAGTTGATCCGGAGCGCGCGGCAGGTGTTGGGCACGTAATCCAGGTCGCACTCGGGATCCGGCGTGTCCTGGTTGATGGTCGGCGGAGCGATCCCGTGATGCACCGCGAGCGCCGTGATGCCCGCCTCGAGCCCGCCGGCAGCGCCAAGCAGGTGCCCGGTCATCGACTTGGTCGACGACACGGCCAGCTGGGAGGCGTGCTCGCCGAAGCATCGCTTGATCGCCAGCGTCTCGAGGCTGTCGCCCTGCGGCGTGGAGGTCCCGTGCGCGTTGATGTACCCGACCTGGTCCGGCTCGATGCCGGCGCTTTCGATCGCGCCGCGCATCACCCGGAAGGCGCCGTCGCCATCTTCAGACGGGGCGGTGATGTGGTACGCATCGGCGGACATGCCGTATCCCACGAGCTCGGCGTAAATCTTCGCCCCGCGGCGCGTCGCCATCTCGTACTCTTCCAAAATCAACACGCCTGAGCCTTCGCCGACGATGAAGCCGTCGCGCTCCTTGTCGAAGGGGCGGCTGGCGCGTGCCGGCTCGTCGTTCCGGGTCGACAGCGCGCGCATCGCGCCGAATCCGCCGATGCCCATCGGCGTAATCGCGGCTTCCGAGCCGCCGGCAATCATCACATCGGCGGCGCCGCGGCGGATAATCTCGAAGGCGTCGCCGATGGCGTGGGCCGACGCCGAGCAGGCAGTACAGGTAGCCGAATTGGGCCCCTTCGCTCCGTACCGGATCGACACCTGGCCCGCCGCCAGGTTGATGATCGCCGACGGGATGAAGAAGGGCGAAATCTTGCGCGGCCCGCCGTCGAGCAACGCCTTGTGCTCGCGCTCGATGGTCGTGAAGCCGCCAATGCCCGACGCGATGAACACGCCGACGCGTGTCGCGATCTCAGGCGTCATCTGCAAGCCGGAGTCATCCATCGCGAATTGCGAGGCGGCAATCGCGTACTGGATGAAGATATCCATCTTCTTGACGTCTTTCTTCTCGATGAAGTGCTGCGGGTCGAAGCCCCGCACCTCTCCCGCAATCTGGGTGGCGAACTGCGTGGCGTCGAACTTGGTGACCGTTCCGACACCGCTCCGGCCGGCGATGAGCGCCTTCCAGTTCGGCTCGGTTCCGATTCCGAGCGACGACACAAGCCCGATGCCCGTGACGACGACGCGCCGATTGCTCACGATGCTCCTGTGATGGGTTACTTCTTGCCCTTGGCGTGCGATTCGATGTACTCGACCGCTTCCTTGACGCGCGTGATCTTCTCGGCGTCCTCATCGGGTATCTCGATCCCGAACTCCTCTTCAAACGCCATGACCAGCTCGACCGTGTCGAGCGAGTCGGCGCCGAGATCGTCGACGAACGACGCGTCCGGCGTCACTTCCTCTTCGTCCACGCCGAGCTGTTCCACGATGATGCTCTTGACCTTGTCGGCTACCGCCATGCACTCCTCCTCCGCTATCTCACCTGGTCATCTGGTCGTTGAATCATCCGGCAGACGCAATCAGATGATTGAACGACCAGATCACCAGATGATCAAGTTCACCGCTCACATGTACATCCCGCCATTGACGGCGAGAACGTGCCCTGTAATATACGCTGCCTCGTCCGACGCAAGGAAGCAGGTTGCCGCCGCCACATCGTCCACCGTGCCGAGCCGACCGAGCGGGATCTGCGCCGCCCAGTCGATCTGCGCCTTGTCGGCGACGGCTCGGGTCATGTCCGTGTCGACGAGCCCGGGGGCAATGACATTCACCGTGATACCGCGCGAGGCGACCTCGCGCGCCAGCGCCTTGGCGAACCCGATCAAGCCAGCCTTGGACGCGGCGTAGTTCGCCTGGCCCGCGTTTCCCATCTGCCCGACGACCGAGCTGACGACGATGATCCGGCCACCCCGCTGCTTCAGCATCGGGCGAAGCGCGCTCTGGGTGAGCGTGAAGCTGGCGGTGAGGTTCGTCGCCAGCACCGCGTCCCAATCCTCGCGCTTCATCCGTATGACCAGCTGGTCGCGGGTTATGCCGGCGTTGCTGACCACGATATCGAGGCGTCCGTGCCGCTGCACGATACCGGCGGGCGCCTTCTCCAGCGACGCCGCGTCGGTCACATCGATGCCGATCGCTTCCGCCCGACCGCCGGCGGCGGCGATCGCCGCAGCGGTTCCGGAGGCGTTCTCGCCGCGCGCCGCCGCCACGACCGTTGCGCCCTGGGCCGCCAGCTTCAAGGCGATCGCACGGCCGATGCCGCGCGACGCCCCGGTAACCAGCGCGACCTTTCCCGACAGATCAATCATGACCAGCAAACACACGTCGGGCGGGTGTTCAGCTCCGCCGAACGCTCCGGCGGGCGTGAACGACCCGCCCTACTTCGAGCTCAGTCCCATGCACCGCGCCAGGTCGTCGGGAGCCCCGAAGCTCGCGACGCGAGCGTCCCGCTGGATTTTCCGCACCAGGCCAGCCAACACGGTGCCAGGCCCGACCTCAACATACGTTGTGACGCCTTCGGACGCAAGGCGGCGCACCACGTCTTCCCAGCGCACCGGCGACGACACCTGGCCGATCAGCGCCTCCACGGCGGCTGCCGCCGTGCGCTTCGGCTCGGCATCGACGTTGGCCACGATCGGCACCACGGGCTCGTTCACGTGCAGCGCGCGCAGCTCGGGGGCGAGGCGCTCTTCTGCCGGTTTCATCAAGGCGCAGTGGAAGGGAGCGCTCACCGACAGCGGGATCACCCGCTTGGCTCCGAGCGCCCTGGCACGGTCGCCAGCCCGGGTGACCGCGGCCCGGCTGCCGGCGATGACCACCTGGTCCGCACCGTTGATGTTCGCCGGGCTCACCACGTCCCCCTGGGCCGCCTCGTCGCACGCTTGCCCCACCACGGCAGCATCGAGACCCAGAACCGCGAGCATGCTGCCGTCGCCGACCGGTACCGCCTCCTGCATGTACTGGCCTCGCCGGCGGACGATCCGGAGCGCGTCCGCGAATCCGAGGGTCCCGGCCGCGACGTTCGCCGAATACTCGCCGAGGCTGTGGCCGGCCACCAAGTCCGGTCGTATCCCCTGCGACGCCAGCAGACGGCATGCCGCGATGCTGACGGCCAGGATGGCCGGTTGCGTGTTCTCGGTGAGCATGAGCTGATCCTCTGGCCCTTCGAAGCACAGGCGGCTCAACGGCTCGCCGAGCGCCGCGTCGGCCTCCTCGAACGTCTGGCGGCAGATCGGATAGGCGTCGGCGAGGGCCCGGCCCATGCCCACCTTCTGTGAGCCCTGCCCTGGAAACAGGAAGGCGATCACTGGTGAGCGGCGGCGGCGACGGCGATGTCCCGCTCGACGCGCTGAACGAAGTTGTCGGCAGCAAAGCGATACGCCATCGCGACGGCGTTCCGGACCGCTTTGGCGCTGGATCGTCCGTGTCCGACGATCGCGATGCCGGAGACGCCGAGGAGCGGCGCGCCGCCGTACTCGGAATAATCCAGGCGGCGGCGGAAATGTCGCAGTGCGCGGAGCGTCAGCAACGATCCGACGCGCGCGGTGATCGTGCTGGACAGCGCCTCGCGCAACAGATCTTCAGCCACGTCGATGAGCCCTTCGCTGATCTTCAGCGCCACGTTCCCGGTGAACCCGTCGCAGACAATCACATCCGCGGCGCCGCTGTACACGTCTCGCGCTTCGATGTTACCGATGAAGGCGAGCGGTGACGCCTTCAGCAGCCGGTGCGCTTCCCGCGTCAGCTCGTTCCCTTTCGTCTCTTCCTCGCCGATCGAGAGCAGCCCGACGCGGGGCGTCTCGATCCCGAATGCGACCCGGGCGTAGACGCTGCCCATGACGGCGAACTGCAGCAGATGATGCGGCCGGCATTCGACACTCGCGCCGACGTCAAGGAGGACCGCTGGACGCAGCCTGGTGGGAATCGTCGCCGCCAGGGCGGGACGATCGACCCCCGGGAGCAGACCGAACGCACCGTGCGCCGCGATAACCGATGCCCCTGTATGGCCGGCGCTGAAAAGCGCCGAAGCCTCCCCGCGCGCCACCGTCTGCGCCGCCACCCTGATCGACGCCGTCGGCTTGCGCCGGAGCGCCGCGGCCGGCGCTTCGGACATCTCGACTTTCGCGGGGGCATCGACCAGCCTCACGCGATCGCGGTCCGCACCGATGTGCCTGGCCAGCTCCACCTCGAGGAGCGGGACCGGTCCGACCAGCGTCACCCCCAGGTCGAAGTGCCGCGCCGCCGCCAGAGCACCGTCGACAATGTGCCCGGGCGCGGAGTCGCCGCCCATGGCGTCAACGGCGATCCAAAGCATCAGGTGCGAGGCGCGAAATGCGAGGTGCAGGGTGCGGGGACAAGGCGAAGTGCGAGGACTATTCTTCCTTGACCGCGCGCGCCTGGCGGCCGCGATAGTGACCGCAGTTCGAGCAGATCCGGTGCGGGGCCTTCAGCTCGTGACACTGGGGGCATTCACTGAGGCCGGCGGCGCTCAACGCGTCGCCGGTGCGCCGTTTCGCGGTTCGTGTCTTCGAGTGTCGTCGTTTGGGATTGGGCATCGTCTCAAGATTCCTTCTTCAGCGCCTCGAGTACTGCGAGACGGGGGTCGTTCCATCGAGGGTGGCATTGGCAGCCGCCGCGATTCAGGTTGGTGCCACAGGTCGAACAGAGTCCCTTGCAGGCCTCCTCGCACAACGGTTTCATCGGCAGGGCCAGATAAAACTGCTCGTGCATCAACTGTCCGAGGTCGATCTCTTCGTTCTCGTAGAACGCGGTGGTGAGGTCGTCCTCTTCCACTTCGCGCTCGACGGGATTGGTGACCGGGGTGTGCCGCTGATACCGGAGGTCGAACGCCGTCTCGGTCGCGGCGACAAACGGCTCCAGACAGCGGCTGCAGTTCAATTCCAGGCTGGTTGCGACCTTCCCCACCAGGCGATACTGATCCTTGTCCTTGTAGATGTCGAAGCCGAGCTCGACCGGCGCGACGATCTTGAAATCGTCGTTCCGCGAGTAGACCACATCCGCCGGGTAGACCCGCTCGAAACGCTCCCGCCCGCTCTTGATGGTCTGCAGGTTCAGGGCAAGCATGAACTGCTAAATATACCACCCCGCTTGCAAATCTCCGAATCGATTCACGTTTCGGTAGTGGTCAAGTTTGAAACTGCTGGGTTAATTTAAGGTTTCATCCGGCCGTGGGGGAATCCAGGGCAACGGTTCAGGCTTAGGGTTGGGTTCTTGTCTGGGCGTGGGCAGCGGTTCTGTGATGGGCGGGGGTTGGGGAATCGGCGGGTCCGGAATGTCCGGCATTTGCGTTCTCAATGTGATCCTCTCTTTACGATTGAGGTCTTCAAGCAGCACGGTCGGGTTCTGCTAGAATCCCGCCACATGGACACCAATACGCTTCTGATCATCATCGTCGTTATTTTGGTGCTCGGCGGTGGCGGATTCTATTGGCGAGGCCGATAACCGCTCACCTCAGTCGTCACCGAAGATGCGCGGCTGTTCCGCAGCTTTCGTGGTCGCCTTTGGTGCCCGTTTGTACGTCACGCCGGTCTGTCGAATCGGCGGCATGTCGAGCCGCTTGCCGTCCAGCAGCTCGCCGACTGTGAGAATTTGCAGGCGGGGATGCCGACCCCACGGTGAGGCGTAGAAGCCCGCTGCCGCGGCTTCCGTCCGCATGGCCTTCGTCGGCTCGTCGAGCGTCAGCAGAACGCCCATGGTGGCCTTTTCGCGCTCCACTACACCACGCAGATCGCGGACGTATGGCGCGTGAAGTTTCCCGGCCTTCACCGATAGGATAGCCTGCCGTGTCGTGCCGTCGCCTTCGTGGAAGTAGATCCGGCCGTCAATGCCTTGGTCAGCGCCCTTCTTGCCTTCTGATGGACGTGCGCCGACGAGCCCAAGCGCCCACCACTGAAATTGATACGGATCGGAAGCGGCGAGCGTGGCTGCGTCCGCGACTGACACTGGTTCGCCAATGACATCGTAGGTTTTTGTGATGTCATCGCCGTAAGCGTCTTTTAGGCGATGCCGAATGAGTCCAATTGCGAGGTTGGTAATGTCGATGCCGATCCATCGCCGCTTGAGTCTTTGCGCAGATGCAATACTCGTTCCGCAGCCACAAAATGGATCGCAAATCACATCGCCTTCATTACTGCTTGCCTTGATGATTCGGTCCAGCAAGGCTTCTGGTTTCTGTGTCGGGTAGCCGAGTCGTTCTTGCGCCTGAGAATTGATCGGCGGGATGTCTCCCCAGAAACTTCCGATCGGCTGTCCCTTCTCAATATCATCCGGCCGGAGTTTGCGCCGTACCGCACCCGTCTTCGTCCACGCAAGGTTCCCCTTGCGATCGATTTCCTCTAAGACTTCACGTTTCACACGCCAGCCCGCCGGACCTGGCGTGAAACCTTTGTACTCGTAGACTAGATTCGGCCTCACGCCCATGCTGCCGGATCGGAGGATCGGTCCGTCAGCGTATGATCCGTGCTCGTCCTTGTACGGATACTTGTCAGCCCATTCCTCAGTGGTGAGCGGTATCCGAATACGATCCAGATGAATTACCATTGCATCTGACTTAGCGTAAAAGAGGATGGTATCGGTGAACGTACTGAAACGTTTCATCTCGAATTGAGAACCCTTCGGATTCTGCGATCGCAGCCATATAATCTCGTTTCTGAATTGCGTTGGTCCGAAGATCGCATCCATCAGCATTTTGAGATAGTGACTGGCGGTTGGATCGCAATGCAGATAGATGCTGCCAGTTGTCTTTAGGACGCGCCGAGGCGGGGAGCCATCATCGCGAGGTAGGCCAGCATGTCGGTATCGCCGAGGAATATCCGGAAGGCTTGCATCGCCTGTGAGACACGTCCGCCTGATTCAACGACTTCCTGAAAGGAGCGTGCCGCGCCCTGATCCCACCGCCACGTATCCTCGAACGCCTTGATTTGGGATGCCGCCTGCGTGCCGTCACGCTCGGCAAACAGGACGTTGTACGAGGCGTTAGAATTGAAGGGTGGATCGAGGTAGACGAGATCGATGCTCTCGTCCGCGACGTGGCGGCGCATCACGTCTAGGTTATCGCCGTAATACAGCCGATTCATTTAGGCCGCCGTTCTTGCGTAATCCGCATCGAGCAACTGGACGATTTCACCGATGGACCAGACATGCGCCGAGAGTCCGGCCTGCATGGCTGGCGTCACGCGCAGCGTTTTGTGAACACGGGCGAAATTGTAGTGCATGTAGTGGAGCGCCACGGCCGCCGCATGGTTCTCGATCTTCTTGGAGAAGCCGTTTGTCAGGCGCGTAAACCGGCGCATCGACATCCGCATCGTCAGGTTCTGACGCTCGACGTAGGACGTGGAAATGTGGCGCGGATCGGGGTCGCCTCTTATCACGTCCGAGCGGACGCCAATGATCTTTGACGGGCTGTATCGCGTCTCGTTCTCCAACGATCCATACAACTTTTGCAGGACTGCGTAGTCCACCTCAGAGCCAAAGGCGTCGTCAACGGCATCCAGGTATGCACGGTGGGCATCGGTCGTGAGCTGCACGCGATGTGTGAGGCGACTCGCCAGATCAGTCATCAGTTCGTAGGCGGTGCCGGCATCGCGCGGTCCGACGCGCCACGAGGGGACGAGCTTTGAGTCGGCGTCGATGGCTACCCATGTCCAGACATCGCCGAACCCGAACACGCCCTGCTTGTCGGTAGGTACATTTTTTTGTTTGGAATAGACGAATTGCCAGATTTCGTCCACCTGAATGCGCCGTGCGCGCACGTTGCGGATCATTCGATCCTGATAGGTCGCGCACGCCCCGCCGAGTTCCGCTAAGAGTTTGAGTACGGTCGGTTTTGAGACGTTGGTCATCCGTGTCGTGGCATTGATACCGACGCCGTCCACGAGGGCCGCCACGACCTGTATCCGCTTGGCGCTGTTCAGGCGATTCATGATGTAAGTATCATGCTCTATCGCTAGAGCATCTGTCAACGCAAAAATATTGGGCACAGGCCGTCAATGTGTGGTGTAAAATGACTGTGCCGGTCGGGATGGACCTCCCAACCGGCAGAAGGGCTGAACTGATGAGACTCGCGCGCCCCTTGAAAGGGCGAAGGGGGAAGGAAACTCCCTAGGCGCGTGTGCGCGGGGGCGGACCGATCAACACCCCGTCCCCCGTCACGTACGAAAGTGTACCGCAGGTTTCAGAGAGAAAGCGAGTGGTTATGGAGAGCGACCTCACCGGCGATTGGATGGAACTCGCCCTCGTGGACCTTGAGGCGCGCAAGGCCAAAATCGAGTCGCTAATCGCGCACATCCGTGAACTGCAATCGCTTGGCACGCCGAGCGGGCCACACAGCCCAGGCGGTGTCCGCCCAGACGCCTTTCTCAAGATGAGCATTCCAGATGCGTCAAAAAAGCATCTGGCGGCCGCGCGTCAAAAACAGTCCACGACCGATCTGATGGCTGCGCTGGAAAACGGCGGATTGCCACCCGTGAAATACAACACCCTGTATACGATTCTTCGACGGCGTGAGAAACAGGTCGGCGACATCATCAACATGCAGGGCGATTGGGCGCTGAGGGAGTGGTATCCGAACTATCGACCGTCGGCAAAGGATCCGAAGAACGGGACCGACGCGAAGGAGAAGAAGACGGACAGCAGCACGGCTGATGAGGAAGTGTCAGCCTAGTCGTGGTCGGTCTGGTATTTCTTCGCCCATCTCGCACGAGCGGCGGCGCTGGCGATGGCTCGCCGCCGCGCGGGATCGATCTTCTCGATCCCACCCTTCGCCCGCTGGAGGCCACCACGCCGCCCGAGCGCAACGGCCGCAGGGTTCTTCCGCTTCAGCATCGGAAAGACCGCCGCGCGCTTCTCAGGCTCCCCGGTCGCGTCGTTTCCTTCAGTCAGCTCGATCACGCGCTGCTTGGCAGCGAAAGCCGCCTGATTCTCGTCTCGTTCTGGTTTTCTGCTCTGGCGCTTGGGCATGGTCGAAGTATCGCATGTTCGCGGCCCAAGCCACCCGAGCAAGATTTTTCAAACTTGACCACTACC
>WHSN01000169.1 GCA_009380045.1 Luteitalea sp.
ACAGACCCGCCGTTAAGGGTTCCCCGATAAAGGTGACGAGCAACCCCGTGAGTGTTGTGAGCACCGCTCCGGCGGCTTCAGTGGCGACGGCGGGTTCCTGGCGCTCCAGACAGAAAACGATCTGATCAAATGGGCCGCTCCATTGATCCGGCTCGCGCGTGTGGACCAGCCACGGGTATCTCCGTTGCGCAAGAAACAACGTGCGGCCAGTCAGCGCATTGACGCCAACGTTGCCGATCAGCGGAGCCGATACCCGAGCGAGATCCTCGTAGGCGCGTTGCGCCGCAGCCGCGAGAGCCCCAGCGCTCGCGGCCGACCCCGCGCGCTGCGCTAGGGCCTTCAGCGCGAATTGCCGCAGCGCCGGATTTCCAGGGTCCGTCACGCCGCTCCCAGACCGCACGCGTCGATGGGCAAATATTTAGCAGGCATGTTAGGTTCAGCGTACCGTCGAAAAATCGGTAACGGAAGGTGCTCGCCGTCAATCCAGGCAGCTACTATGCTCTAAGCTAACCAGCTTTACGAGCGGGCCTATCGGGTGATGCGTCGCCGAGCGGCGGATCGTTCGGTCACCCTACAGGTCACCTGGCTGCACACTTCGCCTGAACTGGTGCTCGAACAACCCGTCGCACCTGCGAACTCCTCAACGATTCTTACAATTCTTAAACAATTAGTTGACAGGTCTGGATGGACCGCGCTAGGCTGCCTTTATGCTCCTAAAGAATTAGGTGCTCAGGAGAACGTGCCATGGCAAGACCACCGTCGCCGGGCCTTACGGACGCCGAGCTGCGCGTCATGCGGGTGCTTTGGGAACGTAAGCGCGGAACCGTCGGGGACGTGGTCGAGCGTCTCGCCGGCACGCACACACCCGCGTATAACACCGTGCTCACGACCCTCGGCATTCTTGAGCGGAAGGGCTATGTGACACATGAGAAGGACGGGCGTGCGTTTGCGTACGTACCGGTCGTCGATCAGAGCCAGGCGCGCCACAGCGCGCTGTCGCAGGTGCTGAACCGGTTTTTCGATGACTCGCCTCGTCTGCTGGTGCTCGACCTGCTCGGACACGAGCGAACGGATGCCGACGAGCTCCGCCGGCTGCGCGAGCTGATCGAACACGCGCCGCCGGATACCGGCGACGCCACGCGCAAGAGGAGACGCCGGCGATGACCCTCATCGTCACCTGGCTGTGGCAGGGACTGGCCATCGCCTGGATCACGGCAGCGGCGGTTCGGGCCATGCCGCGGCTCAACGCCGCGACTCGTCATGCCATCTGGTGGCTCGCGCTCGCCGCCGTGCTAGCCATTCCGGTCGCTCACGGACTCGCGGCGATCGCAACGGGTACGCCATCGGCGCCCGACCTGACACCCCTCGATGCCGCCGGTGCGCTGATGCTGCCGGCGATCCCTGACGGCGTCGTGGCCTGCGCGGTTGCCATCTGGGCGATGACAGCCGCCGTCGGCGCGCTGCGGGTCGCGAGGAGCTGCCATGCCCTCGGGCGGCTGAAGCGCGCCTCCTCGCCATTCGACCGTTCGCGCGAAGCGCGCCTGCCGCTGTGGGTTGCGGCTCGCAACGGCGGCCACCGGGCAGCCGAACTTCGAACCTCCGACGGCATGACGGGAGCGTGCGCGCTCGGCCTCGGCCGGCCCGTCATCCTCGTGTCGCGATCCATGACCGACGCGGTCAACGACGAGTCGCTGGACGAGATCGTGATGCACGAGCAGGCGCATCTCGATCGCTACGACGACTGGTCGCAGCTGCTGCAGGCCGTCGTCGGCAGTCTCGCTGGACTGCACCCGGCCGTGCGCTTCCTCGCGCGACGGATGGATGTCGACCGCGAGGCCGCGTGCGACGATCGCGTCGTGTCGCGCACCGGGGCCACGCGCCGCTACGCCTCCTCCCTGCTCGCAGCGGCTGCGGCGTCGAGTCCGACAGCCGGTGGGGTTGCCTCCACCGCCGGCGTGCCGACCGCAACAACGACGGCGTCGGCCTTACGCGTACGCGTCGGCCGTCTGCTCGATCCCAGGCGCGACCGTGGCGCGCGGCTCGCGAGTGCGACGAGCCTCGTGAGCGTGACGGCTCTGGCGCTCGCCGTCGTCATGTCGACGCAACTGGCTCCCGCCGTGATATTCCTCGAGGCGGTGGCCGTCAACGCTCCGGCCGCCGCCGTGCAGGCAATCGAAGTGCGCCGCGCGCCGGCACCTCGCACGAAGGTGAACGCCATCGCGGTGGGGCTGACGCCGCCGCAACGCCACATGTCCCCGCGGGTGACGCGTCCGAGACAGTCCGGCCCGTCGGAACCGGCAGTTCACCCATTCGCGGGCACGCAGGAAACGCCGGACGCCCCTCCGACGGTGCCACTCGACAGCCGCGTCATCGCGGCGGACGTCAACGTGCCCGTGCTCGCAGTACCGTTGCCCTCGGCACCCCCGGTTGGCATCGCTTCGGCGCCAACGCCTGTCGCGCCCCCCTGGGACGCAGTCAGGGCCTCCACGACGTCTGCCGCCAGCGGTGCTGCGCGCGCCGCTGTTGCGACCGCCGCCCACGCCCGGAGCGCCGGTGTTTCAATCGGCCGTTTCTTTACACGCGCCGGCAAAGTTGTCGCGAAGGATTTTCAGCCTCATTAAACTGTGCGCCTTCTGTCGCACTCCTCGTGGAGGATCCGCTGTGCGTGTGTTCCTGATCAACCCGAGTCATGTGTCGTTCGGCACCGCTGTGATTACGCCGCGGTGGCTATATGTGCTCGCGGGCGCCACGCCGTCACGATGGGGCGATCCGATCATCGCTGATGAAACGCTGGATCCCTTTGACGCCGCGCAGCTGGCTCCGGGCGATGTCGTCGGCATCGGGATCCATACCGCGAATGCACTGCGTGGCTACGAAATCGGACAGCTCGCGCGTGCGCGCGGCGCCTACGTCGTCTTCGGCGGTATTCACTCGACGCTCTTTCCGGCCGAGGCCCATGCACGCGGAGGCGCACACGCCGTGGTCCGCGGGGACGGCGATGTCATGTGGGCGACCGTCATCGACGACTGCGCCGCGGGAACGCCGCGTGAGATTTACGAAGCCGGGAGAATCGGTGGCGAGACCTTCAAGCCCGCCCGGTGGGATCTCCTGCCGAAAGACCGGTATATGTGGGGATCGATCCAGACGGTGCGCGGGTGCCCAAAGCATTGCTCGTTCTGCTCGGTGTGGCGCACCGATGGCCAGACCCCGAGGCAAGCGGCCGTCCAGAACGTCATCCACGAGGCGGTGGAGTTACGACGACGAGGGTTCCGGTTCATTGCGCTCGCTGACGACAATTTTTACCCTGTGACGCTGGCAGACCTAGCCCAAGCTGCGCGCCGGAGCGACCCGTCGCACCTGCGCGAGCTCGAAGCCGTTCGCGCCGAGCGCTTCGCCCTGATGGACGGATTGGCCAAGCTCCCTGACGATATGGTGTTCTTCACCCAGATCACCATGGAAGCCGCAGAAGATCCGGCGTTCCTGCAGGCCATGAAGCGCGCGCGAATCCGCGGCGCGCTCGTCGGCGTGGAGGCGGTCACACCGGAGGGGTTGAAGGATGTGCACAAGGGATTCAATCTGGTGGGCGAACCGCTCATCGATCGCCTGCAGACGTTCCGATTGCACGGCGTGCATGTGTTGGGGTCGTTCATTTTCGGCTTGCCGAGCGACCGTGCTGCAACGTTTAAGGCGACCGCCGACCTGGCTGAGCGTGCGGGCATCACCTTCGCGCAGTTTGTGATGCTGACGCCCTATCCGGGTACCATCGACTTCGAGAAGTGGGAACGCGAGCTGGGTGGCGACGCCGCGAACGTCAACGGCATCCCCATCACGCGGCACTGGCTCATCCCGCAGGCGGACCGTCCGAAGGCCTACGCAGCGCATCCCGTGATGTCGCCGGACGAAATCCGGCGCCGCACGCAAGCGGTGTGGGACCACTTCTATGCCCTGCCACGGGTCTGGCGGCGATCGCGGGTCGCCGGGACGTGGAAGGGCCGGTTCGCGTTCGTGCTCAGCTCGAAGTTATATCGACAGATGTATGCCAACACCGGGATCGCGACCGATTCCGCCCGACGCACACGATCGGCTCGGGTCGCGCGCTGGATGGCGGGTCCGTGCCGCCGGCTCTTTGCCGCCGCCCCGATGCCGCACCTCGAAGTTCCCCGCGTCTGACCGCCTCTCGAAGGGTACCGAGCGCCATGGGGATCAGCGCCCCTGCGTAACCCGGCCCTGGCTGTCGCACTGAACTTCAAAGGCAGCGTCCAACTGGCAGCGTGAGGGTGCCTGACGCCGACCGAATAACTCTACCCTTACCTTACGTGAGGGTAACGACCGTTCGCACAGTGGCTTACGGGTCGCTGGAATCGGTCGCATGGCACGAGATGGTGCACCTTGCGCTCTCGGCCCAAGCGGGCGACCGGCCATTACCTCGATGGTTCCACGAAGGCGTGGCCATGTCGGTAGAAAAGGGATGGGGCGTCACCAGCCCGGTGCGATCCATTTGTGCTTCCTGGGCCTCGGCCGCGATGGGAGCTTACGCGGTACCGGGGTCTGTGCTGCCCTTGGGCAGAATCTTTTCGACATCGGTGTGCGGGCGGGGGATGACGTGTACTGACACCAGCTCGCCGACGCGCCGACGTCCATGCGCGCGGGATCGGTCACGAAATACGCCGACAGGTACCCGCGATTGAACTGCATCCCTTCCAATTAGCCCGGCCAGAACCACAGGCCGATACTCTGGCGGGTGTCGGCCTGTTTCTCTTCAATCCTTGACGACTTCCACGTGCTCACAGGTGGGGCAGACCCACATATCATCTTCAATAAACACCGCCTCTGCTCGTTCAGGTCGCCGACCTGGCCGACTGCCCCTGTCCTTCTTCATCGCTACGATCTTGCCGTTCTTCGCGCACTCAGGACAGTCCATGAGATCCCTCTTAGTTAGCTAAAGGTCGCAGCGGGCTTGTCAGTGACGGGCGCTTGAGACCGCCGTGAAATCTCCTATTGGTGTCGTATTCCCACGTCTTCGCTAGGCACCCGGTAGATCGGATTAGCCAACGAGTGAGCGGCTTCCTCTGCTCCCGACGCCTGGCGACGAGGCGCGGCTCGTGTGCTCCCTCCCCGTGGTGGCGAGGGTCGCCAGACCAACGACGATCGAGACAACGCCAAACCGCTGCGATGGAGTTAGTCTGTTCTCTTAATCGTGTAAGACGACCGTGAGCAGCGAGTTGTGGACTCTGAGCCCATCTTTGTAGTCGACAAACCCCAGTCGCTGGAATTTCTTCATAAAGAAATTCACGCGCGATCGCGTTGTGCCGACCATTTCCGCCAGCGTCTCCTGGGAGATCGCCGGGACGGCCCGCACGGGTTTGTCGTGCTCGCCGTACCGCGCGAGCAGCAACAGTCTGCGCGCCAGCCGTTTCTCGCTAGAGCTAAAGAGCTGGTCGACGAGGTCTTGTTCGATCCGGATGGTGCGGACCAGCAGGTGAGCGATGAAAAGGCCAGACAGCGCGGGCTGCTGGTGCAGGAGGCGCGCCATCTCATTCTGGTCGACGATCAGGATGGTGCTGTGCGTGATCGCCGTCGCGCTCCCCATGCGGACGGGTTGACCCGCCAAGCCTCCTTCGCCAAAGAAGTCGCCGGGGCCCAGCGTCGCCACGACCGCCTCTTTCCCCGCCTTCGAGAGCACCGAGATCTTCACGCTACCCTTTTGAACGTACAGGACGGTCTCACAGGGATCGCCTTGGTTGAAGATGACGTCAGCTCGCCGATACTCCACAATCGTTCTCGCGATTCCCGCCGAGTCGAGGAACGCATGGGCATTGAACGTCCGATTTTGCTTCGATTCCATGGCCAGCCCCTTTGGCAAAACTGGAGGGACCGATGGCTGCGGCGCCGGCTTGGATGCCCGTCGGGCGCGGGCGGCGACACGAACGCGGGCGGGCGTAATTCGAGAGATTCCCACGTAAGGATCGTATCGCTGTCAACCCCAATAGTGTGCACAATTGAACAGCCGCGTCGTCCAACCCACCTTGAGAACTCGGAGAACCACATCTACTTCTGCCTGCTCCCCGTAACGAGCGGTCGAAGCGGGGTGCCGGGACCGGCTCAGGGAGTTCGTTGTCGTGCGCGGTTAGGCCGAGACGAACCCGGGGGGCTTCCTTTTCACTCGGGGACCATCCTGCCGGCGATGGATGGCTGACCAGGGCCGGCGCACAGTCGGGGTCAACGCCGCAGCCCCGCTCCGCGGGGGCGAGGCGATCGCCGAGAGCGGTGACGCAGACGAGCATCGGCCGACCCTCAATGAGAGCCGGCGGCGTTTGACGACGAGCCGGACCCGCGTCTCTGTTCTATCCCGTCCTGTGAGAACAGCACGTCGGCCTCGTACCGATCGTGCTCGGCGTCGTACCGATTGATTCGGATGAGCTGTCGCACGACGCGGGCGCCCTGGGTGCGCCCGAGATGGAGCACCAAATCAATGGCGTCGGCGATCTGATAGCGGACCGCCTGATACGGCAGCTCGACGCCGCTCTGCACGACGCACGAGGAAAAGCGTGCAAGCGCCTGTTCCGCCGAGTTCGCATGGATCGTCGAAAGCGTCCCGGAGTGGCCGGTGTTCAGCGCTTGCAGAAGATCGAAGGCTTCCCCGCCCCGCACCTCACCGACGATGATCCGGTCCGGCCGATGTCGGAGGGTTGCGCGCAAGAGATCGCGAATTGCCACGGCCGGAAAACCGGGCTGCTCGCGCCGGGCCTCAAACCGCACGAGGTTCGGTCTCTCGATCTGCAGTTCCGCCGTGTCCTCGATGAGCACGACCCGATCGCCTGCCGGGAGGTACACAGACAGCGCGTTGAGCAAGGTCGTCTTGCCGGTACTGGTCCCACCGCTGATCAAAATGTTCTCGTTCTTCTGGATCGCCTCGCGGACGTGCGCGAGCACGTCGAGCGTCATGGTGCCGATCCGTACCAGCTCCTCTGTCGTGAAGAATCGTGTTTGGAACTTGCGAATCGTGAGCGTCGTGCCGCCGACGCTGCACGGTGGAAAGATCGCCGCCACGCGCGAGCCATCCGGCAAGCGCGAGTCCAGGATCGGATTTTCCTCCGACACGTCATCGCCCAGCGCACGAGCGATGTTCTTCACGGCGACCTTCAGGTTACGTTCGTCGAGCTGGACCCCCTCCACTTCCTCCAACAGGCCGTGGCGCTCGACAAAGATCCGTCGAGAGCCGTTCACCATGATCTCGGTGACGTCCGGATCTTGGATGAGGTGCGCGATCGGCCGGAGGAACGGGAGAATGACCTCGAAGCTCATGTCACAAGCCTCCATTCGCGACGTGGTCGAAATAGCTGGTCTGGACGTCGAGGTAGTACGGCTTGAGGTAGCAGTACGTCGGCGGCTGCGGATTGAGGCCGTCGTACGGCAGGACGATGGCCTGCGCGTTCTGCAGCTCCGCGAACACCTTCGGTTGGAACACGTAGTCGAGCAGAAGGCTGTACGTCTTCGCGGCACTGACCGTGGTCCGGTGCGCAGCCGGCCGGCCGGTCAGCATGCTGACGCGCGCGTCTTGTCCCGCCTCGGTGATCGAGTAGCTCGGCTTGAGACGCTCGGCCTTGCCGCAGAGGTCCGCCGCCATGTGCGCGCTGAAGTCATCCGACAGCGCGAGGAAGATCTTCGTCCGCAGCCCTTGCAGTAGCGTTCGCCATGACTCCCCCGTGAGCGTCGAGCGAAGCGAGCTGATGCTCTGCGTCGCGACGATGGGAATGCACCGGGCCTGACGCGCGAGCGAGAAGAACTTCTCGTCGCCCGAGGGCTCGTTCTCGCCCGTCGTCGCGAAGGCTTGGTACTCGTCGCAGACGAACATGACTGGGCGTCGAGCCTGCGCGGGGTCGGTGCTCATCGTGTGAATGCGATTGAGCACGGCGCGTTGAAAGTCCTGTTTCAACATCGTGCCCAGCGCGCGGGCCAAGCCGGGATTCATGGCGATCGGGAAGTTGAGCGCGATGACCTTCCCCTGCTCGATCAGCTCGGCCAGTGGGGGCAGCGGCACGCCGTGGATGCCGTCAGGATTCCGCGCGGGATCGTACGTGTCTTTCGGCGGGCAGAAGGTGTGCTTCACGCGGGGGTTGTCGTCGAAGAGCGACAGGAACACGCTGACGCCTTCGACGATGGACGTGCGCAGCTTCGGCTCGATCCGCATCCAGTCGTCCTGGAACCATCGCTTGACGGCCTCGAACTGTGCGGCCTTGTCGGCCTCGCCTGCCGTTGGTTTCACGTCCTTGACGTGGAACGGAATCTTAGCCGCGGTCAGCACCTCTTCGAGGTCCGACGACCAGTGCGTCCAGCTCTGGTCGACCTGCTCGTCGTCGTGCCAGGTCCACGGCGACAGCACGGGCGTGAGGAGATGCTCGCGCTTGTCCACCACGAGGCGGCGGTTCTTTGCGGTGAACCGTCGCTCGCCCTCCGCGATCTTGGCGCGGAGTTTGTCCGGACTGATGGCGTGCTCGTAGACCTGAAAGAGCGTGACGTAGTCATCGACGACTTGATGCAAGAGGATCACGAACTTGACGAGGTTCGTGCTCGCCTGCTGCCAGAACGGCTCCTGGCCGCGGCCGAAGAGATTGGTCATGAGCGTGGCAATGCCGTAGGCCAGCGCGTAGGCGTCGAGATCGTTGTGGAGCGGGTTGTACCGGTACGGCGAGGTGAGGCTGACCTCGATGTAGTCGTCGCCGCGTCCGTGACGTGTGAGGATGTCGCGGACGTGACGGCAGAAGTCGCCTTTCACCTCCAG
Organism: Luteitalea sp.; assembly: GCA_009380045.1. Taxonomy (GTDB): domain Bacteria; phylum Acidobacteriota; class Vicinamibacteria; order Vicinamibacterales; family CAVVIG01; genus WHSN01. Next base: position 8,783 of record WHSN01000169.1, read on the forward strand.
CACGAGGCCGCCGATCCGGCGGGTCGGATCGCTCGCCCGGTACGCGAGCAATTGCTCGACGTAGGGATACATGCAGGCCGACGTCTTGCCCGTCCCGATGGCACCGACGATGGCCATGCCCGTGTATAGGCCGCGCTCCGGGATGACCAGCCAGCGGGGCTCGCTGGCGCGCTCGACTGACGCCCGCCGGTGTTGCTCACCGAGCACGAGGAAGAGATCTTCACGCGCCTCGGGTGCGGGATACGGCGGCAACGCCTGCAGGCGCTGACGGCGACCGGTTCGCGCCACGAAGATGTACA
>WHSN01000100.1 GCA_009380045.1 Luteitalea sp.
AGACGGTTCACCAGCGTCACCGTATCCACCTGCAGCACGGCGACGATCAGCAGGCCGGCCGCGAAGGTGATCGCCCTGGTGGAGGCGGTGAACCGCTGCGACGTCCGGTCCATGGTTTGATCGAACCAGACGTTGACCTTGGCCACCAGATCGCTCCGCGCCTCCTGCAGCAGGGCGATGCCGTTGCGGGTGTCGGCGGCGAATTCCGGGTTCGACGCCTCCAGCTGCAGCGCCAGCGCGCGCACATTGCGCAGCGTCGCGGCAGGATCCGGAACGCCGTTGGCTGAGAGCGCCGCCATCAGCGCCGCCCGGGCGCTGGCATCGAGCCGCTGGCCACCGGTTTCGTCGGCGAGCTCGAGCAGCAGCTTGGTGAATTCCTCGCGGTGAACCACCGATCCGAGGCGCGACGTCGCCCCGCTGACCAGCGGGTGCGTCAGAATCGCTTTCGCCACGGCGCCGCCGGAGCTTCCCTGCAGCGCCGGATCGAGCAGCCCGAGCAGATCGATCAACCCGCGTCTCAGATGGCGCCCACGCGTGTTCACCGCCGCAATCACGAACTGCGTGACGACGGTGACCGCCATGCTCAGCGCGAGCATGATCACGGTCAGGCCGATCAGGACGTCAATCGATTTCAGCATGTGGAACTTTCCACCGATTGAACCCGCAAGGTCAACCACCGCACGTCACCCGCCCAGGGAAACGATGGTTCCCTTCCGATCGGCGCCGGGGTAGTGCGCCCGATACCCATACTTCTCCTGAAGGTCGGGCCGCGCCCAGATCTCGTTGTGCTTGCTGCGGAAGTTGAAGTACAGCTCGACTCCCGCGCCGCCGTATTTGAGGATGCGCGCGATCGCCTGCCGATCCGGATGGCTGAAGTGTTCGCCGTTGGTCGAGATGAGGTACCGCCGGCAGTCGAGAAGCTGAATCAGCTCGGCGGTCACGTTGTTCTGGCTTCCGTGATGCGACACCTTGAAGGCATCGAGTCGCAACCGCTCCACGCCGCGCTGACCCAGCAGCTTGCGGATCGACGCCACCAGCACGGGCGCGTGCGCATCGGCGCCGAACAGCGCGCTCATGCCCGCATACTCGGCGAGCAGCCCGATGCTCGTGCCATTCGGCGCGCCGCCGTCCCCGGCGAACGGCGTGTCGGCGAGCGCCTCGATATCGGTCGAGGCCGACGTGTGCCCCTTCAGCAGACGGCTGTAGTCGACCCGCGAGCCGGGTTGGAGCCCGTAACGTTTCATCTCGCGTGCCCACACTGGCGCGAGCTTCTTCAGCTGGCCCGGCGTCGGCGACAGAAGCGTCAGCGTCATGCCGCCCGGCAGCACGCAGACCGGCAGCTGGTCGCTGTCGATGACGATTGCCCGACCCTCGCGCCACGCGTTCCACGGCAGCTCGAAATCCTGGATGGCCGTGGAGAACATCTCCCCCTGCCTGGCCCCGAGCCGGCCCGAGAGGTGACGCCATCCGTTGAACCAGACGTCGCCGAACGTCAGCCCGTTCTTGACCGCCCTGAAGAAGGGCAGCGCTCCCCCGATATGGTCCGAGTCGATGTGCGTCATCACGAACAGCTCGAGCCGGCGCTCGTTCTCCGGGACCTGGTCGACGCGGCGGAGCAGCTCTCTCGCGGTCTGCTGCGTGCCGCAGTCGTTCAACCATCGGTGCGTGGTACGGCCATCGCCGTACTCGATCCACAGACAATCGCCATGTCCGGCCTCCAGCATTTCGATGGTCACGAACCGGGCGGCAGCGGAACGGTGCGGCGGCCCGAGATGGACCGCCGGAGCCGTTGTGCGCCTGCTCACGGCTGATCGCGCGATGGCGGGGGGCGGCGGGAATGGAGCGCCACCTGGTTCCTCCCGCCACTCCAACAACGACACGACGCGTTTCGCGGTCTCGACGATACCGGACTCGCCGCGCCACGTCGCGCCCCGCTGAATGCCGCGGGTTCCCAGCGCCGCTTCGAACCTCGGGCTGCCCCACCAGCTCACATATCGCTCGAACTGGCGGCGCGTGGACATCCCGGGAAACTGGTCGCCCCCGACGCACAGACGCTGCAGCTCGCGCGCGTGCTGCACGACGCGCTCGCTGAAGTCACGGCCCTCGGCCGGCGGCAGATCGGGGTCACCGAGGCGGATCAACCAGAGCTCTGCGAGGCTGGCCACCGCCCATGCACGCTGCTCGGTCATCGCGTGGTCCAGGTACAGGTCAGCAGACAGCTTGGCTGCGGCCCATCGGCCTTCAGCGCTCGGATGGCCCAGCACGAGGCCGAGCGATTCGGCCTGGACCAGCACCCAGTGCAGCGACACGACACGTTGGATCGCGCCCGGGCCGTTCACGAAGAGCGCCCGAACCGCCCGCTCATAGTCCAGCCGGGCCCGCTCGAGCAGCTCCAGGCAGGCCACCGCGTCCAGCCGGTTCTCCCGTGCCTCCGAACCGAGGGTGAATGCGCGCTCGGCGAGCCGCTTGCTCGCGCTGGCGCGAAGACCGACAGACTCGATCGCGAACTGACCCTCCGTCGGCAACCGATCCACCGCGCGTTCGAGCGCCGAGCCCAGCGCCGTGAAGGTTTCCTTCGTCGGGGATGCCGCGTCTCGTATGGCGAGGTCGCTCTGCTCGAGGGCGGCGTCGATCGCCCGCTTCCCTTGCACGTATCGAAGGGATTCGAGCTGCTCGTTCAACCCGTACGGGAGCGCTTCGTAGACCACCAGGCTCGCCCAATCGTGCCAGGTTGACGTGTAGCGCGCGTGAAGTTCCGCCCGGACCTGCTGCAGCAGCACGAGCGGGTGCTCGCCCCACAGCAGCCCTTCGTACAGTGTGGCGGCAAGCGGAACGAAGCCCTCCTTGCTGAGCGGGAACTGCGAAGCCACGACGAGCGGCACGCCGGCCTGGTGCAGCGCATGCGCGAAGCTCGCTCCCGGAATGATCACGGTTCCGACGTTGCCGCTGTCGCAGCTGGCGACGGTGACAACCGTCGGGCGGTGGATCACGACGCTGCCGATCGAAGTGAGCGCGCTCGCGAACCGCTCGCCGGAGACGACCTCCGGCGCATCGTCCTCGCCCCGAAGGACGAGCCCATACGCGTCCTGCGAGGTGTCGCTGACGTCGCCGTGCGTGAGGATGTGCACGTGCGTGTAACCACCGTCGCGGCACTCGCGGAACACGTCGGTGAGCGTCGGATCGATCAGGATCGTGAGGAGCCCGCCGAATTGCTCTCGCGCCCCACTCTCCGAGCTCGCCAGATCGTCCCCGCCTGGGCGCTGGAACGGCCGAATCGCCTCGAGCAGCACCTCACGATGTTCGGCGTACGGGACCGTGTCCGGGTGCCCGGCGACGAACAGGACGCGCGGATGTTCGGGCCAGACGACCCCTTCGGGCGAGACAGTCCGGATGTTCCGGGTGACGCAGACGGGTGGCCGGCTCTGGATCGAGAGGCAACTCTCCGCCGTGCTGGTCGGGGATATGGGCGCCTTGGCAATCTCGAACGGCAGCAGCGCCAGCTCCGACGCCGACAACGTCAGCCGCAAGTGGATCAGCGTCCCGGGCCGGTTCGGATCGGTGGCCAACGCTCCGGGCAAACCTGGAACCGCGCCCAGGATCCTGCCCATCTCGACGCCCGTGGCGTGGAGCATCGCCTGACGATCGCCAGGATCACCCGTCTCATACCGTAACTCGCGCAGACGGCGCTCGAACGTCGCGTGCTCGTATGGAACCGTCACCACACCGGCGCCGGCATCGCCCGAGATCGCGAGGTACTGCGTCAAGGGGGACAGCAGCTGGTTGTGTGGCGGGCCCGGCCGCAGAAATTCCACCTGGACCAGACGAATCTGGATGTGATCGGGCACGGCTAGTTTCCGCTTCGCAGGCATGACACCACGCTGGACTGCCAGCGAGCGGCGGCGTTCGTGTCGAACGGCCTCAAGGCAGCAACCTGCGGTTTCACGACGCCGCCTGAGAGGGCGCCGGAGGTGGCGTCGGAAGGAGGCTGAGCGCCGTCTTCCCACACGTCATCGCGCCCACGCCGAGCGCTCCGCCCGGAAGGTACAAGGCGCCCGTGCCGGCGGCCGATCGCGATCGGCGGCCACTGCGACGATCGGCTCGCAACGAGAGCGGGCCGGCAGACGCCCGAGGCGCCGAGCAACCCGGTGACGTTCTGGCGGACCATGGTGCAGCGCGCGTCCCGCGAGGACGCCGGTCGGCTGCCTGCCGAAACGGCGCCCTCACCGAAGGGCCGGCGACATCGCTGGCCGCGGAGCGTGTCGGTTCAGCGCTTGGGAATCGTCCAGAAATAGACCATGCGGCCGTTCACGTCGAGCTGCTGTTCCGGCTTCCAATCGCCCATGTCGAATGAGTGCGATACGACGCGCGAACCGGGCTTCAGCTCCTTCATGAGCTTCGGCATCAGCTTCACGTTCAGCGATGGCAGCAGATAGAGCGTCACCACCGTCGCTTCACTCAGATCGGTCTCGAACAGATCCTGATTGAGGAATCGGACCCGGTCGGTCACGCCGGCTTTCTGGGCGTTCTCGTTGGCTTCGCTGATCCGCACCGGGTTGATGTCGATCCCGGTGCCGCGGGCTGCTCCGAACTCCTTCACCGCCGCGATAACGATCCGGCCATCGCCCGAGCCGAGGTCGTACACGATGTCGTCCTTCCCGACCTTCGCCACCTTGAGCATCGCCGTGACCACTTCGGGCGGTGTGGGCACGTAGATCACGTCGGGCTGCCGCAACGGCGCCTGGGTGGCCTGCTGCGCGAACGATGGCGCGGCGGCGCCGACGCCGACGAGCATGCATGTGAGGGCGCACGATAAAATCACGCGGTTCATTCGGGATCCTCCTGAATAAGAGCCATGTTCATGGTGCACGGCGGTTCTCCTGGCGTCGGGCGAGGTTGTACGACACAGCAACATGGAGGCCGGGCGTCGCCCCGCCGCCCCCGAACGCGAGGGAAGCGGCCGGCTGGAACGAGACACGGTTGCGAACGACCAGGCCAACTCCGAACGTGACGATGCCCGGCCGGTGGAAGAGCGACGCTCTCCGCGATTCGATCGCAGTGTCGCCAATCGTGGTTCGGAAGCTCAAGCCCAATGTCGGGATCACGGCAAGCGTCGTGTCGTTCCTCGCGAGCATCCCGGCACTGCCGCCAGCCATCACGCCCAACCGCATGCTGCCGCTCCACCCCGTGTAGAAGATGCCAGCGATCGGACACGCATGAAATCGATTGTCCGGCGAGATCGGCTGATCGGTCCCGACGATGCCGGCGAAACCGTACTCGGGATCGTCCACGCCCGACTGGGTCCGACGTGAGATTGAACCGGCCGCGAACAGCTGGTCGCTGCCGAACCCCGCGGATGCACCCACCGCCATTCCGTCGGTGGTTGAAGCGCCACGCAGCTCGAGCTGGACAGGAGTGACGTTGAACGCACCGCGGCCGTCGCAGATCTGAGCGCTGACCTCATCGCGTGTGCAAACGGCAGCCACGATACATAGGAATAATGCCCGTCCCATTCGGCTCGACTCAGCAGGGCCGGCCCCGCGGGCCCGCAGCCGGCGGTGGAAGCCGGCCGCAGTATACTCCGCGCCTGTGGCTTCGTCCGATCGGCAATGGGACGTCGTGGGCGTCGGCGCGAACTCGGTCGACTGCGTCACTATACTGCCCGGTTGCCCACAACCTGTCGGCCCGCTCGCAAAGATGCGGATTCGCGAGCGTCATGTGCTCTGCGGCGGCCAGACGGCCACGGCCGTCAGCACCTGCGCCAGCTTCGGTCTTCGCTGCAAATACGTCGGCGTGTCCGGGACGGACGACAACGGGCGACGGATCCGGGCCGAGCTCGCCAGGCGGCGTGTCGACGTCGGCGACGTGATCGTTCGCGACGCCGCGAACCAGTCGGCCGTCATCCTGGTTGACGAAACAACCGGTGAGCGGATCGTGCTCTGGGACCGCGACGAGCGGCTACGCTTCCGCGAGCACGAGCTGCCGGTCGGTGCGCTCGCCTCCGCTCGCCTCGTCCATGTGGACGATGTGGACGACGAGGCGGCCGTGCGTGCCGCTCGCGCGGGGCTGGATGCCGGGGCGATGGTGACGAGCGACATCGACCGCGTCACCCCGCGCACCGAGGAGCTTGCCGCGACGGTGACCCACGCGATCTTCGCGCAGCACGTGCCGGCGGCGCTGACTGGACTCGACGACGTGGAAGGGGCGCTCCGAAGGATGCGCAAGCGCCACCAGAACGTGCTCTGCGTCACCCTGGGTGAGCAAGGCGCGATGGCGCTCGAAGGTGACCGTTTCCACCACGAGCCGGCATTCAGCGTGCGCGCGATCGACACAACGGGAGCCGGCGACGTGTTCCGCGGAGGATTCATCTACGCGCTGCTGCAGGGACAACCGGCCGTCCAGGCGCTGCGTACCGCCAACGCGGCGGCGGCCATCAGTTGCACCAGGCTCGGCGCGCTCAGCGGCATCCCCACCCTCGCGGAAGTGGACGAGATGATGGCGGCCGGCCCGTGATCAAGAGCGACTTCGTGTCGGGGGCCTCCGCGCGTCGCCGACGTCGGAAGCCCCACGTTCCACACCCGCCGCGATCATTTCGGTCGAACACCGCTCGATGATCGTCGTCTCCTTCGTGCCGCTGCAGCGTGGTGATGCAGCCGGCGGCTGCGATCACGCCTTGAGGTGCTTGTTGAACCAGTCGATCGTGCGCTGCCAGGCGAGCTTGGCCGCCGCTTCGTCATAGCGAGGCGTCGTGTCGTTGTGGAACCCGTGCTGCCCCTTGGGATACACGTAGCCCTCGTACGTCACCTTGTTCGCCTTGAGCGCCGCCTCGTATTCGGGCCAGGCGGCGACGAGACGCGTGTCCATTTCTCCGTGATGGACCAGGACCGCCGCCTTGATCTTGGACACGTCCGCGGCCGCCGGGGCCGCGCCGTAGAACGGGACGGCCGCGCCCAGATCCGGCAGCCGGACGGCGAGGTTGTTCGCCACGCCGCCACCGAAACAGAAGCCGACGACACCCAGGCGTCCGGTGCTCTCGGGCCGCGCCTTCAGCCAGTTGGCCGCGGCGACGAAGTCTTCGCCCATCTTCGCGCGATCGACCTTCCCGAACAGCTGACCGCCCTTCTCATCGTCTCCCGGGTAGCCGCCGACCGACGTGAGACCATCGGGGGCGAAGGCGACGAAGTTGGACGTGCCGACCCGCCGCGCGACATCTTCGATGTAGGGGTTCAGCCCGCGGTTCTCGTGCACCACGAGCACCGCCGGATACTTGCCGGTCGTGTTCGCGGGACGCACCAGATAGCCTTTGATCGAGCCGTTTCCCTGGGGCGACGGCACCGTCGCGTATTCGGTGCGGATCCGGGCATCGTCTTTCGGTATCTGCTGCGCCCATGCATAGTTCGGTTTGAGGACCTCGAGGATGCCCGCCGCGGTCAGGCCACCGACGGCGAACTTTCCCGCCCGGTCGAGAAAGGTTCGACGGTTCACGTCGCCGTGCACGTAGAGATCGAAGAGATCCAGTAGCTCCTGTGGGAAGTCGGACGCTTGCTTTCGTTCCATACATGACTCCTTCGTTGCCGCGCGAAAGGATACCACTCCCAACTCGTTCGCGCCCTGAGAACCTGGCGATGCAGTACGCGAGCGACGCGGGCAGGTGCGATCCGGATCGGTGACAGCTCTCAGCGCCGCTCGTAGACGCTCAGCTTCCCTGTCTTGTCGAAGCTCATCACTGAGTAGGGATCGCGGCGCCCACCCATTTCCATGCCGGGCGATCCGACCGGCATGCCCGGAACAGCGATGCCTGTGAGAGCCGGCCGCTCGCGCACCAGCCGAGCGACGGCCTCCGCCGGGACGTGGCCTTCGATGACGTAGCCTCCGACCAGCGCGGTATGGCACGAGCCGAGGGCTGGCGGCACACCGTAGGTCTTCTTCACGAGATCGATGTCGTCGACATCAAGGGCTTTGACGTCGAAGCCGCTGTCCTTCATGTGATCGACCCATTTGGAACAGCACCCGCACGTCGGACTCTTGTATACAGTGACAACCGGCCTGGACGCCGGCGCCTGCGCGCGCCCGATCAAGGCGGCGGCGCACAACCCGATCGCCACGATTCCGATACGGACTTTCATGGCCAACACTGTAGCACCTCCAGCTTGTGTCCAGCCACGTCAAGCCCGCCGTGCGCCGCTTTCACCAAACGGATCGACCGAGCTCGAGTACGACCACGGAACGGCCGCCGAACGCTGGCGTCGCGCTCGCGATCTGGTGCTACAGTGCTGGTGGATCCTTCGGTGACACATTGAAAGCGCACGACCGTGGCGATTCGCGCGACTCGCGCGATTCCGAGCCTCGAACCGAGGCGAGCCCGGAGAACGGGCCTGCCCGTCGGGTCTCCGGCAAGCCGGGCAGCGGCAGATCGCGTTTCTTGAGGCGGATCCTCGGCACCTTTTCCGCCCCTTCCGCGATCGGCGCCGAGCGGGCCGCTCGCAGGGCCGATCACGTGATCGCGATGTGTCACGCGCTGCTCTCGCGGCGCGGGGAAGTGTCGGGCACACGTCTGGCCACCGAGGTGCTCGCGGCGTATCAGGCGCTCGAGCCGGCGGCGCTGAACGCCTTCTTCGACGCGCTTGCCGATCAATTGCTCCCCGACCCCGAGCATGTCACGCGCGCGACCGACGCCTACCGGCGGCAGCCGTCGGCCGCGACGTTGCGGGAGCTGCAGACGGCGGTGGAGTCACCGCGCCATGAGCTGTTCCGCCGGCTGAACCTCGCGCCGGGTGGAATGAACGCGCTCATCGAGATGCGGCGGCAGGTGTTGACGACGCTGGAGGCGCATCCCTCTCGCAGAGGCATCGACCTCGACCTTGCCCACCTGTTCCGGACGTGGTTCAACGGCGGCTTTCTGGTTCTGCGCCGGATCCAGTGGAAGACCTCGGCGGTGGTGCTCGAGCGCTTGATTCAGCTCGAGGCAGTCCATCAGATTCAAGGCTGGAACGATCTGCGCCGCCGCCTGGAGGCGGACCGCCGGTGTTACGCCTTTTTCCACCCGGCCCTGCCTGACGAGCCGCTGATTTTCATCGAAGTCGCCCTGACACGGGGGATGAGCGCGAACGTGCAGCCGCTGCTCAAACCCGATTCGACGGTGACCGACCCCGAGCGGGCGAATTGCGCGATCTTCTATTCGATCACCAACTGCGTGCCGGGATTGCGCGGCGTGTCGTTTGGCAACCTGTTGATCAAGCAGGTCGTCGAAGACCTCAAGACGAGCTTCCCGAAGTTGAGCACGTTCGCAACCCTGTCGCCGATTCCCGAGTTCAGAAAGTGGCTGACCGGTCTGCTCGAGTCGCCGGCGCGCGAACGCCTGTCGCCCGAGTTCCTGGCCGCGTTCAAGGACTACACGGCAACCAGCGTGCCCGACAGCGTCGCGGAGACATCGTTGGTCCGGAACGAACTGCTGCGTCTGTGCGCGTACTACTTGCTGACCGCCAACCATGGCAAGGCGCCCCTCGACCCGGTGGCCCGCTTTCATCTGGCCAACGGCGCGCGCCTCGAGCGGCTCAACCCGATGGGCGACACGTCGGAGATCGGCCTGCGGCGGTCCTTCGGCATCATGGCGAACTACGTCTATCGCCTGTCCGAGGTCGAGAGGAATCACGAGGTGTACGCCGGCGAGTACAAGGTGATCGCGTCGCGCCAGGTGGAGCGGCTGGCGATGCAGGCGCCGCTCGCGACGGCGAGCGCCGAGTCCCTGAAATTGAGCCGCTGAAACCCCTCCTCCAGTCGTCGTGGTTGACCCATCATCGGGTGAGCTCGCGTGCGACCGCCTGCGCCCGATCCATCACCCGCAGCAGATTCTCGCTCCAGAGCTTCGCAACCTGTGCCTCGGTGTAGCCGCGGCGCACCAGCTCCAGGGTGACGTTGAAGGTCTCGCTCGCGTCGTTCCAGCCGCTGATCCCGCCGCCGCCATCGAAGTCCGACGAGATCCCGACGTGGTCGATGCCGATCAGTTTCACGGCGTAGTCGATGTGATCGACGAAGTCGGCGACGGTCGCCCGGTCGGCCGGCGTCGTCTTGTCGATCGCGGCGAGCTGCCGATCGTACTCCGCGCGCCGATCCGGCGCGAGCGATTCAACCGGCGCCGGCGGCGCACCGCGGCCGCCGGCCGTGCCCGCACGCTGTCCGGGTGGCGGCGCCGGCACTCCGAACGACTTGCTCAACGCCGCGAGCGCGGCGATCCGGGCCGGAGAATCGGGCTTCGGCGTTTGGATGTAGCCGCCGAACGCGACCATCTGGATCACGCCGCCGGTGTTCGCGAGGGCGCGCAGCTGCTCGTCGTCCAGGTTGCGGCTGACGTCGCACAGCGCACGAACCGCCGAGTGCGATGCGATGATCGGCGCCTTCGACAACGCCGCCGCCCGCAGCATCGACCCTTTCGACACATGCGACACGTCGATCATCAGGCCGACCCGGTTCATCTCCTCGATCACGCGCTGGCCGGCCGGTGAGATGCCGTTGTTCCACCTGTAGCCGTCGCGCTCGCCGGTGTTCGAGTCCGAGAGCTGATTGTTGCCGTTGTGCGCCAGCGACAGGTAGCGTGCCCCGCGGTCGTAGAACTCCCTCACCCGCGCGATGTTCTCGCCCAGCGGATAGCCATTCTCCACGCCGATGAGCGCCACCCTCTTGCCGGCGGCGTTGATGCGCCGCACGTCGGCGGCGCTCGACGCCAGCTCAATCGCGTCGGGCGCAATCTCGCCGGTGAGCCGATGGATGGCGGCGAACTTCTCGATCGCGGTCCGGTAGGCCCGTTCGTAGCCAGCGTGGGTGAGCGCATCCGGAGTCTCGGCCTCGCTCGGCTGGCCCACGTAGACGATGAAGAACGACGCATCGAGCCCGCCTTCGACCATCTTCGGGAGATTCACCTGGGTCTCGATCCGCTGTGTGTAGTTGCGGGCGGCGGTGAAGTTCCGGGGATCGATGTCGTTGTGCGTGTCCAGCACGATCACCCGCTCGTGGATCGCCCGCGCGGTCTGGACCAGCGCAGCGTCCGCCGGCGCTCGCTGTGCGCGGGCCGGCGCCGGCGCGAAGAGCAAGGCGACAACCGCCGCCAGCGTCGGAATCGAGATCCGGGCGGCAGCGGGGCGGCGATCGGAGGCCGGAGAGGACATGGCGGCATTATCGACGATCGAGAGAGCCGCGGCTTCGGCAGTGGCGCTTCATGCGCCCCGCAGCCAGACTCGCACCGCGGGCTGCTAAGATGCGGCGACGATGACCGGCACGACCGACGCCGCCGCGGGGCGGGAGCAGGGACCGTCCGTCAGCTTCCTGAAGCTGGCCGGTCCCGGATTGATCGTCGCCGCGGCGGGCATCGGCTCGGGCGACGTGGTGTCGGCGACCGTCGGAGGGGCGAGCTACGGCGTCGTCCTGCTCTGGGCGATCCTGGTCGGTGCGTTCTTCAAGTTCGTCCTGAACGAAGGGATCGCCCGCTGGCAGCTCGCGACCGGGACGACCGTGCTCGAAGGGTGGGCGGAGCACCTGCCGGGATGGGTCAAGGTGTATTTCGGCCTGTATCTGGTGCTCTGGACGGTGGCCGTGAGCGCGGCGCTGACCAATGCCACCGGGCTCGGCATCGCCAACCTCACCGGCGGTGCCATCTCGCAGCCCTGGGGCGCGGTGCTGCACAGTCTGTTCGGCTTCGGGTTCGTCATCATCGGTGGCTACACAGGATTCGAGAAGCTGATGAAGGCGCTGGTCGCGCTGATGGGGTTCAGCATCCTGATCTGTGCGATTCTCACGTTCCACCAGCCGGGTCTCACGCTGCGCGGCCTGCTGCTGCCGGTGATTCCGGCAGGGAGCGGCCGACAGGTCCTGTCGCTCATCGGCGGCATCGGCGGCTCGATCACCATCCTGTCGTACAACTACTGGATGCGCGAAGAGCAGATGGTCGGACCACGCTATCTGCAGTACGTTCGCGGCGACGTGGCGGTGGCCTACCTGTTCACGGCGATCTTCGGCGTCTCGGTGATGTTGATCGCCAACCAGGCGTTCTTCACCGCCGGCGTCAGGATCACCGACGCGCAGGCGGTCCCGAAGATGGCGGAGATGCTCGGCGGCATTCTCGGCCCGTTCGGTGTCTACGCGTATTCGATCGGGTTCTGGGCAGCCGTGTTCGCGTCTCTGCTCGGCGTGTGGCAGAGCGTCCCGTACATCTACGCGGATCTCTACGGCATCGTGCGGCGGGCTGATGCGGCGACGCGGGCGGCGGCGGTGAAGGTGACGAGCGTGCCGTATCGGCTGGCACTGGTGTTCATCACGCTGGCGCCGATGCCGTTCGCCTTCATGCGCCGGCCGCTGTTCATCATCGTCACCTATACGATTGTCGGCAGCCTCTTCATCCCGTTTCTGGCGGCGACGCTGCTCTATCTGAACAACAAGGTCCGGTGGAGCGCGCCGGTGCCGCGCAACCACTGGACGACAAATGCCGTGCTGGTCCTGATCCTTGCGCTGTTCGTGGCGGTGGGCGCACAGGAAGTAATCAACGCGCTCTGACCGTTTCGGTCATGGTAGAGTGGCGGCCCGTGTTCGGCTCCGTCACTGGTGGTGATCGCATGCAACCACTGAGGCTCCGCACCGCGCCGTTCTGGTGTATTCGCGATCTCGATGCGCGACGGTCCCGTGCAGACCTCGACCCGCGCCCGCTGCCATCACGTTTACCTGAGGGTCGCCGATCTGAAGAAGGTCGATCTGGAGAAGGTCGATCTGGAAAAGACAGTGCGGTTCGGCCAGCCAATGTCCGGGGCGCAGCCAGCGGCGGTTCGCACCTCCTCCGGCGCGCGAGGTGGCGATGGGTCGGTCCTGAGGGGCACGATCGATCGCCGCTGGCGATGGGGCCGGAGTCGCTGCGACGCCGGATTCGCGCCGTCCGGCTCGTTGGTGTCGTGGTCGCCTGCCTGACGACGCCGCTGCTGGCACAGCCGCAGAGCACACCGCGCAACGATCTGCCGCAGCCATACCGAACCACCCGCGACTGGGGGCAACTGCCACCGGGCGTGAAGTGGGCCGCGGTCACCGCGATCGAGCCGGCGCCCGACGGCACGATCTACGTCGTCCACCGCTGCTTCGCGAACGCGTGCGCCGGCCGGTCCGAAGCGCCGATCCTCAAGTACGACGCCGCCGGCAAGCTTCTCGGGAGCTGGGGCCAGGGGATGTTCGTGTTTCCCCATGGCGCCACCGTCGACCGCAACGGCAACCTGTGGGTGACCGACGCCCGCGGCGAGAACGGCATCGGGCACCAGGTGTTCAAGTTCGACCCGGAGGGGCGGGTCCTGCTCACGCTCGGCAAGGCCGGGGTCTCGGGCGGCGGGCCGGATTTGTTCGATCAGCCGACCGATGTCGTCGTCGCTCCCAGCGGCGACATTTTCGTCACCGACAGTCATCGGAACGGCCGGAACAACCGGGTGGTGAAGTTCAGGAGGGACGGCGCGTTCGTCAAGGAGTGGGGCCGCAAGGGATCGGGCGTGGGGGAAATGAGCGAGCCGCACACGATCGCGATCGATTCCCAGGGCCGGCTGTTTGTCGGCGACCGCGAGAACAACCGCATTCAGATCTTCGACCAGGACGGCCGGCGGCTCGCCGAGTGGCGACAATTCGGGCGGCCGAGTGGCATCGCCGTCGCTCCTGACGATACGATCTATGTCGCCGACTCGGAGTCGGGACCCGACACCGGAGCGCACGAGCTCCCGGGCATCAGAAAAGGCATCCGGATCGGGAACGCCCGCGATGGCAGCGTCACCGCATTCATCGAGGACATGGAACCGACCGCCCCCGACCACTCGGGCGCCGAAGGCGTCGGTGTGGACGCGCAGGGAAACGTCTACGGCGCGGTCGTCAGACGGCAGATGCTCGAGCGGCACGTGAAGAAGTAGGCCGAGGCGCCGGGTCGAGGAGCAGCATGATCGCGATCGTTTGGCAATTCGAAACCCGGCCGGGCCGGGAAAAAGAGTTCGAGCAGTTTTATGGCGTCGATGGCGATTGGACCGCGGTGAACCGCCACAGCCGGTCGTATCTCGGCAGCTCGTTCATGCGCGACCAGAGCCGGGCCACACGCTATCTGGTCGTCGAATACTGGAGCGAGATGCTGGTCTACGAGCAGCACAAGACCTATCGCAGCGACGAGATCGCGACGCTCGATCAGCGCCGCAACGAGCTGGTCGACTCGGTCGAGCCGCTCGGAGTGTTCACGGCGCTCGATGTGCCGGATCGCGACGGCCCGACCTGGTCGCAGCGTCGGCGATAGCGCGCGTCTTCTGCCAGACAGGCGACCGAACCGACGCCCCGTACAAATGGAGGGCTCGCGGCGTACCTAGAGCGCGTTCGATTGGCCGTGTCAGTCGTTCATCACGAAGGAGCACGACGTTTTTTCTTGGCCAGAAGGCTTCATGATACGCGCTCGGCGAGCCGCCGGCTCGACACGTGGTGGAGCTATCGCGACGTCGGCGGCGATCCCTTGGCCACGAGCTTCTGTACCCGCCAGTTGACTTACTCTATCCCACACCGATCGCCTTTTGCCGAAGTCGCGGCGGCAGAGAGGTGCGGGCGCGCGACAGCGTCCAGTCAGCCTCAGCGACTGACGATCAGACTTGTGCGCTGATCGGGCCTGGACGGAATCGATCGGCGGAGGGTGTCGAGGGAACAGGTGCCCGGCAAGCGCCAGGCACCCGTACTGGACGGCCGCCTGACGCCGCCGGCTCGAGTCTACGGCTTGTTGATGCGAACAATCGTCGGATTCGGCAGACCGTCGGTACCGGCATAGACCACTGAGCCGAGGTACCTCCCCGGTTCGAGCGCGCTGTCGAACGTCAGGCTGATTGTTCCGCTCGCCCCGACGGAGGCGGTCGTCGGTGCGGTCACGGTCAGGTTCCCCGCATCCGCGTCCGGCAGCAGCCAGTGGAACAAGGTGAAACCGGCCCCCCCGGCTGGCACACCGAAGCCGTGCACGTACACGGTGTACAGACCCGGGGTCGGATTCAAGAGGTTCACCTCCTCGGCGGATGTGGCGCTGCCGCTGCTGCCGACGAGTGTGGCTCCTCGATACACGTACAGATCGATGTCGGAAGCGGGCGCGACATCCGCATCGAACAGCGAGAAGCGCGCGTACGTCGCGCCTTCCGGAACGCTCACCGCGAACGACGTCGTGCCGGGTCCGAGCGGCTGGAAGGAATCGGTGGGATCATCGCTGACGTCGCCTGCGAACGTCGAGGCCGGAACCAGCCCGCGCGGCGTCGCCGCGAACGACCCGTCGTATCCGAACCTCACGTTGTAGGTGATCGGGCCGCCGATGCCGGTGACAGACGCCGGCGCGGCAAGGAGGACCGGGCGCGCCACCATCGGCACGCGGACGGCGTGCGTGCCATCGGACCACAGCAACTGACCGCCGGCGTACGAGTTGGCCAGCGCATCGGTCCTCTTGATGGTGACGGTGAAGGACTTCGTCTTGCCCGGACCGATGGTCAACGACTTCGGCTTG
>WHSN01000159.1 GCA_009380045.1 Luteitalea sp.
GGCCTTGGTCGGATCGCTCAGGAGCGGGAAATCCGCCTTCTGCGCCTCGGCGAAGGCCTTGTTGCCCTGCTCGCCTTCGAGCGGATCGACGCTGGCCATGAAATACGAGACGTCGTACTTCTTGATCAGATGCCCGTTCTCTGCGAGCGACTTGCACTCGATCGTGCAACCCTGGGTGAACGCCTTCGGGAACCAGGCCAGCACCACCGCCTGCTTGCCCTTGAAGCTGGAAAGCGTGTAGGTTTTGCCGTCAGTCGCCTGCAGCGTGAAATCCGGGGCCGGATCGCCGACCTTCAGCTCGGCCGCGGCGGCCGGAATGGCGGCCAGCACAAAGACGCAGAGCATCGTGACTACCAGTGCCTTCATTGCTTCCTCCTCAAGAAGAAACCCGATCTTACACTGATACCGGTTCCCGCCCTCTCGCCCGTCCCACCGCCCCGGTCCAGCGTGCGCGGAGCGTCTGCGCCGCCGTTCGCGCCATCTGCGGCTCGAATTTGACGTTCGATCCGCCATTGGCCGGTGAGATCGTCGGCCGAGCGCCAGAATCCGACCGCGAGACCGGCGAGGTATGCGGCGCCGCGGGCGGTCGTCTCGGTCACCGCCGGCCTCACGACCGGCACGCCGAGCAGGTCGGCCTGGATCTGCATGAGGGTGTCGTCGGCGGCGGCCGCGTCGGCATGGAGCCCGGTGAGCGGGATGCCGCAGTCGGCTTCCATGGCGTCGAGGAGATCGGCCACCTGGAACGCGATGCTTTCGAGGGCGGCGCGCGCCAGGTGTGCGACGGTGGTGCCGCGCGTGATTCCGACGATCGTTCCGCGCGCGAACGGATCCCAGTGCGGGGCGCCCAGACCCCCGAAGGCCGGAACGAAGTAGACGCCGCCGCTGTTGGGAACGCTGAGGGCGAGCGGTTCGATGTCTGCCGCCGTACGGACCACACCCAGGCCGTCTCGCATCCATTGCCCCACGGCGCCGCCGGTGAACACGCTGCCTTCGAGGGCGTACGCGATCTCGGACCGCGGATGTTCACCGCCGTCGCCGGCTGGGGCGGCGAGGTGTTCCGGGCCGGCCATGCGTGGTGGTGGGTGCCGGTGGTGGCGCCGTGTGTCGGCGGGGTCGTCGGCGGATCGTCTACGACCTCTTCGTCGGCAACAGATTCCCCGATGTCGAGAGCGCCTCCGTCAAGTCAGCGTGACCAGCCTGATCAGCCGGGAAGCAGGAAAAGGCATCCGTGGTCTTCGCGCATTCGGGAAGACAAGACTCTACGGTGAAATGAACAACGCTAGCGGAACGCCGCCCGCACGCCGACCTGGAGGGTCCGGCCGGCACCGAAGTGAGTACCGCTGAACGGGTTGCCGAAGTTGTAGGCCCACCGCTCACCGGTGAGGTTGAGCGCTGCGACCCGCAGGTCGAGGTCGACGCGCCGGCCGCGGAACAGGCGCTGAACCAGCGAGGCGTCGAACACCTGTCGCGGTCTGACACGGCCGCGGCTGAAGTCGACGAGCTCGGCGCCGGGCCGTTCCTGGAGTTCGTCGAGCTCGTCTTCCTCGACTTCGAGCGGGGTCCCGCTTTCGTAACGACCGGTGGCGGACAGCGAAGATCCGGTCCGCTCGTGATCGTAGCTGACGCCGAAGGCGCCGACGTTCCGCTGATCGTGGTCCGGCGTGAACGAGGTTCCCGGCCCGATCTCGATCACCTCGTCCTCGAGGAACAGACCGCCGGTGATCGGGCCGAACTGCACGACCCGCGAATTGGCGTAGCTCAGATACGCCGACCATCCCCTCTGCCGTGGCAGCTCCAGGCGCACGTCGATGCCCGACGCCCGCCCTTTGGCGACGGTGTTCGGGAAGATGATCGTGGTGCCGAAGAACACGTTCGGGTCGGCTGCGCTCTCGACGCGCCGCCGCCAGTACGAGACGTCGAGCCGCACCATCCGGCCCAGAGGCTGATTCACCGCGAATTCGATCGCCGTCTGGCGCTCCGGCGACAGTTGCGCGCCTCCGCTTCCCGTTTCATCGGCAAACGGCGACAGCTCCCGGGCTTGCTCGGACGAAGCGAGGAGAATGTTCTCCGGCTGTGGCGGTTGGAAGAACCGCCCGAACGATCCCCGAACGGTCGTCTGCGTTGACGGCCAGTTGTACGAGGCGCCGAGGCGCGGGCTCCACTGTGATGCCTGCGCCAGCAGGCGGCTCCAGTCGGCGCGAAGGCCGAGATCGAGCTGCAGGTGGCTGGCGGCGCGGATTGAGTCCTGGACGTAGAAAGAGAAGAGCGTCGGACTGGCAGTGTCGTGGAACACGAACGGCCGCTGTCGCGTGTGCTCGATGACGGCGTCACCGAGGCCGGCTTCTTCTGCTTCCTCGACGTCGGTCACCGCGAAGGTGAAATCCTCGCGGAGATCGAGGCGGGATGCCTCGGCGCCAATCTTCAGCAGGTGCGAGCCACGGTGATGCGTCAGGCTGGCCAGGGCGCCGATTCTTCGCAGCGCTCGATCGGCGCTCGTGAACAGTGGCGTGTCCTGTTCGCTGCCGATGAGCGCCGACGATCCGAACCGGTGGTATCCGGCAACCTGGGACACCGTATCCGCTGACCATGAGTGCTGCCATGACAACGTTTGCCAGTAGTTGTGCAGCCGCTGCCGCTGATCCTGTCCTGCCTCGTCCTGCTCTTCCCCGTGGGGCACATCGAATCTGGACCGGCCGAAGCCGGCCACGGCGGTGAGCGTGCTTGCCGACGAGAGATTCCAGCCGAACTGGCCACCGCCGCTCATCGCGCCGCCGTCATTGTGGAGATTGTCGGGATGCACCGGGTCGAGAAACCGCGACGATGTCTGACCCGCGATGCCGAGGGTCAGCGCCGTCGATCGCCCAAGTGGTCCGCCAACCACGGTCGAGAAGTCCTTTCCGTCGTCACTGCCCGCGCCCATGTCGAGCGTCGAGAGCCAGCTGCTGGCCGCCCGGGCGGCTGTACGTACTTCGATGACGCCCCCGGCCTTGAAGCCGAACTCTGGAGGAAGATAGCCGGTGAGCACGCTCACCGAGTCGATCATGGCGGGATCCGGTGAGACGCCGAACAGGCCGTCCAATCGTTCGTAGACTGGCACGCCGTCCACGACGTACAGGAACCCGTCGTCGACGCCGCGGACGTGGAGCAGGCCGTTGTCTTCGGAGGACCACCCGGGCGTCGTCGCAATCGCATCCTGGAGTCCGCGGCCGCGAAGCCTCGCCGGCGCTCGCCTCACGGTGTCGCCCGAGAGAGTGACCCGGGTCGCCGTGGTGGCCGGTTCCAGGGTGTCACCTCTGACGACGACCTGCTCGGCCAGGACGGCCGAGAGACGCAGTTCAACTTCAACGGGGAGCGCACCACTGATCGCGAGGGTTTGCAGCACCGCGTGCAGCGGTGCCGCGTCGGCGCGGAGGGAATAGGTGCCGGGCGCGACGTTGGTCAGCCTGAACTGACCCGCCTCCGCGGTCACCGACCCGAGCGGATCGCCCAGCCCATCGAGAAGCGTCACGACGGCGCCGTCGACCGGCGAGCCGTCTGGACCCACGACGCTGCCGTAGATGATCCCCTGCTGGAGCTGTGCGCCGGCATCGCCAGGCGACCACCACAGGAATGCACATGACAGAACGGCCGATCGGGCGAGCAGTCGAAGACGGCCGCGGTGAAACATGGGCGGGATTCTAGTGCGTCATCGCGTAAATGACGACGTTCACGCCGATCGCGTAACCCCGCGGCGAGAAGCGATCGAAGTAGTCGTGCGGCGGCTCGCCTTCGCGTTCCCAGGTGTCGGCGATGTCGGTGTTGTGCGTCATCAGCACCATCAGGCGGCCGCGCGCGTCCTGAATGCCCTTGAAGTAGACCTCCGAGCTGTCCGGTCCGCGTTCGGAGGTGCGGCCGTTGCTGCGCCGCCAGAAGCTGATCGCCGGCACCTGCGGCACCTCGTTCACGTCGTACAGCGTGTGCAGAATCGGATGGGTCAGCGGGATATCGAAGATCGGAAACTCGCCGGGCGGGAGGATGCGCGAGATCTGGTTGACCCAGGCGCTCCACGCGCGCGACCCCCACGAGTCGTCGACCCAGACGAAGCCGCCTTTCAGGAAATAGTCGCGCAGGTTCGCCACCTCGCGATCCGAGAAGCCGGCACTGCCGATGTCCTCCATGAACACCATCGGACAGTGATACAGCAGCGGATCGGTCAGGGCGACGACGACGTAGTTCGGCTGACGGTCGGCGTCGAACTTGACGGCCACGCTCGTCAGCTCGCGCAGGCGAACCGAGAAGTTGTTGTCGGCGCCGGGGTAGTCGGTGTTCCACCCGCTGCCGCTCTGCTCGTAGCGCACGCTGTTGTAGAACCCGCGGCAATACACGAAGGAGCCGTCGAAATCGGCCGGTGTCGCCCACTTGGGCGGCACGCGGTTGAACCCGCCGCCGGGACCACCGACCCAGATCCGCTGCGCGAACACAATCGACCCGGCCATGACGCTCATGGCCGCCATCAACGCGACGATCCGCCGGCGGTTGCGCATGTTCACCCTATCCCGTACCAGCGTCGGCCATCTCGAACCGAACATCTCTCAACCCCGAATTCCTAGTGGGTCAACGCGTACAACAGGACGTTCACGCCGACCGCGTAGCCGCGGGGAGAGAAGAGGTCGAAATACTGCTGGTTCTCCCCCTCCCGCTCCCATGTGTAGGCGATATCGGTGTTGTGCGACATCAGCACCATGAGGCGGCCGTGCGAGTCCTGGATGCCGCGGAAGTGCACCTGCGCGCTGTCCGGACCCCGTTCGGAGGTTTCGTGGGGGTAGCGGGGATTCCAGAACTGAATCGAACAGACCTGCGGCACTTCCTCCACATCGTACAGCGTGTGCATGATTGGATGGTCCCGGGGGATGTCGAAGGTCGGGTATTCGCCAGGCGCGAGCACGCGTCCGATCTGCAGCGACCAGTTGTCCCACGCGAAGCTGCCCCAGAAATCGTCCACCCACAGGAAACCGCCCTTCAGGAAGAAGTCGCGGAGGTTCTGGACCTCGGCTTCGGACAGCTCGATGGTCCCGACATCCTCCATGAAGAGGATCGGGCAACGAAAGAGCAGCGGGTCGGTCAGCGCGACGACCACGTGATTGGGCTGTCGCTGCTCGTCGAGCTTCACGCGAACCGTCGTGAGCTCTGCGAGTCGCACGGAAAAATTGTTGTCGGCGCCCGGGTAGTCGGTGCTCCAGCCTTGCCCGCCCTGCTCGCGATACCGGCTGGTGTAGAAACCGCGGCAATAGATGAACGAGCCGTCGAAGTCGGACTCGCTGGCCCATTTCGGCGGCATCCGGTTGAAGCCACCGAAGCGTCCGCCGCCGACCCAGATGCGCTGCGCGTACGCGATCGGGGCCGCGGCGACGAAAACCGCGCACATCGCGAAGATCACCAGGCGTCGTGTCCGGGCAGTTACAGCCGTCATGGCTGGTGCCAGTATCGATGAAACTGATCATTTTGTCATTTGGTGATGTGGCCGGTGTCAACCGGGTTCGGGTGATCTGTCCAGGCATGGGACGAAAAGACCAATTGATCGGATGTCGCTGACTCTACAGGTGTTAGGCTGTAGCGCATGCGCCGCGCCGCCGTCGCGATAGCCGTCCTGGCCGGTGGGGTCACCCTGTCCCTGCGGGCCTCCCAGCTCCCGGGCGGGCCGAACGACGTCACCGCATTGCTCGCCCGCGTCGCCGAATCGGTGACGCGCTACTACGCACGCGCGCAAAGCATCATGTGCATCGAGACGGTACGCCTGCAGGCGCTTGGACATGATTTTCTTTCCGATGGCAGCCCTTCACGTCGGCTGGACTACGAGCTCCGCGTGGCGTGGGACCCGTCGGCCTCGGGCCGAGCGCCCGAGGCATCCGTCCACCGCGAGCTCCTGAAAGTGAACGGACGGGAGCCTCGGCCCAAAGACGAACCGGAATGCACCGACCCGAAGCCTGTGTCACCTGAGCCGCTCGCGATGTTTCTTCCAGAGGGACAAAAGGACTACGTGTTCACGATGGCGGGGCGTGCGAGGGTGGGCGGCCGGGCCGCGCTCACGCTCGACTACAAGTCCCGCGAAGCGGGTGAGGCGAAGGTCTCGTGGCGGAAGGACTGCTTCACCGTGGACCTTCCCGGGCGGTCACGCGGCCGGGTCTGGATTGACGTTGAAACCAGCGAGGTGCTGCGGCTCGATGAGCACCTGGTCGGCATGTTCGACTACACGATCCCCCGGGAACACCAGAGAGCGGGCGGCCCGCTGTCGTTCACGATCGAGCGGGTCGATTCCTCGATCGTCTACAAGCCGGTCGTGTTCGACAATCCGGAAGAGCGGGTGATGCTGCCAGCGTCGATCAACACGTTGTCGATTGTCCGCAACTCCGGCGTGCCGCGGCTGCGGCGGACGCAGGTCTTCTCGAACTATCGCCGGTTCATCACCGGCGGCCGCGTGGTCCAATAGCCGCTCGGGGTGGGGCGCCCGTCGCCTGCCTGCGGCTCCGGTGGGCGACGGACTATCTCTCCGAAAGGAGCCGCGACATCATGTTCCAGAAGGGGCACGCTCGGCACCGGCAGCCAGATCAGGGACCTGCGACGCTCGGCTCCTGGATCACCGTCGCTGACCGGCGGCGGACGAGAAGATACGTCCTACTGCTCGGGACAGGCGCCGCTGACGGCACGGACGCTCTTCACGCGGAGCTCCTGCATCGCCGTCCCGCCAGGCGTATTCGATGGGGTCGCGGCCGCAATCGCCGCTTTCACAGGGTCGTGTCCGCCCTGCGCGGCGACGTTTGGAGACGGGTACAGCCCGCCGACGATCCTCAACCGCCTGGGCGGCTCGCCGGATATCTGCACCCGTTGACCGGCGAAGTCGCGCACGCTGGTTCCAGTGAGCTTGTACTGTGAGACCTGGTTCGATTCCGACAGCAAGAATCCGCCGGGTTGACTCGGGTTCGCACTGACGCAGCCGATCAGCGTGATCAGCCCCGAGCCCTTCGCGGGCTTCCCGGCCGGCGGTTTCTGCGCGGTCGCGGCGACACTGGCCGCGGCGACACTGGCCGCGGCGGCGAGCGACAACAGCAGGACGATCCGTGGAAGGCGTGTCACGCCAGGAGATTTAGCTCCTGCCATTCGTCGCTGCATCATTGCGATCCTTTGAGCCGTGGTGAACGGATGTCCGGAGTGCAAACATTGTGCGCGCTGCCCGGTATCGCGTCAATGGCCTTCCCTGATCCTTTGTGTTCTCTCGCTCACGACGCGCCCGGCAAACACCGCAGTGGATCAGCGTGAAGCTGATACACTGCCCTCATTCCAGCCACCCTCGTGATGTCCCGTGAAGGTGCAACGACCCCGATGTCTTCGAGCCCGCGCGCGTCGGCCGGCACGGTTCTGATTGTCGATGACGAGCAGCCGGTGGTTGCCGTCCTGGTGCGCCTCCTGTCTCGCGAGGGGTTCAGCGTGCATACCGCCAGCGACGGCGAGAGCGCGCTGACAAGCATCGAGGCGAAGCCTCCGGATGTGTGCCTCCTCGACGTCAGACTCCCGGGGATCGACGGCTTCGAAGTGTGCCGGCGCATCAAGCAGAACTCGCGGACGCGTCTGACGCCGGTGGTGATGGTGACGGGACTCGACGCCCGCGAACATCGCATCGCGGGAATCCATGCGGGCGCCGACGACTTCCTCTGCAAGCCGGTCGATCCGGAGGAGCTGCGGGCGCGCGTGGGATCACTCGTCCGGCTCAAACGCTACACCGACGAGCTCGATCACGCCGAGTCGGTGATCCTGAGCCTGGCCTTGACGGTGGAGGCCCGCGACGCCTGCACGCAGGGCCACTGCGATCGTCTCGCGCAGTACGCACAGGAACTGGGCCGGCGTCTTGGCCTCGGCGCCGAGGAACGACGGGCGCTGCGTCTCGGCGGCTACCTCCACGACGTCGGGAAGATTGCGATCCCGGACGCCGTCCTCCTCAAGGCCGGCCGGTTGACGGCTGGTGAATACGAGACGATCAAGCAGCACACCGTCATCGGCGAACGCCTGTGCGGCAGTCTGCGGTCCCTGGTCCTGGTGCGCCCGATCGTGCGCCATCACCACGAGCGGCTGGATGGAACCGGCTATCCCGACGGCCTCCACGGCGACCGAATTCCGATGCTCGCGCAGATCGTCAGCGTCGCCGATGTCTATGACGCCTTGACCACCGATCGACCGTACCGCGGCGCGCTGGCTGACGCCGACGCTTTCCAGATTCTCAGGGAAGAAGCGCAGCGCGGCTGGTGGAATGTCCGTCTGGTGGAGGAGTTGATCGCCGCCCGCTGCGGCGGTGAGCCGTCGTAGCCTCCTCGCCCTTCACACCGATGCTCACAATCGCGCTCTGTCGCAAGGATCGGCGCCGCGTCCGGCAGAATGCTCGTCCCCCGAGCCGATACGGGGGCTGATGTCCGCCACGGCTGATGCGAACCCGTCTCCGCGCATCCTGAACGTGGACGACGATGAGGCCAGCCGCAACTGGCGGTCGGTCGTCCTCCGGGCCGCCGGTTTCACCGTCCACGAAGCGTCATCAGGTTTCGAGGCCCTGGACGCGGTCGTCGGCCACGAGTTCGACGTCTTGCTGCTCGACGTCGGCCTGCCCGACCTGAACGGGTTCGACGTGTGTGCGCGCGTAAAGGGCGATCCGCGCACCTGCGACCTGCCCGTCATCCACATTTCCGCCACCTGTGTGACCGACAATGACTGGTCGCACGGGCTGTCGGTCGGCGCCGACAACTACCTCATCGAACCGGTCGATGCGGAGGTGCTTGTCGGGACGATTCGTCTGCTCGTGCACCGCCGCCAGCGTGAGGAAGGACGGCGCCGTGAACAGGCTCAGGTGGTGGAGGCGCTGCAGTCGTCGGAGCAGCGGTATCGCGAACTGGTCATGCACGCTCCGTACGGCATCTGCACGCTCAGTCGGGACGGTCGTGTGATGCGGGCCAATCGCGCCCTGATGGAGATCCTCGAATATGACGCGCTGGACGACGTCTGCGCCGTCAACGTGTCGGAGTTCTTTCAGAAGCCAGCCGACTGTCAGGCGTTCATCGACGACTGGCAGCGGCTGGGCCGCGTCCGGGGCCACGAAGCGGCGTGGCGCACCCGCGACGGCCGTCCGCTGACCGTCCGTCTCATGGGACGCGTCCTCGCCGACGACCCGATGCCTGACGAGCTGTTCGAAGTGTTCGTCGACGACGTGACTGATGCGCGCCGGGTCGAGACCGAGATGCGCCAGGCGCAGAAGATCGAGGGCATCGGGCGGCTCGCGTCCGGGATCGCGCACGACTTCAACAATCTCCTGACCGCCATCCTTGGCTATACCGAGCTGATGCTCCAGCAGATCGACGTCGCGAAGCCGATTTACGCTGATCTGCGCGAGGTGCAGAAGGCCGGGCAGAGTGCCGCGGCGCTGACGCAGCAGCTGCTCGCCTTCAGCCGCAAGCAGAAGCTCCAGATCGCCGTCCTCGACATGAACGACGTGGTGAGCACCACCGAGCGGTTGCTCGACCGGGTGCTCGGAGACAACGTGACGATCGTCGTCCGCCGCGCGCCCGATGCGCCGCGGCTCAAGGCCGACGCGGTCCAGCTCGAGCAGGTGCTCGTCAACCTCGCCGTCAACGGTCGGGACGCCATGCCGGATGGAGGCACGTTGACGATCGAGACGGCGCTGGTGCAGCTGCCCGGTCCGCGCTCCTCGGCCTCGTCCGCGCTGCTGGCCCCCGGGTCGTATGTCCGTGTGTCGGTGACCGACACC
>WHSN01000132.1 GCA_009380045.1 Luteitalea sp.
ACACCAGATGCCGCATTGCGGGCGATCAGCTCGACAGCGGTCGGTCTGATTGTCGCCGACATCGCGATGCCTGATGTCGACGGATACGAGCTGACCGAGCGCGCTCGGCAGGGCGGCAAGAGCCGAAGCGTTCCGGCCGTGGCCGTGAGCGCCTACGCGCGACCACAGGATCGAACCGAGGCCTTCGCGTCTGGCTACAACGGCTATTGCGCAAGCCTCTCGAGGCATCTGAATTCCACACACGTCGATGTCCTCCGACCGCCGCGCGCTCGCACGCGACCCTCAGTAGCGCCGGCTGCCTGACGTGGTGCACCGCGGCATGCGGCCGAGAATGGACTTCGAAGCGATGGCCACGAACATCGCGCCACAGCAGGGGACAGCCCGGCGCGCCCATTCGGAGCGTGACCAGAGGTTACCCGGGGCCCCGCGCGGCGACACCATTCAGAAAAGCCGTGCCCGGCCACACCAGGCACGCCCATCCGCCAGGAGAAGCGTCATTGACGCCTTGTGTGGGTCATGCGCCCGCCAGCTCGTAGAAGCCGCCGATGATGGCGCCATAGAGCAGATGGGCGACGATCGTGACGACTGGTGTCCGATAGCCGTAGTTCAACGCGAAGAATCCCGGAGGCTGCAGCCGGCGGTTCGGCGTCGGGCCGTAGTACTCGCTGACCATTCTCGGATGAAAGCCCGGGAGCAGCGGCATCCCGACGGCCAGCACGAAGGACGCGTGGGCCAGTCCGATTCCCGCGCCCAGCCACCAGGTCGTCCAGCCGGTGCCTTCCAGCATCGCCGCGTAGAGGAACGCGAAGATCCATCCGTTGACGAGATGGAATCCGGCGCCCACCACGAGCGCGCGATCCCGGTTCGGGGTCAGTATCGTGCCGAGGAGATAGGGAATGCTCATACGCGTCAGACCGATGCCCTGACCGATCGCCATGACCGTGGTGAGGGCGATGGTCGCTGCAAATCCCCACAGGAGACTGCCCGGGATGTTCACTGGCGTCCGCGCTCCTGCAGTGACAGCGCCGCGTTGATGAGGCCGATGTGCGTGAGACCCTGCGGGAAGTTGCCGAGTGCGGCGCCGGTCACCGGATCGATCTCCTCAGCGAACAGGCCAAGGTCATTCGCGTGCGTGAGCAGCGTGTCGAACTGGCGCCTCGCCGTGGCGTCCTCGCCCTGCAGCGCACGGCACTCGACCTCCCAGAACCCGCAGATGCCGAACGCCCCTTCGCCAGGCGGCAGGCCATCATGCTCCCGATACCGATAGAGCAGGCTGTCAACGCCGAGCTGCTCTCGAATGCGATCGCACGTGGAGCGCATTCTGGCGCCTCGAGCGTCAGCATAGCCGTGCAGCGCCAGCACCAGGAGGCTGGCGTCTACCTCCTCTCCGTCCAACACGGAGACATAGCTTGCAAGACGCTCGTTGTACCCTCGCCCCTCAATCTCTGCCCGCAGTGCGGCCCGCTCCCTCGTGAACTCGCTCACGGGGACGCGGAGATGACCCGACTCGTGGAGGCTCAGGAGGCGATCCAGCGCCGTCCAGCACATGACCTTGGCGTGCGTGTGCTGTCGGCGTCCACCCCGGCGCTCCCAGATGCCATCATCGGGCATTCCCCAGCGCGAACACACGGCACGACCCAGCCCCACCAGGTTGCTCTTCGACGCCCGATCGAGCTCTCCGCCTCGCGAGACCCAGACGAACGCCGCCTCGACGAGCTCGCCGTACGTGTCGAGCTGGAGTTGACCCGCCGCCAGGTTGCCGACCCGAACAGGACGCGAGCTGGCATATCCCGACAGGTACGGGAGCTCGCGCTCGGCCAGTCGCGATTCACCGTAGACGCCGTAGACCACCCCGACCCGCGGCCACGTCGGATGCGTGGCATGGAGCAACCATGACAGAAACGCTTCTGCCTCGACGTCGAACCCGAGATCGCACAGCGCGCGCACGGTCAGGGACGCGTCACGAAGCCAGCAGTAGCGGTAGTCCCAGTTGCGGACTCCACCGATTCTTTCCGGCAGGGACGTGGTCGGCGCCGCGATGATGGCGCCTGATGGCGAGTAGCTCAGAAGCTTCAGTACCAGGGCACTGCGCACCACGGCCTCTCGATGCGGCCCGTGATAGCGACACGCCGCTGTCCACTCTCGCCACCACACGATCGATCGGCTGATGCGGCGGTCAGCCTCCGGGCCAAGCGGGGCCAGGACCGCCGGCGTGTCGTGGGCGTAGGTCATCGAGAGATACCGGCGGTCTCCGACGGCGAGCCGGTCGCTGCCGACAAGGCCCTTGCCGTCTTCGCCCGAAGCCAGCCGAATGTCGGTGAAGAGGGTCAGTGCCCCGGTGGCGTGCTCGCAAGAGAAGACGCCGCCAGGCCCGCGATGAATCCTCGGCGTTACCCGACCGTAGTCGAAGCGCGGATCGAAGACGACCTGCACCTCGACATGACCATCCAGGCATTCGAGCCTGCGGAGCAGCTCATGTTCCGGCCAGAGCTCGCGCGCTTTCGCTGCTTCCGAGTCGACCGGCATCAGGTCCGTCACACGCAACACACCGGAAGCGGTCGTAAACGTGGTTTCCAGCACGTTGCTGTCGCCACTGTATTGCCGTCTCGCGGTTGCGGTTTCAATCGGCCGAACGAGACATCGTCCGCCGTGATCGGCGTCAAGAATCGCGCCGAACACGGAAGGGCTGTCGAACCGGGGCAGGCAGAGCCAATCGATCGAGCCACTGGCAGAGACGAGCGCAGCCGACCGGCAGTCGCCAATCACGGCGTAGTCGGCGATCGGTGTGTGCGGCACAACGCTAGACGGCCCTGGACGTCGCGGGGGGTCGTGTCGGTCGGTGCCCGCTGCAGACGCCGATCACGCGCCACGCACCGGCGATCGAGAGGACGACCGACGCGATCGCGAGGCCAACGCCGCCGCGATGCTGCGAGAGCCACAACTGCGCGCTCGAGCCGTGCGCCACCGAGTCGAATCGTCCGTGAGCGCCGTGGTCGCCTGGAAGGGGCGTCCACAGGTTGTCCGGACGATCGGGATCTTCCGGCTCGCGGGTCTGCTGTGCCGCGTAGCCGAACCTGGCAAGCGAGCGATCGATTAGGCCGGGAGCGAGCTTGTTGCCGACAATGGCGGCGACCGTCGGTGCCCCGACGTAGACCTCACGACGGCCGGTCTCGGCGGCCCAGATGATGGCCTTCGCCGCGACCTCGGGCTGAAAGACCGGCGGCACCGGCTGCGCACGGTTTGGCAACCGGCTCTTGACCCAGTCGAATTGTGGCGTATTGAGCGCCGGCAACTGCACCATCGTTACTGTAACCTGACTGCCATCGTGAAGAAGCTCTGCCCGGAGCGAGTCACAGAATCCCTGCACCGCATGCTTGGCCGCACAGTAGGCCGATTGCAACGGAATGCCGCGATACGCCAGGGCCGACCCTACCTGGACGATCCGGCCGCGGTTGCGTGGAAACATGCGCCGCAGCGCCGCGAGCGTGCCGTGGACGACACCCAGATAAGTGACGTCGGTGACCCGCCGGAACTCCTCCGCGGTCATCTCGATGATCGGCGAGAACACCGCCACCATGGCGTTGTTGATCCAGACGTCGGGCGGACCGAATCGATTCTCGATGGTCGCCGCCGCTGCCTCGACCTGGCTGGCGTCCGCGACATCGGCGGGGCAGACAACGACGCGTCCACCGGCCCGCTCGACCTCGATCCGGGCCGCGTCGAGCCCATCGCGACCTCTCGCAATCAGGCCGACATGGGCGGCGCGGGCGCCATACGCGCGGGCAAGCGCCCGGCCGACGCCAGCCGATGCGCCGGTAATGACCACGACTTCGGGCGGCGTGCGATTGGCCTGTCGGGGTGGCGTCACGTTCTGGGCAATTCGCCAGGCGCGATGCCGTCAAGCATGTCCGTGGTCGGCGTCGCGCGGAACCGGATGCGCGTGCACTCGCCGTCTTCATCCTGGATCTCCAGGCCTTGCGCCGTGCCTTCTGCCGTCTCATCGACACGCAACCTGGTTGGCGCCTCGATTCGAATCACGTCCCGAGCGTGAGAATCCGCCTGGAACCGGATCTCGATGCCGACGACGCGGCGGGCGCTGATGTCCGGGGTCACCGACCGAAGCGGACGCTCAACGGCGTCGACTTTCGCAAGCGAGCCGGGATGAACGCGATCGACCGTGGTGAGCCACGCACGGTGGCCGCGGCTGAACTCCTCAAGAAAGCCGGGCCATTCGGCTGCCGAGATGTCTCGCACGCTCATAGCGTTGAATCCGCCATCAGGCCGGCCTCCCGACCGTCTCGGTCCGCTCGTGCAGCAACGCGCGCACCTCGGCATCGGTCGTCTGCGAGAAATCGCGGTACCAGAGGCCGACGGCCGAGAACGGCTCCGGCGTGCGCGCGCAGACGATCGCGTCGGCAAGGTCGGCGAGTTCGCGGCACGTGTCCGCCGCGCCGACCGGCACAGCCACCACGATCCGCGCCGGGGCGTGGCGACGCACCGCCTGCACCGCCGCCTTCATTGACGAGCCGGTGGCGAGGCCGTCATCGATGAGAAGGGCCGTGCGGTCCCGCAGATTCATCGGGGTGCGTCCCTCGCGATAGGCAGCTTCACGCCGTTCGAGCTCGATCTGCTCCACGCGCGCCACTTCGTCGATGACCGAGGCCGGCACGCGGTACCATCCGACGAGATCGTCGTTCAGCACGCGAATACCGCCCGAGGCGATGGCGCCCATCGCGAGCTCCTGGTGTCCGGGCATGCCAAGCTTGCGTACGAGAAAGACATCCAGAGGTGCTCTCAACGCTCGTGCGACTTCATACCCGACTGGCACGCCACCTCGCGGCAGCGCCAGGACCAGCACATCGTGACGGTCCTTGTACTCACCGAGCTCAGCCGCCAGTTCCCTACCGGCTTCGCGTCGATCCGCAAACGGCGGCCGGGTGTCGAGTTGTCGTTGGCTCACAGGTGCCTTTCGAGCAACGGGGTGCAAGTGGGGTGCCCTTGCGCGTCCGGATGGCACCTCGGTTGCGTCCGGGTTGGCTTTCGATGGAGGAAACCATGCGTCACGTTCGCGGTGCCATGCTGACGGGTTTAGGGCTGGGCGCCGGCCTGATGTATCTCCTGGATCCGGGCCGCGGTCGTCGCCGTCGAGCTCGTGTCCGTGATCGCGTCGTGCATGCGGCACATGCGGGAAGCGATGCGATGGGAGCGACGACACGCGACATGGCGCATCGCGTGTCCGGCACGAGTGCGCGCATCCGTGGTGCGCTCCGCCGTAAGGCCGTCGACGACGAGGTGCTGGTCGAACGGGTCCGAGCGCAGCTCGGTCGAGTGGTTTCGCACCCCCGTGCCATCAAAGTCCATGCGGCCGACGGGGTCGTTACACTGCGTGGTCCAATCCTCCAGGCGGAGGTCAACGGGCTCTTGAGTGCGGTCGAGCGCGTGCGCGGCGTGCGAGAGACGATCTCGGAGCTCGTCGAGCACGCGGAGGCCGGCACGCTTCCGCGAGGCGGCAGCACATCCGTGGTGTGGCGGCCGGACGTGCGGTCGCGGAAGTGGTTGCCCACGACGCGCTTGTTGACCGGCGCATCGGGAATGGCGTTGGCTGGCTATGGCGCCTCACGCCGCGACGCACAGGGAGCATTCCTGGCTGTTGCGGGTGTCGGAGTTGTCGCTCGGGCAGCGACGATCTCGGACACGACACCTGGATCGAAACTTGAGTTTCGCGCGCGAAGTCGCACAGTCCCACCGAAGGAGCAACTCATGAAGAAGTTGGCGCGTGACGTGATGACCATCGACCCGGCGTGCTGTACACCACAGACGACGCTCGATCAGGTAGCCAAGCTGATGGCGCAGAACGACTGCGGCGAGATTCCCGTCCTCGACAGGAGAAACCAGCCCATTGGCGTGATCACCGACCGGGACATTGTTCTACGGGTGGTGGCTGATGGCAAGAATCCAGTCGGACACACGGCGGAGCAGTACATGTCGCAGCCGGTTGTCGCTGTCCGCGCGGATGCGCCGCTCGACGAGGTCGTCTCCACGATGGAGAGGCATCAGATTCGGCGGGTGCCGGTCATCGACGAACGGGGCTGCTGCGCGGGCATCATCGCTCAAGCCGACGTGGCATCGACGGGTGACGAGCGCGAGGTCGCTGAACTGCTTCGCGAAGTTTCGCGTGACACGGGACAAGAGTCGCGTTGATCCGCGAGACAGGTAGGTTCTTCGGCACTATGTGACGGCGGGTCGGGGGCCGCTGCACTGACGAGTTGCCCGGGGGTTGCTCGCCTCGCGGTTGCCATCAGTCGGGTAGCCGGGTTCCAAGGTGTGGGCAAGTGAATGGACTTGGCAGCCGCTGCTGGGGTAGCGCGGATCGGCCTCGCCTGTTGGCGATCCATCCCTCGACCCTGAAGCGCACGGGGTCGCCCAGCTCGATCTCCACCGCCTGCCGGCAAGCCTCGTTCGTAAATCACTTGCGCAGGGGATCGCGACAGCCTTCGATGCGATTCAGCGCCTGCGCCAGGTGCATTACTCGACCACAGGCTACGACTACGCTCACGTTTCCGTGCCCGACGAGCGCGATTGGCTACGTCACCCCGCTGAGGCTGGAACGTTCCGGCCTCCAACCGATCCGATCAAACGTGAGTTGCGCTACTCGACCGACTGTCGCAGGTCGAAGCGGTTGCGCATTTTCTGCATCGTGCATTCCGGACAAGACGCGCTTCTCAATCGAGGGGCTCGACCTTCTGGTCCCAGTGCTCGACGAGCTGATCAGCGGCGCCGCTGACGCCGGTAGTCGCAACATCCTGATCGGCTTGGCGCGCCGGGCCGCCTGAATGTGCTCGCGCAGGTCCTGCAGAAACCGTACGGCCAGATTCTGGCCGAGTTCAAGGACGAGCTGAAGCCGGGAGCCTCTGCGAGGACATGAGCTGATCGCGACGTGGTCGGTCTTGTCGCTCGCGATCAACGCAAGAGCCGGATCCTCGATGAAGCAGGTGGGCCGCAAGCTCGACACCCTGAGCGCGACTGGACCATGCGAATTCCCGACGATCGCGCCAAGAAATCGTGGTGCTTCGACCAGGTCGCCGCGAATTACGGCGAGCCGGGTTGGACCGTCGAGCTGGGGTATCCTCTGCGCGATCGGATCCTCCTCCATGAGCAGCAGGTCGAGATCGTGACAGGCAAGCCCAGGGAAGGTCTGTATCACTGACGTGTCCGGGTGAGTAGGAGGCTTCCATGAACTACGACTTTCTCGTCGACACTTACGAAACCGAATGCATCAAAGTGGTCAGTGTCTGGAGTGAATTCACGGACAAGGATCTACCGGTGCGCCCGCGTCACAACGATCCTCGAGGGCGCAGCGTGCACGAGCAGATGGTGCACCAGTGTGTGAGCGAGGACCTCTGGTTTCGCAACATGCTGGGCATTGACGTGGCTGCGCCGCCCCTGCCGCAACAGGAAACGCGCTTGGCATTCATGAAGCGCTATGCCGCGGACAGCGGAAAACGCGTGACCGCGTTGCGCGAGAAGCGCGACCCCTGGTGGGAGGAAGACACGAAATTCTTTGATGTGCACCGCCCGCGAACATGGGTCATGACACGTCGCCTTACTCATACATCGCACCATCGCGGGCAGCTGATGGCCATGCTCCGCATGCTCGGGCATGATCTGCACAGTAACTATGGGCCCACTGCCGATACGGGAGGCCTGATGCAAAATCATGCGCCCACCATCTACGCCTACCCCGACGTGGATGCTCTTCTCAAAGGTGAAGCGGCGGGGGGCGCCAAAGCGGTCTTGCCGGGAGCGGCCGGCAAGCCAGTCTCGGAGCGGCCAATGGACCTTTGACTCCGCGACAGAGGCAGCAGGGATGATCAAGCTGAAACGCGCCTGCGATCGGATCTCACTGTGTGGGCGTCGCGGCCGGCGTGGGCAGGCAGTCGCACGATGGCAGCCGTACGCCGGCCCGGTGTACTTCTGCACGCCCGAGGCGTCGTGGCTGTCATCGTTGTCACCGGCGGTCTCGTGAGATAGTCACGCGCACCGTTTCACGCGCGTTAACGAGGAGGGTGTATGGACCTACTGCTCGGGACCTCGCCATCATGGGGGATCACGGTCGTTCGTATCACCCTCGGTGTGATTTTCTTCGCTCACGGAGCCCAGAAGGTGCTCGGCTGGTTCGGTGGGTACGGGCTCAAGGGCACGACCGCTTACTTCGCGTCCACCGGGCTACCGCTAGCCGTCGCCTATGCAGTGTGCTTCTTCGAGTTCTTGGGCGGTATCGGCCTCATGCTAGGGCTACTGACGCGACCCGCGGCCCTTGCGGTGATCGTCGTCATGATCGGTGCGATCGCCAAGGTTCACTGGCAGCATGGCTTCTTCTTGAACTGGGAACTCGCCCCCGGCAAGGGTCACGGCCTTGAGGCGAACCTGGCGTTCATCGCCATGGCCCTGGCCTGTTTGGTCGCCGGAGGCGGCGCGCTTTCAGTTGACAACATCTTGGCGCGCTAGACCAGGATTGACGAGCATGTTGAAGCCATCGACCGCGATGCGCGTGGCCAGCAGAGGTCGAGTCTCGACCGAGGCGCCTCGAGTGACGCTCAGGAAGATGGGTAACTTCCTGACAGTAACTTCCTGACGGGGTTGACAATCGGAAACAACGCTGCGATGTCGAGCAGCGTCGTCTTCATCACGTCACTCAAGGAAGGCTGCTCACCCGCCGCCGTCGGCAAGACGGAGCACATGCCCCTCGCGTCGTGTTTCTCGACGTGCTGGTGTGGACCTGGATCTGGGGCGCGTGGGGCACGATCCTCGCCGTGCCGATGCTGGTGATCCTGAAGGT
Organism: Luteitalea sp.; assembly: GCA_009380045.1. Taxonomy (GTDB): domain Bacteria; phylum Acidobacteriota; class Vicinamibacteria; order Vicinamibacterales; family CAVVIG01; genus WHSN01. The sequence goes on from WHSN01000132.1 coordinate 8,840, forward strand.
CAGTGCCACCATGTCGAATCGCTGAAGCCGGTGAGCCGGCTGATGGCCCCATGCCCCCCTCCTGGCACAATCACGCCTCCGGCGCGCCCGGGAGCGGACGCCGGTCGTCAGTCATCGTCAGGTCTCCGCCTCCGCCTCCGCCTCAGCCAGGGCCTGGCGTTCGACTGAAAACATCTGGTGGTCACGGTTGAACGGGCTATACTCGCCGCCTCAGGAGGCGGTGCATGCATGGGACTCGAGTGGGCTGGACGTTGCCCTCCGTCGTGGCGCTAACCCTAACCCTGTTCGGGGCCGCTGGTCGCGCTCAGCAGACACCGAATCCAGGTGACCCTCCGCGTGATACGTTGCCGGACGAGCCGCAGGTCTTTACGAGCGTCGGCCAGAAATTCCGTGTGGTCGCGACGAAGGGTCTGTCGCGGCCGTTTGCCCTGGCATTCCTGCCCAACGGCGATGCGCTCATCACCGAGCGCGCGGGTCGCTTGCGGATCGTCCGTGGTGGTGTGCTGGACCCGCAACCGATCGCTGGTATTCCCCCCGTTCTCGATCTGCGGCTCAAGGGTCTTCAGGATGTTGCGGTCCGCCCGCGCTTCAGTGAGAACCATCTGGTGTACTTCACGTACTACAAACCGAAACCAGGTGAGAAAGACGTGGCGACCGCGGCCCTGGCCCGTGGCCGCTTCGACGGCGGTCACGCTCTCACGGACGTGCGCGACGTGTTCGTGTCGGATGCTTGGTGCGCCACGCCCTCGGCGTCCCGGATCGTCTTCGCCCCCGACGGCAAGATTTTCATGAGCGTCGGCGTTCCGATCCGAGGGCGGGCCGGCACCTCGCAACCCGAGGATTCACAGAACCCCGGCAGCCACGTCGGGAAGGTGCTTCGCCTCAACGACGATGGAAGTGCGCCGCCCGACAATCCGTTCGCCGGCCGGCCCGGCCATCGGCCTGAGATCTATGCACTGGGGATTCGAAACATCCTGGGGCTGGTCATTCATCCCCAGACCGGCGAGCTCTGGGAGCACGAAAACGGCCCGATGGGCGGCGATGAAATCAACATCATCAGAGCGGGTCGCAACTACGGATGGCCGGTCATCTCGTACGGACGGGCGTACAACGGCGACCTCACAGGCGACAATTCGGGTCCAACGACCGAGCAGCATACCGCGCCCGGCATGGAAGAGCCGTTCATGATTTGGGTGCCGTCGATCGCGCTCTCCGGCATGGCGTTTTACACCAGCGACCGGGTTGAGAGGTGGAAGGGAAGCATCTTCGTCGGCGCGCGCCGCGGCACACAACTACAACGCGTCGCCTTGAACGCCAAGGGCCTGCCCATCGTCCGAGAGGCGCTTCTGCTCGACCTCAAACAACGAATCTCGGAGGTGAGGCAAGGGCCTGACGGCCTGTTGTATTTGCTCACTGATGAAACAGCAGGAGCCCTGTTGAAGATTGAGCCGATACCGGCCGAACCGCCGACCGCAGCGGAGAGCGCGCAGAGTCAGCCGTAGCCGTCAGGGCAATGTCGTTCGGTCGCTGCAGACGCGGCGTCGTTCCCGCGGCGTGCCGCTTTCCATGGTTTCGCGAGCCGACCAGGCGCAGTCAGTGAAGCACCCTCCCTGGGTGCTTCAGCGCGCGCCATCCACGACGTCGTGGTGACGGTTGTCGATCCGTTGATCGCAAGGTTCTGTTCGGCGCGGACGGGTGCTGGCCTGGCCCTCAACAAGGTCCATCGTCCAGGAGATCGCTCAAAGTGACGCGGACGGATCGTCGCTTCGAATCATGGCGACTCTCCAGGATCGCCAACTCCAGAAAACCCCGGCAGGTCAGAGAGACTCACATCTGATGTTATCGATACGCGTGACCGAGCAGCCATCGTCACTTACCGCCGTGCCGCCCGAGCAACGAGTCGCGGCCCATGGCACGTGGCAGTCGCCGATCAGCGCCGGCACGGTCGCGTCTGGCGCGCTCCGCCTGAGCCGGGCGATGCTCGACGGAGGCGACATCTATTGGATTGAGGGGCGGCCAGCCGAAGGGGGCCGAAGCGTCATCGTCAAACGCGATGCCGCCGGCCACACCGCTGACGTCACTCCGGCCTCAACCGACGTCCGGACCCGTGTACACGAGTACGGCGGCGCCGCCTATCTCGTATCCGACGGCATCGTCTACTACTCCGAGTTTGCCGATCAGCGCGTGTACAAGCTGAAGCCCGGAGGAACGCCAGAGCCGGTGACCGCTGCCGGCGACTGGTGCTATGCCGACGGCTGCCTCGATCCGTCGCGACCCCGTCTCGTGCTCGTGCGCGAAGATCACACGACGGCAGGCCGCGAGGCCGTCACGATGCTTGTCAGCGTGGGGCTCGACGCGGCGCCAAGCGCGGGAATCGTCATCGCCTCCGGTCATGATTTCTATTCCACGCCGCGCTTCAGTCCGGACGGCAGGCGGCTCTCGTGGCTGGCGTGGAACCACCCGCAGATGCCGTGGGACGGCACCGAGCTCTGGTGCGCGAATGTTTCATCCGACGGCACCTTGAACGGCGCACGCCGGATCGCGGGGAACGCAAGCGAAGCGATCTTTCAGCCGGGATGGAGCCCGGGCGGCACGCTGTACTTCGTCTCGGATCGGACCGGCTGGTGGAATCTGTATCGTCTGCGGGACGACGATATCGAACCGGTGCATGCGATGGATGTCGATTTCGGACGCCCGCAGTGGCAGCTCGGCATGTCCACCTGGGCGTTCGCTGACACCTCGCGGATCGTGGTGACGTACCAGCAGCTCGGACGCTGGCGGCTGGCGACGATTGATGCGCAGACCGGCGTCTTCACTGCGCTTCCCGTCGACCGGGAACCAGGGGACAGCATCGCGGCGACGCCGTCGCACGCGGTGCTCGT
>WHSN01000014.1 GCA_009380045.1 Luteitalea sp.
CCGCCGCGTCGCCGGCAGGCTCGCCCGGCGGGCTGTCTCCAGCCGGGACGAGTGCCACGGCCGCCGGACGCCCCCCGACCGGCACGGCCCCCGAGGCAGCCCCGCCCACGCGCCAGCCCGCACCCGCCAGGACCGCCCAGACTCCTCAGGCCGCCACGAGTAACCAGGCCGCCAGCCCGAATACCCAGGCCGCCCCGAGTCCAGCGTCTCCGGCGCTTCGCCCCACACCCCCCCCAGCGGCCAGCCAGTTGCCGGTGACGTCGGCCGCGACGATCTTCACCGCGGACGAGGCCGGCGTGACCCCGCCGGTGCCGATCGACCAGCGGCTGCCGCAATGGGCCGCGCCGTCCAGTCAGCGCAACGAGTCGTTCTCGGGATTGATCGAGGTGGTGATCGATGAGACCGGGAAGGTCACGTCAGCCGCTGTCACCGAATCGGTGAACGTCCAGTACGACCGCTTGCTGCTCCAGGCGGCACGGCTGTGGGAGTATCGTCCCGCCCAGCGGGAGGGCCGCCCTGTCAAGTTCCGAAGGGTGGTGTCGGTGGTGCTGGCGGCGAAGCCTGAGTAGCTCTGCTCGTCGTGACTCGGCTGCCTTCCGCGCCGCGCTCCGCGGCTCTCGCAAGCGAACCTAATCGCTCGCCCGGGCGCACGTTACCGGGTGCGCGTTACCGGGCGCGCGAGCGAACCGTCGCCGGTTCCTCGGGTCGTGGCTCGCGGAAGCCGTGAAACGGCAGGTGGCAATCGTGCTGATAGAGGAACGCGAGAAATCTCTTGTAGTCGCCCGGCGCCATCCGGAACAGCTCCACCAGCTTGCGATAGCTGCCCTGGGTCCGCTGCAGGCCGGCCTTGATCAGCTCGCGCAGATCGGTCTTGGTGAGCTCGCGGTCGATGAACAGCGGGTAGACGGCGGTCCAGAAACTTTGACCGTCGACCGTCATCTGCTCCCACAGCCCTTCAACGCGTGACTTCGCCTCTGCCAGGCTGGCAGCCGGCCTGATCGTGCCGCTCCCGAACGTCATCGCATCCATGATCTCGGCCGGCAGGTGTTCTGGCGCGACGTCTCCGCCTGCATGCCGCACCACCACGCGCTCCACGACGTTCTTCAGCTCGCGCACGTTTCCCGGCCACCGGTAGGACGTCAGGATGTCCTCGACCGCGGCCGACAGTCGTGGGATCTCCACGCGATGAATTCTGGCGCTCTCCGCGAGATAGTGGCGGAGCAGGATCGCGACGTCGCCGCCCCGCTCGCGCAGCGGCGGGATTGAAAGCCGAAGCACGTTGAGGCGGTAATACAGATCCTCACGGAAGTCACCGCTGGCGATCCGTTCCTGCAGGTTCCGGTTCGTCGCGGCGACGATGCGGACGTTCACGCGTCCTTCGATCCGGTCGGAGCCGACGCGCTGAATCTCGCCGGTCTCGGCAAAGCGGAGCAGCAGCGCCTGCATGCGCAGCGACATTTCGCCCAGTTCGTCGAGAAACAGCGTGCCGTTGTCGGCCATCGTCGCCAGTCCCGGCTTGTCGCGATACGCGCCGGTGAAGCTGCCTTTGACGTGTCCGAACAGCTCCGACTCGAGCAGCGAATCGGGAAGCCCGGCGCAGTTGATGGTGACGAAGGTGCGGGCGCGCCGGCGGCCAGTCTCGTGGATCATCTGCGCGACGATTTCCTTGCCGACGCCGGTTTCCCCGACGATGAGGACCTTGGCGTCAGACCGGGCGGCGGCCCGGACGTCCTCGCGGAGGCGTTCCATCTCCGGGCTCTGGCCTAGCAGGAGAGGTGTGGCGGGCGCGGCTTCGGCCTGATCCCGCCGTCCAAACATGAGCTCTTGTGCAGTCAAGTGGGTGTGCTCTTCCTGTGGGAACGAAGTACGCCATTGGGGAGATTAGATAGTAACAGTTGGGCTCCAGTAACTCAACATTAAAACGCGTGGGCGAACGACAAAGGGTCCACGATCCAGCGCCCGAATGTCAGACAGGTGAGGGCGATTGAAGTCAGAGGAACCAGGGATATTCTGCTGGCGGGCGGCAGCAGTTCAGGGTAAGTCGCACGGTCAGGAAGCGGGATCCGGCCGCAGCTGGTCATCTAAGTGACTATTCCATAGTAATTTGCGAGGTCTCTTGAGAAGTTCTCGAAACGTGGCTGAGCGCTTGCACCGCTTGAGCTTGCCGGGGCACTTGCGCAGCGGCCAGGCTGAAAGACCTGCGATGTCTGCGGAGACTTTATGCCACGACCGAGAAACAACTGCTCATGAGCACGATGACGATTCGATCCGGCGCCCGCGTGGACATGATTGGCAAGAGCGCCGAGATTGTCGCGTTACAGGAAGAGATCGAGCGGGTCGCCCGGTCCGACACCAAGGTGCTGATCACCGGTGAAAGCGGCGTCGGCAAAGAGATCGTGGCCCGCAGCATTCACTCGCTCGGAAGCCGGGCCCGCATGCCGTTCGCGCCGGTCAACTGCGCCGGGCTTCCGGAAACGCTGCTCGAATCCGAGCTGTTCGGGCACGTGAAGGGCAGCTTCACCGGCGCCTATCGCGACAAGCCAGGCAAGCTCGAGACCGCCCACCTTGGGACCATCTTTCTCGACGAAGTGGGGGAAATGACGCTCCGGATGCAGGGGTTGCTCCTGCGATTCCTCGAAACCGGTGAGCTGCAGAAGGTGGGGCAGGACGGGGGGAGCCGCCACGTCGACGTGCGTGTGGTCGCCGCGACGAACCGCAATCTGCGCGACATGATCGCGCAGGGGCACTTCCGCGACGATCTCTACTACCGCCTGAACGTGATCCATATCGTCGTACCGCCGCTGCGCGACCGGCGATCCGACATTCCAGTGCTGGTCGAACACTTTCTCAGCCGCTATGCCGCGGCGAATCGCTCGACGATCACCGGTGTCTCGCCGGCCGCGATGAAGGCGCTCTGCGAGTATTCGTGGCCCGGCAACGTCCGGGAGCTCGAGAACGTCATCGAGCGGCTGGTGGTGAACGCCGTGGGTCCGGAGGTGGGGCTCGAGGATCTGTCGCCCGACGTCCGGGCGCAGGATTCCATCAGCTTCAAGCCGCGGCGTGAACGGCGCAAAACGGTGGCCGAAGACCTCTACAAGCGCCTCACCGAGCACCGCGAGTCCTTCTGGACCAGCGTCTACCCGCTTTTCATGGAGCGGGAGATCACCCGGGCGAATGTCCGCGAGGTCGTCCGGAAGGGCCTGGAGGAGTCGCGGGGGAACTACAAGATCGTGGCGCGGCTGTTCAACATGGAGCCGCGCGATTACAAGCGCTTCCTGAACTTCTTGAGAAAGCACGACTGCCAGATTCCGTTCAAGGAGTATCGCTAGTACTATCGTTCCAGCAGCCGACGCTGCGCGCGGTGCAGTCCAGCTCCCGGTGCGTGGTTCGAGGAACCAGGGACCTGGCACTGCCGCGATCGCACGGAGATTCTGGAACCGACGATGTACGAACAGCACTACGGTCTGCGGGAGCGGCCCTTCGACCTTTCAACGAACACGAAGTTCCTGTTCCTGTCCGCGCAGCATCACGAGTCGCTGACCCATCTGCGCTACGGGTTGTCCGGGCGGCCGGGGATTACGCTGCTCATCGGCGAAGCCGGGATGGGAAAGTCAACGCTGATTCGCGCGGCGCTGCAATCGACGAAGCCGGCCGCGTCGAGGATCGCGCTGCTGTCGAATCCGACGATGACCCGCGCCGAGTTCTACGAGTTCCTGGCCCGGCAGTTCGAGCTCAGCAGCGAGGCGGTCGGTTCGAAGACCCGGTTTCTCGAGGAGATGGAACGGGCGATCGACACCTGCCATCGCGCCGGCGGTGTCCTCGCGCTCATTGTCGACGAAGCCCAGAGCATGCCGTTCGAGCTCCTCGAGGAGCTCCGGCTGTTGACCAACACCATCGGAAACTCCGAGCGCGCACCCACGCTCCTTCTCGTCGGACAGCCTGAGCTGTCGGCTCGCCTGCAGGCGCCCTCCCTGCGTCAGCTCAAACAGCGGGTGGCGCTCCGCACCGAGCTTCGGCCCTTTTCGCTCCGGGAGACCGCCGGGTACATCGCCGCGCGGATCAAGGCGGCGGGCGGCCGCGCCGACATGGTATTCACCCGGGACGCCGTCATTGCCATTCACCAGGCGGCAAAAGGGCTGCCTCGCACGATCAACGTCATCTGCGACAACGCGCTGGTGACCGGGTTTGCCGACAACATGAAACCGGTCAGCAGCGACATCGTCGCATCGGTCTGCGAAGATTTCGACCTGGCTCATACGCCGATCCCGTCCCGGCACGTGGCCGCCCCGCCGTCGCTCCAGCCGTCGCGTTCCCAGTCATCTGCTGAAGCGCCGGCCTTGGGCGAGCCGGGCGCGGAACCGGACACCGCAGGCGGGAGAGCACTCTTCGACGACGACTTGAAGCCGAAGCGGTTTCCCTTCTTCCGAAACAACCGTCGCTGAGCGTTTTTCGATTCACCGTCGCAGTTTTCATCACGATGGCACACGAGGTTCTTTTCCTGGAAAGGCTTCGTGATCCTGTTGGTCCTTCGCATCTTCGTGATACGCGCAAATGAGCTCGGCTCGAGCACCCCAGATCGCGTGGAACGACGATCTCCAGGAGCCGCGAGCGGAGGTCTAGCTTCGCGCACGCGTACGTCCCAGCCTGCCGCCTGCGCCCTGTCTCCCTTCGTCACCGATCACGACGTCAAAATGTCATGGTTTCAGCGACTTTAGTTCAGCCGTCGCTGCCCTGAGCACGGAACCTTCATCCGGTCGCCGCGGCTGGAAGCCAGAAGATCGCCGCATTCTCCAATGTTTCAGGGGCAGAACCCTGATCGACGCCCACCGTCGCCGGCGGTGACCTCCTTGCACAGATCGCAATCGTGAACCGCAGCGTGACAGAAACGTCTGTGGCGACGGCCGCGGCCGCGAACGGCAACGGGATGAGACCGACACCTGGGCAACCTCACCGGCACGGACGTGTCGATCCAGGCGCTGCGGGCCGAGATCAAGAGCTCAATTCGCACTCAGTGAGTGCAAGGGAATGAACATGCGGACGTTTGCACGGGCCATCACGATCTTCGCCGGCTGCGTGGTTGCCGCCGGCTCGCAGGCGACGGCCCAGTCCACCGCGGTCGGTTCGTCATCGGCCGCCGCCACGCGCGCGCCGGCGACCGCTGCCGTGGCCGTGCCAACGCCGGCAGACTACGTCATCGGTCCGGAGGACCAGCTCTCGGTCGTCTTCTGGCGCGACAAAGACCTTTCGGCGGACGTCATGGTTCGGCCGGACGGGAAGATCTCTCTGCCGCTGCTGAACGACGTGCAGGCCGGGGGACTGACGCCCGACCAGCTGCGCCACAGCATCACCGAACAGGCGAAGCGCTATGTCGAGGATCCCACCGCAAGCGTCATCGTCCGCCAGATCAACAGCCGCAAGGTGTTCGTCACCGGTGAAGTGGAGAAGCCTGGCACCTACCCTCTCGCGGGCCCGACGACCGTACTGCAGCTGCTCGCGACCGCGGGCGGGCTTCGGGAATACGCCGACAAGGAAAAGATCGTGATCCTCAGGCGGGACGACGGCCGCGAGGTCGCCTACAGGTTCAACTACAAGGAGGTGCTCCGGCAGAAGAATCCGGCACAGAACATCGAGCTGAAGGCGGGAGATACCGTTGTCGTTCCTTGAACTGCGAGCGGCCGTTCTCTCGGGCGCGCTCGTGCTTGGTGCGGTCTGTTCCGCCTCCGCTCAAACAGTCGGCTCCGAGCGTCCGTTCCGTGGGCTGTTCGGAGCACCCGACGTCACCGGACGCGGCCAGACGCTGGCGTTCGACTGGAGCCTGCTCGGCGCCTATGACGACAACGTCGTGGCCGACAGCGCCACGGCGGTCGATTCACGGTTCGCCGTCAACGGGATGTACGGCGGCGCGAGCAGCGCTCTGACCTACGCCGCCGAGCGGGAGCACATGTCCTTCAGCGTGACCGGCACGTCCAGCGGCCGGTACTATCCGGACGTCCGCGAGCTGAGCGCGTTCGACGGCGGCGCCGGGCTCGCGTTCAGGTCCGACCTCGGCCGGCGCACGAAGATCGACGTCGCACAGTCGTTTGCGTATCAGCCGTACTACGGCATCGACTTCATGGGGAGTCTGGCGCCGTCTGAGAGCGCGACGGAGAACGCCGGCGGGCAGTCGGATCAGATCGGCTTGCAGTCTCGCAGCAGCTTCGGCCTCGACGGCCAGTTCGGGCTCGAGCGGACCCTTGGCGCGCGCTCGTCGGTCCGCGCGCACTACGGCTATCGCACGATGCGTTTCGGCGGCGGCGAGGACAGGTACAGCTGGCGTCTCGCGAACGTCGCCTTCTCCAGGAAGCTCACTCGCGATGTGGCGGTCCGGGCGGGCTACGGCTACGGCGTCGGGAAAAACACGGTGGCCACCGCGGTCCCATCGGTGGTGAATCACAATCTCGACTTCGGGGTTGATTACAACCGGCAACTGTCTTTCTCGCGGCGCACACGCATCCACTTTTCGTCCGGATCGACGGCGGTCGTCGATCGCGCGACCACCGACTACCGCCTGATTGGAACCGCAGGCCTGACCCAGGAGATCGGTCGCAGCTGGCGCGCCAACGCCGCCTACAACCGCGGGCTCCAATATCTGCCAGGCTTTGGCGAGATGTTCTTCGCCGACACCGTGCAGCTCGGTGTCGGGGGGCTGGTGGCGCGGCGGGTCGAAGCGGGCGCGACAGGAGGCTGGACCGCGGGACAGCTCGGGCTCGAGCGCGCCGCCGACTCCTATTCGTCCGCGACGGCGGCGGCGAATCTGCGGGTGGCGATGTCCCGGACGCTGTCCTTCTTCGTCCAGTACACCTATTACCGGTACGGATTCGACGCCGGCGCCCAGATGCCATTCGATCTGCCGCCGCAACTCAATCGCCAGGCGATCCGATTCGGCATTTCGGGCTCGCTGCCACTCATTGGTCGGAGGAGCGTATCGTGATTCCCGGCAAACAGTACCGTCCCGAAGATCTGCTCGCGATCGCATGGCGGCGCAAATGGTGGATCGCGATCCCCTTCGTCGTCGTCGCGGGCGCGACAGCGGTTGGCGCGACCTACCTTCCCAACAAGTACCGCTCCGAGACCCTGATTCTGGTCGTCCCGCAGCGGGTGCCGGAATCGTACGTGCGGGCGACGGTCACCGCCCGCATCGAAGACCGCCTGCAGTCCATCGGTCAGCAGATTTTGAGCCGGCCCAGGCTCGAGCGGGTGATCCACGATTTCGACCTGTATCCGGAACAACGGCGAACAGGAATCATGGAAGACGTCGTCGAGCGGATGCGCCGTGAGATCGAGGTGCAGGTGGTGAAAGGCGACTCGTTCCGGGTCGCCTATGTCGCCGACGAGCCGGTCACTGCCATGCGCGTCGTCGAACGGCTCGGGTCGCTGTTCATCGAAGAGAATTTGCGCGATCGCGAAGTACTGGCCGAGGGCACCAACCAGTTTCTCGAGGCGCAGCTCGCGGATGCGCGAAGCCGGCTGGTCGATTACGAGAGAAAGCTCTCGGACTATCAGCGCGAGCACTCCGACGAGCTGCCGAGCCAGATGAACTTCAATCTGCAGGCGCAGCACAACGCCGAGCTTCAGGTGCAGTCGATTCTCGAGTCGCTCCGCGCCGATCGGGACCGGCGGCTGCTTCTCGAGCGGCAGATCGCCGACGCGTCGGCGGCCGGCGTCGAGGAACCGGTCTCGCCACCACGCGCCGCGGCGGACACAAGCCCGGTTGAACTGACGCCTGCCGGACAGCTGGCGGCGGCACGCAGCAACCTTGCGGCCCTCGAGCTGCGGTTGAAGCCCGAGCACCCGGACGTGCTCCGCGCCAAGCGCCTGGTCGCGGCACTCGTGCAGAGAGAGCCGTCCGACACCGGTACGTCGGCCACGGCCCGGCCCGCGCCGGCGGCGATTTCACCGGCGATGGCGGCTCGCGGCAACCGTGTCCGCCAGCTCGGCGAAGAGCTAGCCAATCTGACCCGCCAGATTGCCGCCAAGGAGGATCAGGAGCAGCGGCTCCGTTCCACCATCGCGACGTTTCAACGACGGATTGCCGCCGCGCCGGCGCGCGCCTCGGAGTTGTCGGAGCTGACACGCGACTACGACACGCTGCAGCAGTTGTACAAGAACCTGCTCCAGAAGAACGAAGACTCGAAGATCGCGGCGAACCTCGAACGGCGGCAGGTCGGCGAACAGTTCAAGGTGATCGAGCCGGCCCGGGCACCGGAGAGGCCCTTCAGCCCGAATCGTGCGCGCATCAACCTGATCGCCGCAGCGATCGGGCTGGCTCTCGGGCTCGGCGCAGCGGCCCTGCTCGAGTATTCCGACACGGCGATGCGAACCGAGTCGGATGTCATCACGGCGCTGGCGCTCCCGGTGCTCGCGGTTGTGCCCTTCGTGACGAGCGGCAGGGCGTCGGGGAAGCGCCGGCTTCCGTGGGCGGCCGCCGGGACGGCGATGTCGGTTCTCGCGCCGCTGGCGTGGAAGCTGGGCGTGTGACGATGTACGAACAATTCTACGGCCTGCAGCGACGGCCGTTCGACCTGACACCCGATTCCCGGTACCTCTATCTGACGCCGCAGCACGGCGAGGCGCTCGCCCACCTGGAGTACGCGCTCACGGGACGCCGAGGCATCACCGTCCTGGTCGGCGAAGCCGGGACAGGGAAGACGACGCTGCTCGGAGCCGCACTCGAGCGGGTGCGCGGCACCGACATGAAACGTGCGCTGGTGTCGAACCCGACGCTGAAGCGCGAGGAGTTCTTCGAGCTGGTGGCGGCCGAGCTCGGTTTGAGCGCCGCGGCCGGGCAATCCAAGGCGCAGTTTCTGATCGCATTGAATCGCCTGGTTCGAGCGCAGGCGGCGGCTGGCGGCGTCACCGCCCTCATCATCGACGAAGCCCAATCGATGTCGTTCGAGCTGCTCGAGGAGATCCGGTTGTTGGCGAACCTCGAGAGCGAGACCGAGAAGCTGCTCCAGGTGATCCTGGTCGGTCAGCCGGAGCTCGCCGATCGATTGAACGCGCCGGAGCTGCGGCAGTTGAAGCAGCGTGTTGCGCTGCGCTGCAGGTTGACGCCGCTCGGTCTTCGCGACACCGCGGCTTACATCGCCGGGCGTATCCGCATTGCGGGCGGGGAGGCGGCGCGGGTCTTCACGCGCGACGCGGTCTCGCTCATCCATGCGCGGTCGCACGGGATCCCGCGGTTGATCAACGTCCTTTGTGACAACGCGCTCGTCACCGGCTTCGCGTCCGGCATGCGGCCGATCGAACGTCAGGCGGTGCTCGATGTGTGCCGCGACTTCGACTTCGCGCCTTCGGTGCCGTCGGTGCGGCAGGCGGCTGAAGCAGCCATCGCCGTGCAGCCATCGGCCGAGAGAGACCGCGCCACCCCCAACCCGGAATCGCCGGCCACCACGGCACCGGCGGCGACCCGGCAACAGCCGTCAGCGAGCGGCAAACGCTCTTCGCTGTTCGGCAGCCTTCTACTTGGTAATCGCTGATGAGCCTACTGGAACTCGCCTTGAGAAAAGCGCGCGCGACCACAACGGCGGAGGATCTGCCCTCCGGCGCCCGGACGGTCGGGCAACACGTCCTGCATTCGGCCTTCGTCCCGGCGTGGGATTTTGCGGAGCCGGCCGACCACAACCACGGCGTTGAGCGGTCGGCGGCTGTGCCCGCGCCACGACCCGGCTCGGTCCCGGTGCCGTCATCTGAGGTTCATCACGCGATGCGCCCACTCCGGGCGGTCGATGGCGGTCTCGAGTTTCTGGATTTCAACCCGGCCTACAGCGACAAGCTCGCGATGGGCGAGCAGTCGCACCCGGAGATCCGCGAACAATTCCGGAAGATTGCGGCCGCGCTCTACCGCGTGCGGGAGCTCCGGCCGGTGAAGGTCGTCATGGTCGTGAGCGCCGTGCCGGGAGAAGGCAAGACGCTCACCGCCGTGAACCTGGCGCTGACGCTCAGTGAGTCCTACAAGAGCCAGGTGCTGCTCGTCGATGCCGACCTCCGCCGGCCGAGCGTTCACCGCGTGTTCGGCCTCTCGAACACCGCCGGTCTCAAGGAGCGGCTGGTGGCAGAGGTGGACCAGCTCCTGCCAACCGCCGTGTCTCCGTATCTTGCCGTGTTGACGGCTGGAACAGCGCCGGTGGACCCGATGAGCGCGCTGGTGTCAGACCGGATGCGGGCGGTCCTCGGCGCCGGCGCCTCGACCTCGGATTGGGTGATTCTCGACACGCCGCCGGTGGAGCTGCTTCCGGACGCGAAGCTGCTGGCATCGTTCGCCGACGTCGCCATTCTCGTCGTCCAGGCCGGGTCTACCAAGTGCCAACTGGCACAGCGGGCGATCGAGGCGATCGGACGCGATCGGATCGTCGGCGTGGTGCTCAACCAGGTGAAAGAGGCGGACTCGGAGCGGCACAACTACGACGGCTACTACGGTGACGGCAACGGTCAGTAATCACAGCGGCTAATCACATGGCAATCTCGATTCATCGTCCTGCGGCCCGGCCGTTTGCGCTCATCGCGTGCGAAACGCTGCTGATCATCATGGCCATCGCGACCAGCGCCCACCTGCGGCTCGGACTGGACGGCTGGACCTCGTTCTTTTTCCAGGACAACGGGCTCGGCAAGGCGCTGGTGATCACGGGCATTTGCCAGCTGAGCCTGTACTACCGTGACCTCTACGATCTGCGCAGCTCCGGCGATCGGCGGGACGTGTTCGTGCGGCTGCTTCAGGCCCTCGGTTCGACGTCAATCATCCTGGCGCTGGTGTACTTCTGGCTTCCCGATTTGATCATCGGCCGCGGCGTCTTCCTGTGGGCCTGCGGCATGGTGCTCGCGCTGGTCGTCGGATGGCGGATGGCGTTCGACTGGTGGTCGAGCCATGCGGCGCCGAGCGAGCGGCTCCTCATCGTCGGCACCAGCGCGGCCGCCGTGTCACTCGCGCGCGAGCTGTTCGAGCGCCGGCGCGAGCTGGGAGTCGAGATCGTCGGCTTCATCGACCCGGATCCGCAGATGGTGGGCGCCCCGCTGTTGAATCCCGGCATCATCGGGACCGTCGAGGACATCCCGTCGATTGTCCGTGCCCGCTCGGTCGATCGGGTGGTCGTCAGCCTCGCCGACGCCCGCGGCAAGCTGCCGCTCGACAAGCTCCTCGAGATGAAGCTGTCGCGCGGCATCACGTTCGATCATCTTCCCACCGTGTACGAACAATTCACCGGGAAGATCGCAATCGAGAACCTGCGACCCAGCTGGCTCATTTTTTCCGAAGGCTTTCGTCAGGCGCGTTTCTTCAGGGCGGCGAAACGCTTCTGCGATATCACGGCAGCCTCCGCGATGCTGCTCCTGCTGGCGCCGGTGATGGCGGCGGTCGCCGTTCTGGTGAGGCTCACCTCCCCCGGACCGGTCGTGTACCAGCAGGTCCGCGTCGGTCAGCATGGGCGCGTGTTCAAGGTCCGGAAGTTCCGTTCGATGCGGGCAGACGCCGAAGCGGCCACCGGCGCGGTCTGGGCGACCCAGAACGATACCCGCATCACGCCGGTCGGGCGGTTGATCCGCCGCTCCCGCCTGGACGAGCTGCCGCAGCTGTGGAACGTGCTCGTCGGCGACATGAGCCTGATCGGCCCGAGGCCCGAGCGTCCGGAGTTCGTGAAGATGCTGACCGAACGGATCCCGTTCTATGGCGAGCGGCATGTGATCCGGCCGGGTCTGACCGGATGGGCGCAGGTGCGCTACTGCTATGGCGCCAGCGTGGAAGATGCGATGGAGAAGCTCCAGTACGACCTGTTCTACATGAAGCACATGTCGCTCGCTCTCGACCTGGTGATTGCGTTCGAAACCGCGAAGACGGTGATCCTCAGAAGGGGCGCGGCATGATCCTCGGACCGGTCGCCTCGGAGCCGGTGGTCAACGCGCTCACCATCGACGTCGAAGACTACTTCCATGTCAGCGTGTTCGACGGCCTCGTCCCCCGCAGCGAATGGGATCGGCTCGAGAGCCGGGTCTCTGCCAACACCGAGCGCCTGCTCGAGATCATCGGAGAGACGAAGGGAACGTTCTTCGTGCTCGGCTGGGTCGCGGAGCGGCTTCCACACCTGGTCCGCGCCATTGCCGACGCCGGTCACGAGATCGCGTCGCACGGGTTCGAGCACCGTCTGGTCTACGACCAGACCCCGCGTGCGTTCCGCGAAGACGTTCACAAGGCCAAGGCCACGCTTGAAGCGGCGTCCGGCAGGGAGGTCGTGGGGTATCGCGCCCCCAGCTACTCAATCACGCCGCAGTCGCTCTGGGCGCTCGACATCCTGATTGAGGAGGGCTACCGCTACGACTCGAGCATCTTTCCGATCAGACACGATCGCTATGGCATCCCACTCTCACCGCGGCATCCTTACCTGCTCCACCGCGGGGCGGGCACGCTGCTCGAAGCCCCCGGCTCGACGACACTCGTCGGACCGTTGAATCTGCCGGTGGCCGGCGGCGGCTATTTCAGGATTCTGCCGTATGCCTGGACGCGTTGGGGCATCTCGCGGCTGAATCGGGATGAGAAGCAACCCGCGATCTTCTATCTCCACCCATGGGAGATCGATCCCGAGCAGCCGCGGCTCAAAGCCGGTCTGCTCAGTCGATTCCGCCACTACCGCAACCTGGACAAGACCGAGGATCGGCTCCGCCGCCTGCTCGAGGACTTCCGGTTCGCGCCGATGGCTCATGTGCTGCGCCACTCCTGGGCCCAGCAGACCGCAGGCTCACAAGCATGGGCGCTTCCTTACCTATGGTAGCCGTCACCACGGTCCAGCACGGCGCATTCCCGTCCGCCGTCGTGGAAGGGCCGGTCTCCTGCAAGGTGGTCGCGGCCGATGACGAGTCGCGGTGGGACGCCTTCGTCGCCTCCCAACCGGAGGCATCTGGCTACCATTTGTGGCGGTGGCGACGCGTGTTCGAGCAGGGACTTGGCCATCGATCGCACTACCTGATCGCCGAGAGGCGGGGCCTGGTTGCCGGCATACTGCCGCTCGTCGAGGTGCGCAGTCGGCTGTTCGGCCGCGCGCTCAGCTCGCTTCCGTACGTCAACTACGGAGGGGTGCTCGCTGCCGACGCCGCAGCGGGCGCGGCGCTCGTGGACCGCGCGGCAGCCATCGCTCGCGAGCGGTCGCTCTCGTTCGTGGTACTGCGGCACCGCCACCGGCTGTTCGCCGGGCTGCCGGCGCGATCTCACAAGGTGACGATGCTGCTGCCGCTTGCGCCCACTGCCGATGCGATGTGGGACCAGCTCGATCGGAAGGTCCGCAATCAGGTACGCAAGGCCGAGAAGAGCGGCGTCGTCGTTGAATCGGGCGGACTGGAGCTGTTGGACGACTTTTATCGTGTCTTCGCCCGTAACATGCGCGATCTCGGCACGCCGGTCTACGGCCGGGATCTGTTTGCCGCGATTCTTCGTGAATTCCCGGTCGAGGCGCGGCTGCAGATCGGTCGGCTGAACGGCGCGCCGATTGCCGTCGCACTGAGCTACGCCTATGGCGACTGGATGGAGGTGCCCTCCGCTTCCTCGCTTCGCGAGCATCGGGCCCTCTGTGCCAACCATCTGATCTATTGGAACGTCATCTCGTCGGCGATCGCCGGCGGCACGCGGATGTTCGACTTCGGCCGATCGACGCCGAATGACGGCACCTACCACTTCAAGGAGCAGTGGGGCGCCGCCCCGCAGCCGTTGTGGTGGGAGTACGTGCTCGGAGCCGACGAGCGGCTGCCAGCCGACGATCGTCACAGCCCGAAATACCGGATGACGATCGACCTGTGGAAACGCCTCCCGCTCAGCGTGGCAACGGCGGTCGGACCGCACATTGCCAGGCTCATTCCCTGAAGCCGTCCGGACTCTCAGACCACATGCTTATTGACGCCAGGTCCCTCGACCGTCAGTCGGTGCTCAAGGCGCGCTACTGCGTGATCGGCAGCGGCATGGGTGGCGCCGCTGTCGCGCAGAAGCTTGCCGCCGCCGGGCAGGATGTCTTGATCGTCGAAGCGGGCGGTCTCGACCTCGGTTTCAGTGAGGACGCGTCCGTCTCTGCCGATCACGTTGGACGTTCGTTCAACATGCCGGCGACCCGGTGCATCGAGCTCGGCGGAACCAGCAATCAATGGCACGGGATCTGTGCGCCGCTCGACGAAGTGGACTTCGAAGCGCGCCCGTGGGTGAAGGGATCGGGGTGGCCAATCGCCGCCAGTTGAATGGCCACTACGATCAGGCGGCAACGATGCTGGGCGTCCCCGGCGCCGGTCACTTCGAGCCCGCCGACCTGGAACCGGGTTTGTCCGACCGGCTGGGTGACCTCGATGTGAATCGAGCGGTGATCGACCGGAAGCTGGTCCACTTCAAGAAGCCTTCCGTCCGCTGGAAAGAAACGCTGACCCGGCTGGCGCGCGCCGGGAAGTTCCGCTGTGTGCTGAACGCCGCCGCACTCGAATTGATCGTGGCTGAGAACGGCAGCACCGTGGAGGAGCTGATCGTCGGTCGCCAAGGGAGCACGCTCAGCATCCGCGCCGACGTGTTCGTCGTGTGCGCCGGGGCGCTCGAGACGCCACGCCTTCTCCTGAACTCGCGACGTCGCCTGGCCCACGGCATCGGCAACGCCCACGACCTGGTCGGGCGCTACCTGCTGGACCACCCGATCGGCCACTACTGCAAGCTGCGATTTCATCGTTCGACCCGCGCACCGCTGTACGCGAGCCTGCCGCTCGCGGGAAATGTCGGCATGATGGCGGGGCTGATGCTGGCGCCCGAACAGCAGCGCCAGCGTCGCCTGGCGAATCACTATGTCTGGATTCGGCCGAGCGTGAGCGCCGCCCGGATCGACGACGAGCTCCTGCTGTCGTTTCTCGCGGTCAGGAGCGCTCGCGATCTGTCGGCTCGCCAGGTGATCGCCATCCTGACCAACCGGGACATCGCGTATCGCATCCTTGTGCACCGATTCGGGATTCGCCCGAAGTTCAAGTTCGGGGATCTGTTCTTCATGATCGAGCAACTGCCGAATCCCGATAGCCGGGTCGGGTTGTCCAATCGGCGTGACGAATACGGCTACCAGGTCGTCTCGGTCAACTGGCAGCTCCTCGAGCGCGACATCGACGGCTTCCTCGAGTACGCGAAGGTGCTGTTCGAGCACGGCCTTCGCAGCGAGCAGCATACGCTTGCCCGGGTGGACGACCCCTCGATCTGGAATCGGACGCTCGCCTCGGCGGCTCATCATCTCGGCACGGCCAGGATGGCGGCCAGTCCCCAGCACGGCGTCGTCGACAGGAATCTGCAGGTGTTCGGGATGTCGAACCTGTTCGTGTGCGACGGGTCGGTTTTCGCGACCGCGGGTAGTGTGAACCGTTCGCTCACCATCACCGCTCTCGGCATCAGACTCGCCGAGCATCTGGTTTCCAGCCAGGCGGCCTGAATCAGGCCGATCGGCGCCGGCCGCCCTCCTCGGCTGCCGCCGTCAGCAGGCCCCAGAGCGGCTCCAGCTGACGTTCCCAGGTCAACGGCTTCAGGTCCGCGGCGGCGGCCATCTGCCGTCGCTCCGAGGGCAAGAGCGCCAGCAGGCGGCAGACGGCCTGTGCGAACTCGCTGTCGGAGCCCGCGACCGCCACGCCCGGCTCGACGCACGGCGGAAGGCCCTCGGCCACCACCGGTGAAACGACCACCGGGAGACCGGCGGCGAGCGCTTCGAGCACCTTGTTCTGAACCCCGCGCGCGGTCAGGAGCGGCGCCGCAGCGACCGCGGATCGCCACAAGTAGGGCCGCACGTCGGGAACGCTGCCCGTGATGTGGATCGACGCCTCGCCTCGGGCGGCCGCCCGCATCCGCTCGGACGGGCCCGTGCCGACGAGCCACAGCGTGGCGTCGGGCCGCTGCAAACGGACCAGAGGCCAGATGTTCTGTATCAGGCGGAGCGCCGCGGCTTCGTTGGGCGCATAGTCCATGACGCCGCAGAACACGACCGACGCGGTCTCGAGACGAATCGAGGGTGCCGTGAAGCTGTCGAAGGCGACCCCGTTACCGATCGTGACGACCGTGGCCTCCGGATCGATCTCGCGCAATGCCTGCGATTCCCGCTCGTTGATGCCGATTGTCGAGTGGGCGGCCCGCATCGCGCGGCGCTCGAATGTCCGCAGCGTCCGCGCTTCGCGGGCGTAGATGGGCCGCTGGTGCCACCGGCCGCGCTCGGCCAGCGACTGCCATTTCGCGGAATCGACGTCCACCATGTCGAGCACGTACCGAACGCCGTCCAGCACCGGGTTCATGGCATGGGCCGCCATGCTCGAGCAGTAAGCGAGGACGACATCCGGCCGCCGCTCCCGGCGGAGACTGCGCAGCGTGGCTTCCAGAGCCGGCGCATCGAGCAGCGAGAGCGTCAAGGGACGCCCGGTGGGAAGGGCAGCGAGGCCGCAGAGGCGGTTTCGCCACCGTGGCACCATGGCGGTATGGACCGAGGCGGCGCGCCTCGACATCTGTGCCGCCGCCTGCTCCTCCGCCGTGTCGTGCACCAGGGACAGGAGATCGACCTCGGCGCGGCGGTGCAGCCATTGAAGGATGTGGTACGCACGGATTCGATCGCCACGATTCGGGGCATACGGGAGCCGGTGCGTCATGAACCAGACGCGCATCAGACTGCCTGCGCCCGGCGGTCGTGGAGCACGCGCGCGGGGACCCCGGCCGCAAAGGAGTACTCGGGAATGGCCCTGGTGACCACCGCCCCTGCGCCGACGATGCTCTGTTGACCGACATCGGCCATCACCACGCTCGCGCTTCCAATCCAGCTGCCGGCGCCGATGCGAACCATCTTCGGCTGGCCCGCCTGTTCCCGGATGGAGATATCCACGCGGGCCGTGCCGTGAGTCTCTGCCCCGCTCGGAATGTGCACCCCCGACGCCACCAGGACATCGTCGCCGATGCACGCGAGCCCGATGTGACAGCAGGGGCCGATGTAAACGTTCTTGCCGATTCTCGCGTCCACCCGGGAGAACAACGTCCCGAACTCGACGGCGGCGGACGGGTCACAGGAGGAAAGGGTGCACCGGAGGAACGCCACTCTCAAGTAGCGGCCGATCAATCCAGGCGCCATCGCCAGGGTTTGCGTGGACCCATGGAGGGCCGGGTCGCGCCCGATGACCAGCGCCTTGACGTGGAAGGAGACGACGAGCGGCGTCACAAAGACGATGGCCGCCGCGCGACAGCAGGACTTGGCAATGGTTCGGATCATCGGGACGTGCCCGCGTCAGGCGGCCGTGCTCGCGCCGAGCCCGCGGCGCCGGTTGCTCAGCATCGGAGACCTGCTCACCAGGTTCTCGTAGATCCGCTCAACACGCTGCATCCGGGTGTCGAACGAGAGATCGGTTTCGACGCGGGCGCGCCCGGCAGAGACACGCGCCGCGGCCGCCGCCGGGTCCGCCAGCGCGATGCCGATTGCGGCTTCGAGCTGGTCCACCGAATGGGGCGCAACGAGGAGCCCATCGACACCGTCGCGAATCAGCTCGGAGGTTCCACCCACCGCAGTCGCCACGATCGGCACCTCGAAAGCCATCGCTTCGAGGACGACGTTGGGGGTGCCTTCGTAGGCGGAGGATTGCACGAACAGGTCGAGGCCGTTGTAGAACGTCGGCACGTCGTCGGTGTGACCGAGGAGTCGGCAGTAGTGCTCGGCGCCCAGACGTTTGACTTGCGCTTCCAGTTCCCCGCGGAGGCTGCCCTCGCCGGCAATCGCCAGCTTCACACGCGAATCGGTCGTTCGGATTCGAGACACAGCCTCGAGGAGGAGGTCGAACCGCTTCTGCGGCTCCAGCCGTCCGACCGAACCGATCAGAATGTCGCTGCTCTGAAGCTGCAGGTGGTGGCGCAGGAGCCGGCGCCGCGCCGGGTCCTTTCTGAATGCCAGGTGATCGATGCCGTTCAGCACGACCGAAATCCGCCCGGGGTTGACACCCGCTCGAACGAGCGCCGCCTTGATCTCTCCGGAAACGGCGACGACGGCGGGGAAGGCCCGCATCAGCCGCCGGTCAGCCGGGTAGTAGAACCGCCGCTCGCGCCGGCTGTGGCCGGTCCAGCCGTGCGCGGTCGTGAGCGGGACGACATCTTCACATCGAGCGAGCGCCCAGGCCAGCAGGTCGGTCTTGTAGTCGTGCGCGTGGACGATGTCGATGTTGCGAGCCCGCACCAGCTGACGGAGCGCCGTCCACGCACGGTAATCGAGCGGATGTCGCTCGGCCACTTCGACGTAATCGATGTTCAGCGCTGCCGCACGCTGCTCGATCCCGAACACGGCATCGTTGCTCTGGCGAAGGTAGCAGACCGTGATCGCGAACCGTGCGGGGTCTGACCGCTGCGCGCCGAGCAGGATGGTCTTTTCCGGCCCGCCCCCGGTTCCCCACACGCTCCGCAGCTCGAGAACCCGAACCGGCCGGCTCACGCGGTCGCCCGGTTTCGTTCGTGGCTCGCGATCGCGTGTCGATGAGGGGTGCGGACGATCGGCGACAGGGCCCGCGCAATGTCGTACACGAAGGCCACGGTCCAGAGGCCGGGAAAGATCCCGATGCGCCGGTCGCGAGCCCGCGTGAACATGCGAATCGCCCGCAGACACGAGAGCGCCGACACCAGCGCCACCGACCCGGCCGTCCACCAGAGCAGGTGAGCCCCGACCGGCCACGCCAACGCCACGCTCACGAGCCCGGCGGCGATCGACATGAGCGCGACGAGTGGGAACAACAGGCTTGGCAGCTCGGACCAGGCGTTCAAGCCTCGCAGCCCGACGCGCAGCGCGTCGCGTCCGCGCCACAGCTCGCCCTTGAACAGGTCTTCGAGCGTGGCCGGATCGCCGTAGTGCGTGCTCTTCAGCCTGGGATCCGCCAATATCTCGTAGCCTTGGAGACGAAGCCGATTGCAGAAATCGAAGTCCTCGCAGGTTTCGAGCGTCTCGTCGAAGCCGTCGATCTCCAGCGCCGCGCCGCGGCGTACGGCCATGTTGCCGGTCGCCAGCCATCGCACGCGCTGCACAGCGGACGGGTGATACCGGAACGCGTCGTAGAGCCGCTGAACCCACGTTCCGCTCGGCGGCGGAGAGTAGTCATAGCCGATCGCCGCGACCCTGCTGTTCTGAAAGTGCGGAAGCGCAGCCTCCAGCCAGCCTTCGGAGATTTCGTTGTCCGCATCGATCAAGGCCACCACCTGGCCACGAGCGAGGCGAAGCCCTGCGTTTCTGAGCGTCGAGACCGGAACGTCAGGCATCTGCAGCACGGTGGCGCCGAAGGACCGGGCCACGTCCCGGGACGAATCCGTCGAGCCGTTGTCGGCGACGATGATCTCGATCGACGAGGCGCCCGATTGCTCCCGGATGGCCTTCAGACAGCGGGCGAGGTTGCCGGCGTCATTGCGAACGGGGATGACGACGGACACGAGAGGCGCTCGTGCCGAAGTCGCGCACAGTGCGGTCATGTTCAAGAACTGACATTGCCAAACCCATGCCGGCACCTCTACAGTTACTTCGGGTCAAATCGTCCGGAAGTTCGGCCGGCGGCCAGCACCGTCGAGACAAAGTCACCCTGTTTCGCTGGAAGTCAGCGTTTGGGAAGACTTCTGGAGCGCAGCCAGAGTGGTCGGCGCGGGCTGCCACCCAGGCGGGCGATGGTACGGAGTTGGTGTGAAGCCGCAGGAGGATCCGCTGGTCGAAACGAGTAGTTCCGCACCCGCCATCGACATTCCGCTGTACGTGCGCCGCCGCGCCGCATTGCCGGCAGCAGCGGCATCCGAAGTCGTGACCGCCGGCATTCCTCTGCCGAGGGGCGCATGCCGGGCGACGGACGAGATCTCGGTCGTCGATTCCACGGGGACCGCGCTGCCGTTGCAACTGGCGGTCCTCGATCGGTGGCCGGATGGGTCCTTCCGGTGGTTGCTGCTCGATCTGGTGACCGTCGGGCCATCGGCCTGTCGTCTTTGGCTGCGCGGCCTTGCCCATCCTCCGACCGCGCCGGCCGCGGTCGAGGCGCGGGTGGACGGTCAGCGGATCACCGTGCGGGCCGGGTCGCGGACGTTCGTCGTCGCGCCGGCCGATCACCTGTTCGAAACCGAAGATCAGCAGGGGCGGCGACTGACCCCCCAGGTGATCGCGACCGATGCATCGGGTGAGACGACCCGGGCCGCCTTCACCAGCGTCGCGGTCGAGCGGAGCGGACCCGTGCGCGCCGTCGTCCTGTCCCGGGGAACCATTGCCGTCGGCGAGTCGCGCCTCACGGTGACCGCCCGGTTGCACTTCTCCGCGACGTCGGCGCTGCGCCTCGACGTGTCGGTCCTGAACCCCCGCGCCGCCGTTCATCCCGGCAACTTCTGGGAGCTTGGCGACAAGCATTCGGTGCTGTTCAAGGACCTCTCGATTCGCGTCGCCCTGCCGTCCCCCGCCCTGGCGGTCGCCTGCATTCCGGAGCCGGGTGTCAGCGCCGTCGCCGGTTCGCGACTGTCGCTGTACCAGGATTCGAGCGGCGGGAACAACTGGCGCTCGAGCGTTCATGTCAACCGCGAGGGTCGCGTTCCCATTCGCTTCAATGGGTATCGATTGGAGAGCCCGGAGGAGCTGGTTGAAGGCCGGCGGGCGTCGCCCGCAATCGAGGTCGCTTATGAGGGTGGCGCCGTGGCGGCCGCGGTGCGGCATTTCTGGCAGAACTTCCCCAAGGCGCTTGACGGCGATCGGGCCGGTCTGACCATCAGGCTGTTTCCCGAGCAGTGGGACGATCTCCACGAGCTGCAGGGCGGCGAAAGCAAGACCCACACCGCCTCACTCGCGTTCGACGGTCCGTTTCCCGAGGCGCTGTCGTCGGTGCTGGAGCCGGCTGTCCTGTCGTGCGAGCCCGAATGGTACGAACGCTGCCAGGCGGTGCCGCTGCTCACCCCGGCGCAGGCCAGCCGGGCGCCGGACTACGAGGGGCTGGTCAACGCCGCGATCGAAGGCGACGACACGTTCAACGCGAAACGCGAGCGCATCGACGAGTACGGCTGGCGCAATTTCGGAGACATCTACGCCGATCACGAAGCCGTTGGACATCAGGGCGAACGGCCGCTGGTGTCCCACTACAACAACCAGTACGACGCGATTGCCGGCTTCGCGATTCAATTCATGCGCAGCGGCGATCTGCGGTGGTTCTCGGCGATGGAGGACCTGGCGCTGCACGTCACGGACATCGACGTCTATCACACCGACGAGGACAAATCCGCTTTCAATCACGGGCTGTTCTGGCATACCGCCCACTACGTTGACGCTGGCCGTTCGACCCACCGGACCTACCCGCGTGCGCCCGGGGTGTCCGGCGGCGGCCCGTCGAACGAACACGACTATTCGACCGGGCTCCTCCTGCATCACCTGCTCACCGGCGACGAGCGGTCTCGCGCCGGCGTGGTTGAGCTGGTGAACTGGGTGATGGCGATGGACGACGGCCGCCGCACGGTGTTTCGATTTCTGAGCCGCGCTGACACCGGCCTGGCGAGCTCGACAGTGTCACCGACATACCACGGGCCGGGCCGTGGCGCCGGCAACTCGATTGCGACGCTCTTGAACGGGTTTCGACTGACCGGGGATCGCCGGTTCCTGGACAAGGCCGAGTCGCTGGTGCGTCGCTGCATTCACCCCGCGGACGACCTGCAGGGAAACGGTCTGCTCGACGCTGAGCGCCGCTGGTCGTACACGGTGTTCCTGCAGGTGCTCGGAAAGTACCTCCAGGCAAAGACCGTGCTCGGCGAGATCGACTCGCACTACGCGTACGCGCGCGCCAGCCTCCTGCACTACGGCCGTTGGATGGCCGTGAACGAATACCCGTATCTCGAACGGCCGGACCTCCTTGAATATCCGAACGAGACCTGGGCGGCGCAGGATATCCGGAAAGCGGAGATCTTCGCCACGGTTGCACGCTACACCGCCGGCGGCGAGCGGGAATTGATGCTCGAGCGGAGCCGGTTCTTCTTCGACCGCTCGATCTCGACGTTGACGGCGCACGACACCAGGACGCTGGCCCGTCCGATCGCGATCCTTCTCTCCAGTGGTCACGACATCGCGAAACTGCAAAGCGCTGATTCAACGATCGACGACGGAAGCCCCGCCATCGAGCTCCGCCCGCCGGCCGTTTTCGTACCTCAAAAGATCGAAGCCGTTCGCAATTTTCTCCTGCTGTCGGCATTTGCTGCGCTGATGCTCGTCGCGCTCGTGTCATACATCGTGGCGCGATACCTCCGATAAGACCGATGTATGGATCGACCACGGTGACGCACGATCGTTCACGGTCATTTTCGTGGGTCTTTTCGCACGATCATGTATAAACGGCGTTCTTGTTCGTTCAACGACCATTGTGGCCGCTTGAGTGCTTCCTGAAATCGATCGATTTCCCTTGTAAACATCGACGTTCCTGTGCTTGGCAGGCTGATTGCGCGGGCTGCGGGAAACCACCACAGGGAGCTCTTGTTGAAAATTCGATGGAACTTGCCCGTCGTCGCGACCCTTCTGTGCCTGTCGGGGATTGTTGCGCCTGTCATGGCGCAGGCGCGGGCCTACGACGCTGCTCCGCCACTGCCGGCCCCTTCGGGCACGGTCGTCAACGTGTCAACCGAATCCGAGCTTCAGAACGCTGTCCGGGCCGCGGTTCCATTCACGACGATCGTCATCGCCCCAGGCACCTACAACCTGACCGGCCCCTTGTACTTGAACGGGGTCAACGACGTCACCCTGCGCGGTGCGACCAACAACCGCGACGATGTCGTGCTCGCCGGGAGGGGGATGACGAACAGCGCGGTGGAATTCGGCATCTGGACCAACGGCCAGCGGATTACCATCGCCAACCTCACGGTCCGGGACGTGTCCGACCATGCCGTCATCCTGAACGGCGGGGCCCAGTCGCCGCGCATCTACAACGTTCACCTGATCGACACCGGTCAACAGTTCGTCAAGTCGAATCCGGACGGCGGCGGCGGCGGGGTGAACAACGGCATCGTCGAGTACTCGGTGATCGAGTATTCGACGACGTCCCGTGACGCCTACACGAACGGGGTTGACGTTCACACCGGCAGCGGATGGGTCGTCCGCCACAACCTGTTTCGCAATATCGCAGCGCCTGCCGGTCTGCTGGCAGGGCCGGCGGTACTCATCTGGAACGGATCGAGCAACGCCATCGTCGAGGGCAACACGTTCGTGAACTGCCAGCGCGAGGTCTCTCTGGGGCTCACCGAACGGACGCCCGACGACAATACCGGCGGCGTTGTCCGGAACAATTTCATCTCCCGCGCCGCCGGCATCTACGGGGACGCGGGCATTCTCGTCGCGGACTCACCCGGCACCCAGGTGCTCCACAACACGGTGCTGTTGAAGGGCACCTATGCCTACGCGATCGAGTATCGCTTTGCCGGGACACGGGGCGGCCTCATCGCCAACAACCTCACCTCCGCCCCGGTCCAGGCGCGGGATGGTGCGACCGGGACGGTGCGCTCGAACTACGAGGCGGCGAAGTCCTCGATGTTCGTGAACGCCGCTGCGGGCGACCTGCACCTGCTGCCCTCGGCGACCGCCGCGATGAACCGGGTCGGGAGCGTGGCGGACGCGCCGAAAGACTGGGACAAGCAGCCGCGGCCGACCAACGGCACGGCCGACTACGGCGCTGACGAATTCGACGGGGAAGGGGAGCTTCCACCTTCGCCGCCGCCGTCGCCGAGCAACCAGCCGCCCCAGGTCAGCATCACCTCGCCGGCGTCTGGAACGACGTTGACCGCGCCGGCATCGATCGAACTGTCGGTCCAGGCGTCCGACAACGACGGGGCGGTGTCGAGCGTGTCGTTCTACAACGGTTCGACGCTGCTCGGTTCGGACGCAAGCGGTCCTTACACCTATACCTGGGCCAACGTGCCGGCAGGCACCTACACGCTGGCGGCGGTGGCAGTGGACAACGGTGGCGCATCCACGACGTCGTCGCCGGTGATCGTGACGGTTGGCCCCGGCGGCGGCAATCTGCCTTCACCTTGGGCCACTGCCGATATCGGGGCGCCGACCGTGGCCGGCTCGGCGGCCCATTCGAACGGGACGTTCACGGTGGCAGGTGGAGGGATGGACATCTGGGGCAACACTGACCAGTTCAGGTTTGTCTACCGGACGATCACCGGCGACGGCGAGATCGTGGCGCGCGTCGCGTCGTTGACGAACCCGGACGGGTGGGCGAAGGCCGGCGTCATGATCCGCGAACAGCTCACGTCGGACTCCTCCCACGCCTTCGCGCTCGTAACGCCCAGCAACGGCGTGGCGTTCCAGCGCCGGCCCGATCTGGGCGGCATTACTCACCACACCGCCGGCGGTTTCGACGCCGCTCCCTACTGGCTGAAGATCGCGCGCGCCGGCTCCACCTTCAGCGCCTATCAATCAACGGACGGCTCGACGTGGACCTTGATTGGAACCGATACGGTAACGATGGGGACGACGGTGCATGCCGGCCTGGTGGTGCTCGGTCACAACGACGTCGCGCCGGCCACCGTGTCGATGACCAATGTGTCGGTATCGAACACACCTGGCAACACCCCGCCCACCGTCAGCCTGGATTCGCCAGCTAACGGCTCGACTTTCACCGCCCCGGCGTCGATCGCGTTGACGGCGACCGCCGCCGACGCGGATGGGTCGGTGACGGGGGTGGAGTTCTACAGCGGATCGACGCTGGTCGGGTCCGATTCGTCGAGGCCGTTCTCGTACACCTGGGCGAACGTGCCCGCCGGCGAGTACCGCATCACAGCGGCCGCTATCGACAATGGCGGGGCGCGGGCGACGTCGAACGCCGCGAGCATCACCGTGACCGGGGCGCCGGCTGCCACGCTGCAACTGGTGTTCACGCCGTCCGCGGATCACGATTCGAACGTGACCTCGTACAGGCTGGAGGTGTTCAGGGCAGGCCAGGACCCGGCCACGGCCACGGCGGCAGCGACCCAGAATCTGGGCAAGCCGGCGGTGGTCAGCGGCTCGATCTCCGCCGACATGCTGCCACTGGTGGCGCAGCTTCCGTCTGGGAGCTATATCGCGTCGGTGACGGCGGTGGGGCCGGGCGGCAGCACGCGGGGCGCTCCGTCGAATACCTTCGTTCGTTGAGCGGCCGAACGTGGCGGCCCGTGGAGCGGTTTCGATGAATCAGTGCTACCGGACTCGACGTTGGCCGCAGAGACTGCAGAGCGCGCGAAGTTCCTCATGGTTATGAGTGGGTGCTCGGCACGGTGTCTGGTCGCCGCCCGGAGGCGCCAGGCTGGACTACCCGTTGTGGCAGCGGCGCCTGGGGAATCGGCCGGTCAGCTCCAGGGCGTCGTGCGGATTTCAGGAACTCGTAATCGGCGGCGAATCGTTTGCCATCCTGTTCGTCCCAGTATGCCATCCGGTTCAGCGCGCCCACTTTCACCACCGGATCGCGCGACCAGGTTTCACCGAGTCCGAGGGCGACCGGCCGGATGGCAGTTGTCAGGGCCTCTGTCGCACTTTGACAGGACATGTGAGACAGCACCCAGTCGCGGGGATGATACCTGTGATGAGAGTCGCGGAATTCGAGGAGGGTGGCTGGCAGGTCCTGCTCAGCGCAGAAGCGACCGGTCAAGGCGTTGAGATAAGGCAGACAAAACCCGTAGTTGAACCCGGTTCTCATGATGCACGGGACATTTGCCAACATGCCTTCGATGACGCCGCGGTTGAATCCTTCGCGGCGCGACCAGAGCAGGTTCACTTTTGCACGGTTATAGAGAACATTCACATCCGATGGTGACAGCCATTCGTGAACTTCGATCTGATCGGCGATTCCGAAATAGTCAGCCTGCCGGAGGATATCGTCCTTCGAGAGCCCGGAGGGATAGCCGGCAACTGCCATCGTCAAGACGTGCCCCCGACGCCGCAGCGTCTGGAGGGTCTTGAAGACACGATGATGGCGTTTGAATGCCGCCCAACTGGCAATCATCACGATGTCGAGATTCTTGGGGGTGTCAGGAATCGGGCGAATCAGCCGGTGGTCGATCCACCAGTTCGCCGCGGTGGGTACTGGCACGAAGTTGTTGCCTGCTCGACCGAGGACCTCTGTATCGCGGGGCTCGACCGATTGGACGAAAACGGGGAACGCAAATTGTGAATACGAAAGGATGTCCAGATCGCAGTAGCCGCTCCAGCTCGGCTCGAAGACCAGGTAGTACCGCTGAGCGATGGCTTCGACGTCGAACAGCCGTGCGAACAGCGAAAACACGAACGAGTAATCGAGAACGACGATGCCGCGCTCGTTCGTCGAGGGGGACTTGAGGACGAGGATGCGCGTCCCCAGCAGGCGCTCGGGTTCGTCGATGAACCGTTGTGTGCTCGGAGCACTACCGGAAGTGGCGATGTATCGAGCGCTGATGGTCGCCGTCTGGAGGTCGCGTGAAACGAGTCGCCACGACAGGCGATCGGTCAGCGACGTGTAGGCGGCGCGGTGCACCGCGGCGGCCACTTCCACGGCTTTCAGGCGGGAGCCGAGCAACTGGTAGGCCGCGGCGAGTGCCATTCCGGCGGCGCCGAACACCAGGCGCCCGATCGAGGAGTCGAAACCGGCATATTCGCGGAGGCTGCGCTTCCTGATGGCAATGGCGGTGAGGACCCGTTGGGCGAACGTCACAGTAGCGGAACTCCATTGGTTCTGGGGTCGGAGAGGGCCGGCCTGGCGTGGTCGCTGGCGAGTCCTCAGGGACTATATCGGCGCGAGGGTGGTCGTCCCGGAGGTTCGACGTGCGACTCGTGGCTCAGGGTCTCCGGCATCACCCGCGGCGACCACGTTACGGCTAAAGGGAGCGACACCAGGCAAACTGATCGCGGCCGATGGCTATTGGCACTTGTCTTGCGCTGATCGGCGCATTCCGGAGGTTCGATGAAACGGCTGCTCAAGGTGTGTTTGGTTGGAGTTACCGCAATAACCCTGGGGAAGCTCCTGGCTCCGACCGGGGCGGCAGCGGCCGGGTCGCTCTTGACCCAGGCTGATTTCACCTACGTCGGCGCCTTCAAGCTGCCGAGCGGAAGCGCCGGTTCTCCGGCAGACACGTTCGATTACGGCGGGGCGTACGTCGCGGGAAACGTCTACGACGACCCGGCGAACGGGAAGACGCTGTTCGTCAAGGGCTATTTGTCGGCGCTCCAGGTGTCGAGCCGGGTGAGCGTGGCTCAGGTCAAGATCCCGACAGACATCCGGAACCCGCATTCAGTCGGCCTGAACGGCTTGACGACCGCCAGCCGCGTTCAGGGGTTCGGGGACCCGAGCCGCGGCATCGGCAGCAGCATCCTGACGTCGGCGGGGTTCGGCAGCATGATTGTCTACGGGGGCAAGCTGATCGGCACCGAGGCGATCGCGTACGACGGGAACTGTTCGCAGAGTAAATCGGCGTGGGTCAGCCCGATAGACTTCTCCCAATCGGCACAGGCGACCGGACCCTATGCCTTCACGGAGTCGGTGACGCCGCGGATCCTCGGCGGTGGCTTCATGGCCATCGTCCCACCCGAATGGCGTTCGGCGTTCGGCGCGCCGGTGGTCAGCGGCAACGGGCCGACGTCGATTATCTCCTGCGGCTCCCCAGGACCGTCGCTTCATGCGATTGATGCGGATGCCCTGGTTGCGCAGCCGCCAGCCTCGACCCGCATCGCCTCGGCGCCGCTGGTCTACTACGAGGACGGCATTCACTCGACCCTGGGACTCTGGAACTCGAATCGCCCGAACCAGATCGTGGACGGGAAGGCGGTTCCCAGCATCACGGTGACCGATCCGCACGGCCGTGGCACGTTCACCATGGCCTACGAAGACAACTCGATGCGGATCCAGGGCGTGCTGTTCGCCGATGGAACCGAGAGCGTGTTGTTCTTCGGCAACAAGGGGCTCGGGCCTTACTGCTATGGCACCGGCACCGAGTGCGGGGATCCGGACAACCGGGATTCCAAGGGCGACCATGCCTATCCGTACACCGAGTTCGTCTGGGCCTACGACGTCAACGAGCTGCTAGCGGTGAAGCAGGGCTCGAAACGTCCCTGGGACGTGGTTCCGTACACCGGATGGGCGTTCAGCGTGTTCGGCGACGGATCCGGCGGCCGGGGCGTGGGCGTGGCATGGGACCCGGCGACGCGCCTGGCGTACATGGTCGTCGATCGCGGGAACTATCCCGCGCCGCTGGTGCACGTCTTCAAGGTTGGCGGCGGCAGCTCCGTGCCGCCGGCGCCGCCACCACCGCCCGCAACGCCACCACCGCCCGCGCCGCCAACGGGGGTGCGCGTGATCGGATAGCTTCCGGGACTCTACGCGGGACAAGGAGCCTTTAGTCTGGTAATACTCGGACTAAAGGCTCCTCGACGTTTGCGGCGGCACGGCCCGGGGCCCCTAAGGCCCTCATCAAACGGCGCTTAGCCCACAATCGCGGCCGGCGTCTCCATGGCGGGCGGTTTGCCTTGGAGAGGGATATCCCTCGTCCACTGGACGAGTGGGCAACCAACACGTGCTGAGAGCCGCTCTCGTCTGTCTCGTTCTATGCATAGGGATGTTCGGGGCCGTCCGCAGCCGGTTTGCGGCGCTGCTCCTCTATCTCTGGTTTGCTTTTTTCCGCCCGCAGGAGTGGGTGTATTTCGATCTCGGGGCCCTTCATCTCTCCCTTGCCATCGCGCTGCTGCTGATCGTTCCATCTGTCTTCAGCGGCATCTGGCCCAATCTCACTCATCCGCTCTCGGTGGGGATGATCCTGTTCCTGGCGACGGCGCTGCTGTCCCAAGTCCAGGCCGTCGACGCAGCCTTTGGCTGGCAGTGGATTGAATACCTCGCCAGCCTCACTTGCGTTTCATTGTTCAGCGTCTCGATCATCCGCACGCGTCGCGAGCTCCTGCTCGCCGTTGCCGTGATCACCGGCTCATTGGGATTTCACGCCGCGAAAGCCGGGCTGGCCTCGATGCTCGCTGGAGGGCTGCAGTTTGCCGACGGCCTCGCCGGCCCCTGGGTTGACAACAACGGCTACGCGCTTGCGGGCGCCATGATTGTCTACCCGCTCGTCGCTGTCGGCCAGAACGTCCGCCGCCGCTCTGTTCGTTACGTGTGCTACCTCGCCGCGGGCCTCACGGTCTGCACCATTGTCAGCACGTTTTCGCGTGAGGGCTTCCTGGCGCTGGCGACGGCGACTGTGGTGTTCATCCTGCTTCAGCGCCGGCGTCTGATGATGGTGACGGTGCTCGCCGCCGTGTTGCTGGCGGGTATTGCGGTGGTCCCGGTCCCCGACGGCTACCGGGAGCGCATTCAGACCATTCACACCTACAGGGAGGTTGCCGACGAATCGGCCATCAGCCGTCTGCATTTCTGGCAGGTCGGCCTCGAGATGGGCCTCGACCGCCCCTTCGGCGTCGGCCTGAGAAACTTCGATGCCGCCTACGACAGGTACGACTTCCTGGACGGCGCCTATGGCACTCACCGATCGGTGCACAACAGTCATGTGCAGGTGCTGGCTGAAATGGGGTTTCCCGGGCTGGTGGTTTGGCTCAGTCTGCTCGGCTATTCAGGCTGGGTCGGGTTGAAAGTGCGATCCCGCGCCAGCCGCGGCGACCTCTCCAGCGAGGAGCACTATTTCGATTTCACGATGGCCAACGCACTCCTGGCATCGATGAGCGCGTTTGTCATCGGCGGTTCGTTCATTGCCCTGGCGCTGAACGATCTCACGTGGCTGACCTTCGCGCTCGTGGCGTCGATGGAGCGCCTGTCACGCGTTGACGCCGGCGCGCGGGCCCCGGCCTATCCGGTCCTGGGAGGCAATCTGGCGCCGGTGAGCCATGCGGCGAAGATCTGAATTGCGCCCGGACGCACGGCGCCGGCGGCCGTCTCGTGGCGTCGCTGTCGATGCCGGTTCCACCACTGGAAGGCGGTTTGCCGTGTTCTCGGAGCTTGATGTCGCGCGTGATGCACGGTTCCAACGTGTGCTCCTGCCACGGTTCAGGCGTCTGGCAATAGTTTGCGGATGAACCCTCGCGAGTTTCCCGGCGTGCTGCAGGTCGTGCTCAGCCTCGCGTCTGGCGGCACCGAACGGCTCGTCGTCGAAACCGTCAAGCGACTGAGGCGCCAGTTTCGCATGGCGGTGTGCTGCCTCGACGAGCGTGGAACGCTGGCCTCAGAGTTGACGGCGATCGGGGTGCCGGTTACGGTCCTGGGCCGCCGTCCGGGCTTTCACCCGGGCCTGGGGAAGCGGATCGCGAACCTCGCGGAGGAACAGGGCGCCAGCATCCTGCATTGCCACCAGTACACGCCGTTTGTCTACGGCTGCTGCGCCAAGATCTGGGAACCTCGAACGCGCGTGATCTTCACCGAGCACGGCCGGCTCTCTGACGTCGGGCCGTCGTCGAAGCGGCGGCTCGCCAACAGGTTGCTGCGGACGCTTCCGACCCGCGTCTACACCGTCTCGTACGATCTGCGGAATCACCTGGTGGCCGAGGCTTTCCGGGAAGGCCAGGTGCGGGTGCTGCACAACGGTGTCAAAACGGCCGTGCAGACGACGCCGAGCCGCCGTGCCGAGGCGCGGCAGGCCCTCGATTTGCCGCCGGCCGCCTTCGTGATCGGCGCCGTCGGGCGGCTCGATCCGGTGAAGGGCCTCGACACGCTCATGCAGGCGGTCGCAACAGTCCGAGGGCGCGCCGGCAACACCATGCTCGTGCTCGTCGGCGATGGTCCCGAGCGCGAGCGGATCGAGGCCGACGTCCGCCGCTTGGGGCTCGAGAGTGCAGTCCGACTGGTGGGTTACAGGTCGGATGTCAGCGCCATCATGCCGGCGTTCGACGTGTTCGTGAACGCCTCCACCACCGAGGGCATCTCGCTGACGATTCTCGAGGCGATGTCCGCCGGCCTGCCGGTGGTCGCGACCGCGGTCGGTGGCACGCCGGAAGTCGTGATCGACGGTGAAACGGGTTTGCTGGTGCCGGCTCGTGACGGCGAGGCGCTGGCGGCCGCGATTCTGACCGTCAGGTCGCTGTCCGATCGCGGTGCGCAGCTGGGAGCCATGGGCCGGCGGCGCATGCTCGCCGAATTCTCGTTCGACCAGATGGTGGACGCGTACTCGAGAGCGTATCTGAACGCGGCAAGGCTGATGTAGGCTGCACGAGTGTCTCAGGCCCCGAGGATGGCCGCGATCTGTGCCCGGAGTTCCGGAACTCGCCTTTGAACGACGTCCCACACCAGTTCGAAGTCGACGCCGAAGTAGCCGTGAATCAAGCGGTCCCGCATGGCGGCCATTGCGCGCCACTCCACTGTGGAATGCACCGTCTTGAAGTCGTCGGGAACTCTCTTGGCGGCTTCGCCGATGATCTCGAGGCTCCGGACAAACGCTCGACGGAGTGTTTCATCGGCGGCGAAGACGTCATACGACAATCCTGCGCTGCGCCCGACCAGGTACTCCGCTTCGACCAGAATATGGCGGAGGTAGTCACGCGACTCGAAGGACATCTTCCGCTTCCGCCAGGATGCGCGGCCCGATGAACGGCGACAGGGCTTCGGTGGTCACCAGCTCGACCCGGCGGCTCAGACAGCGCTCGAGCAATTCGGACAACGCGAAGAACCGGTCGTAGGTCTTGGCGCCCGGAGCGAACTGGACCAGGACATCGACATCACTGCCGGCGTGGGTCTGTCCGCGCAGGACGGAGCCGAATAACGCGAGACGACTGACGCCCAACGCGCGGATCTCGCCCTCGCACGCGGAGAGGCGTTCAACGGTCTCGGCGCGGTTGAGCACTGGAGGCACCATGCACAGCGTACCCGCAATAGGCGTCCAGAGCCAACCGGCTACCGCGAAGGCCGGCTCGCTTCAGAGGTCGGTCACGGCATTGTTCACTACCCTCGGCCGCGGGCGGAATCGGCGCCCTCGGCGACGGGAGGTCGCGCTGGACGAGGATGTCGAAGGCACCGGGATTGCCGCGAGGCAAGTCCGCGTTTCACCGACCGGCGCTTGGGGGCTCACGTTCTTTGCCGTCGTGCTGACGACGACGAACAAACGCGCCCTCACCGAGTGCATTGGCTCGACAAATGCCATCGAGATTATCGAGAAGCCCGGCGATCTGGATCAAACTCGTGGCCGCAGTGCGGAGAGCATTGGCGACAGCGGCTGAATAATCGTCGCTGAAGCGCCATCGGGTCAGGGCGCGGGCGGGTGGACGATCAGCGGGATGCTGTCGAAGGCGGCTGCATTCAGCATCGGCGCCGGAACGTGGACACGTCGCGACGTCAGTCTCCCCGCATCCAGACGTCGAGTCCGCCAACATCGCGTTATGTACGGCGGAGCATGTGGATCCGTCTGCGGCTATGTTAAATTGAGCGGCTGATGCTCACGTCATGCACATGATGCTGGTGGCTTCCCTAGGCCCGCCGAACGTCGGGCTCGCCGGCATCGATGCGCCGCTGCTGCTGCTGCGGGATCGCGGCCAGGAGTAACTCATGCTACGCGCCCTTCTCAGGTTCGGTCTCGTTCTTGTGTTGATCACGCCGGGTGCTGCACAACAGACGGGTTTAACCGAGGGGCAGATCAAGGCGGCCGAGCTCGAGGTACCCGAACTCGTGAAGCTGTTCGAGCTCAGACCGGGTATGACGGTCGCGGACGTGGGCGCGGGGTTCGGCGCGTGGACAACACGATTCTCCAAGGTGGTCGGTCCGTCCGGCCACGTGTATTCCACCGACGTCGGCGCGGCGCAGCTTGCGGCACTGCGCGATGCGGCGCAGCGCGAAGGGCTCCCGAATGTCACCGTGGTGGAGGGCGCTACCAACAGCTCGAATCTTCCCGCGCTCTGCTGCGACGCAATCCTGATTCGCGACGCCTATCATCATTTGACGCAGCCCGACGCCATCGTGAAGAGTCTCGCCGCTGCGCTAAGGCCGGGTGGCCGGCTGGCCGTCATCGACTTTCCGCCACGCCCAAACAGTGAAGTGCCGACGGGCGTGCCGTCGAACAGGCTCGGACACGGCGTGCCGCCCGGCGTGGTTGAGCGCGAGGTTGGTGCCGTCTTGACGCACGTGCGCACGATCGCCAGCTGGAACCCGGATAGTCAGCCCGCGTCGCTTTATCTCGTGCTCTTCCGCAAGTCGTAATCGCCTAGTCACCTTGATAGCGTTGGTCGTAGACGAGGGCTGTTGTTGACATGTGAACTCCGCTATGCCCGATTCAAGCAGCATTTCACGACGCCCTTGTAGAGTCCCATGTTCCAGGGCCAGTGCCGTGCGGCCCGCAGGAACCATGCGATTGCGGTGAGCCGGTTGGTCGGGGCGGCAATCCATGCGCCTATCGCCCAGACGTTCGCCCGGGCCTGCCGCGCCACGGCGCGGCCGACCAGCTGTCCACGGGGCGACGACAGCGCCCGTTCGACCACGGCGGCGCGCTCCCGCGCCCGGGCCGCAATCCGGTTGGTCATCTGCCCGGCGTGAAGGCGATAGCGGGTGAGGGGCTCCGGAACCAGCCTGACGAGCCCTCCGGCGGCCGCGAATCGAAGCCACAAATCCCAGTCCTGCACGCCGGTATGTTCTTCGGAAAAACCACCGAGCCCTTCGAAGCAGCGCTTTCGCATCAACACGCTCGAGAGCGTGATGAAGTTGTCGAGCAGAAGCGGCTCGAACACGTCACCTTCGAAAAACCGGGTGCTGTCGGATTGCCGCGCTTTCACCCGTTCGAAAGAACCGAAGTTGGAACAGTCCGTGAAAACAAGGTCGTGGCTGGCGTCGGCGGCGGCCAGCTGCCGTCCCAGTTTGTCCGGAAGCCAGGCATCGTCAGCATCGAGGAATGCCAGCCATTCGCCTCGCGCCATCGTCGCGCCGAGATTGCGTGCCTTGTATGGGCCGGCATTGGCTTGACGTACTTTCCTGATCCGGTCGCCGAATGTCTCGAGCACGTCCCAGGTGCCATCGGTCGAGCCGTCGTCGATCACCAGCACTTCGAGCGCCACATCGCGTGACGCAAGCGCGGACGAGACCGCTTCGCCGACGTACGCGGCGGCGTTGAATGCGGAGATAATCACGCTGACGGATGGACTGACGGGTTCAAGCACGATGTTCACGCCCTCGCAACAAATGGGTCAGCACTGGCAGAGCAGCATCGCCAATCTGGCGTCGTGAGCTCGATTGCAGGATCTCCCACAAGCCGGTAATGCTTCGCTCGATCGAGAAGTGATGCCTGATGCGCACCCGCGCATTCAGGCCCAGGTAACCCGCGAGAGGCGGGCTCTGTAACACTGCACGCATCCCGGCGGTCATGGCCGCGACATCTCCTTCGTCCACCAGGATGCCCGTCTCATTTTCGATGACCGCATCCGGAATGCCTGCGTGCCTGGTGGAAACAACCGGAAGACCGGTCGCACCGGCCTCGAGGATACTGAGGGGCAGCCCCTCGGAATCACCAGAGGCGGCCGCCACCGAGTGTTGCACGAACGCACGGACCTGCCTCATTTCCAGGCGCACGACATCCGGTGGTTGTGAACCCAGGAACCGCACCGCGTGCGCGATTCCGAGCGCCTGAGCAAGCTCCCGGCACTCGGCGAGCAGAGGGCCGTCTCCAATCATGCGGAGCCTTGCAGCGGTGCAACCGCGATAGGCGTCCGCAAATGCCCCGATAGTCGTTTGGGGCGCCTTCTTGTCCACGAATCGGCCCACGGCCAGCAGGATCGGATCGGCCGACGCCGGTGTCGCGCCTTCGAAAAGGCTGCAATCGACACCATAGGGATTCAAGTGCGTCGTCCGGGGATCGGCGCCCAGGCTGAGGAGGCGCGATTCCATGTGCTTCGACACAACGACAATGGCGGCCGCCTCGCGAAAGAGGATCGGATAGGAGTCGCGATGCTCGTCTAACGTCTCGTGTTGGTTGGCGTCAAACCCGTGGAAATGCACGACCAAGGGAATGTCGAGAGCCTGGCAGGCCTCGCGCACCGCCACACCGGTAGGCCCGTACTCGGCGAGCACGACCGCCGGCCGGAGCTGCCGGAACGCGCGGGTGAAATCGGCGGTGACCTCACGCTGTCTCGGGCTGCGCGTCAGGCGACGCCAGCCCTTCATCATCGCGCGAGCCGCCAGCGGCTGGCTGGCGATCAGCTGCGTGCCGACGCGCGGCGGATATCCGTGCACGACATGGATCGTGGCCGGCAGACGGTCGGCGTGGGCCTGAATGAACGTCTCGGACAGTGCCGCCACATTGGGCTGGACGATACAGACTGCTGTGGGCTCAATCGAGACACCCCCAGCCTCCCCGGACGTCGATAGGTTTAGCCTGCTCTGTCGGTGCGCAGCGAAAGTCATCATGCTACAGGTTG
Organism: Luteitalea sp.; assembly: GCA_009380045.1. GTDB lineage: Bacteria > Acidobacteriota > Vicinamibacteria > Vicinamibacterales > CAVVIG01 > WHSN01. The sequence continues at coordinate 35,340 of WHSN01000014.1, forward strand.
CCGTCAATGTGCTGAGAATCGGCGGCAGTATCGTTCACTGCCGGAGGACTCATGCGTGCGGTGACTTGCCGAAAGGATGCCCGCCCGATAACCTTCGCGGCCGCGGTAAGTTGAGCCGTGCTGAAACCAGATATTTGAGAAGACAGACCGAGCAGTCGCAAAGATGCCGTCCATTCACCCGCTTCACGTGCCAAATTTGCGGCATGGAGCAGGTAGTCGGCTGCCTGCACCGATGCCGTTGCCGAATTGGTAGAGCGTTGCCATTCCATGATGGCTCGGTCCGTCGCCGTTTCTTGCGGCTCTGCGATCGGCAAAGTGTGCGGCGTGTGAGGCAGGCGGCCCAGAGTTTCGTAGACCTGGTGCAGCCAGGCCAGCCAGTGATCGTGCACGTGGTGGGTGAGCACTGCTGCCGCTAGTTGCTCGGCATCAGTGTGACGAGAAGGCTGGCGATCAAGAGCCGCGCTCACCCGACGGCAGTATTCGTTTTCGTTGCTGGCGTTGTGGATGAGCCCGTCAAACGCGACGTCACTGGCGGCCAGCAGTGGAGTGCTCGGCGCGAGCGCCAGCACCACTGCCGGCCCCATGACAGCCGCCTCGAGAGTGGCAGTTTGGGATCCGAATGGAAAGCTTTCCAGGTACACGTCAGCGGCCGCGAACCAAGGCAACGGATTCGTGACCGGACCAAGCAGGTGGAGCCGTTCTGGGACGGTCCCGCCGGCATTGTGCTTCAGATAGTGACTATCATCTGGTCCCAAGACGTATAAGTGCGCAGCCGGATGCTCCAACAACAGTCGCCTGGCCACGCGATAAAAATCATGCGTCCGTGAAGGCGTGTACTTCAGCGATCGGCCGACGCTTACCAGAACCCTCTGAGCAGCCGGCAGGCCGAGCTGGCGCCGAGCGCCAGCGCGGTCCCGCGTTGCGGGAGGTTTGCTGACAGGTATCGGAATGGTGCAGTTCTGTGTTGCAAAACGCCGAGCCGCACTGAGCTCCGCGCCTACCGGTCGGAGGTTGATGATTGCGTCACTCACCGAACCACCGATCCAAAAGACATGATCAGCATGGTTCAACAGCGCCACCGGAGGTCCACCCGGCACGCCGAACGCGGCCACGGAGATGGGGTCGTACGGCGCCGTGTGTAGGATGACGAAGTCGAAATCGAGCGACGCAAGAGTCCGAAGCCATTGTGCCCGCACGAATGCCGGGCTGCTGTAGCCAAGCACCCAGGTCTGACCACCTGTATCCTGGATCGCCCTCGCAAGAGACGGTGGCGGTGCGCCTTCCTGATGGGTCGTGACCAGGAAGTGTGTCGTGTCGACGTCCCGCGCGGCCCACTCAGCGATCATGCGCGAGTGTCCGCCGACGTCAAACACGCACGAGGCTACGTGCAAGACCCGTCGCGCGCGCGATCGCTTGCCACAAGAGGCGATTGACAGCTGCGCAGGCAAGACCCGGGGAGGGAGGACACTGGCGACGCGTAACGCCTGATTCTCGATCAGGCCGTCCGCGAATCGAAAGCAATGAAATTCCGCAGCGATCCGGGCCGCCACCTTGACAACCTGCAGCAATGCCTCGGGCGATCGCTCCGGATCGAGCGATGCCGCCAAGGCGGCGCATCGCAGATAGGACGCAGACGCCCGGTCCATGTCAGGACCGCTCATGCCAGGGCTTTCGTGGCGGACTCGGCTGCTACCGACTCCAAAGCGCCGACGATGTCTGATTGCTGCTCTGGGGTCAATGAGTTGTGCAATGGCAACAGAATGCAACGGTCTTGCGCGTGCTCTGAATTCCGCAGCTTCCAAGGCGCCAGGTGATTCGCCCATGTCTCCTCGCGGTGACTGCACATCACGCCGCGGCGGGCGGAGATACCCGCCTCGAGCAGCACCTGCATCACCTGCCGCTGATCAACCGGCTCGGGCAGGCCGACGCAGTAGCTCTGCCAGTTGCTGCGCGCCCACGCGGGCTCGGCGGGAGCTCGAAATCCTGAACCGTTCTTCAAGAGCTCGTGATACCGCCGCGCCAGCGCCCGTCGCGCCGGAACGATCGCCGGCAGCCGTTTCAACTGCTCGCGGCCAATCGCCGCCTGCACGTCGGTGAGCCGGTAGTTGTAGCCGATCTCCGGATACGACTCGAAGATCACCTCGCGCGAGCCGTGCCGCACCGTATCGGCCACGCTCATCCCGTGCTGCCGCCACAGCCGGAACTTTCGATCGAAGTCGGGATTGGCGGTGGTGATCATCCCGCCGTCGCCGGTGGTGATCACCTTGCGCGGGTGGAACGAGAAACAGGCGATATCGCCGTGCGGCTTGCCAATCTTCTCCCACCGGCCATTCCACAGAATCTCGCTGCCGATGGCGCAGGCGGCGTCCTCAATCACCGGCAGGCCGCGGCGCCTGCCGATGGCGACGATGCGCGCGAGGTCGCACGGCATCCCGATCTGGTGGACGCAGAGAATCGCCTTGGTCTTCTCCGTGATCGCCGGCTCGATGAGCGCCGGGTCCATGTTGTAGCCGTCCGGCTCGATGTCGATGAAGACCGGCGTGGCGCCGCAATACGCGACGGCGTTCGCCGTGGCGATGAACGAGTGGCTGACGGTGATGACCTCGTCACCGGGGCCGACGCCGGCGGCGAGCAGCGCCAGGTGCAGGGCCGTGGTGCAGTTCGACACCGCACAGGCGTGCGGCGCGCCGACATACTCGGCGAACCCGCGTTCGAATGCGGCCACCTCGGGCCCCTGGGTGACCCACCCCGAGAGGATCACGCGGCGCACCGCTTCCACCTCGCGCTCGTCGAGGACCGGCTTGGCGATGGGAATCATCTGCGGTGTGTCGCTCATGAGCAGACCTGCAGCGCCGTGCGCTCGCGCTGCCACCAGTCGACGAGCGTGCGCAGGCCCTTGTCGAGCGAGACCTCGGCCTCGAAACCGAGGACGTCCTTGGCCTTGCGCGTGTCGGCCAGGCGTCGCGGCACCGGGTTCACCGCGCGCTCGGCGGCGTGCGCCGGATGGAGCCCGGAGCCCATGATCGTCAGCAGCCTCTCCGCGACCTCCTTCAGGCTCGTTTCGACGCCGCTGGCGACGTTGAACACCTGGTCGCTCGCCTCCGATTTCGCCGCCAGGATGTTGGCGCGGGCGATGTCGTGGACGTGCACGAAGTCCATTGTCTGCGCACCGTCGCCGAAGATGAGCGGCGCCTGGCCCGAGGCAATCTTCTCCATCCACCGGATGAAGACCTCGGTGTAGGCGCCGTAGGCGTCCATGCGGGGCCCATACACGTTGAAGTAGCGGAGCGCGACATACTTCAGCCCGTACATCTCGTTGAAGCTGCGTAACAGCCCTTCGTTGAATGCCTTGGCCGCACCGTAAATCGTCCGGTTGTTGTACGGGTGGTGGCCCTCGCTCGTGGGAAACTCGTCCGCCAGCCCGAGGACGGAGGCCGACGAGGCAGCCACCACCTTCGACACACCGGCCTGCACCGCGGCCTCGAGCACGTTGAAGGTGCCGTCCACGAGCACCTCCAGCGCCAGCCGCGGCTCCTCGGCGCACTGGGTGATCCGGATCGCCGCCTGGTGGAACACGAGGTCCACGCCCTGGAACGTCCTGGCCAGCAGCGCGCGATCGCGAATGTCGCCCTCGACAATCGTCAGCGGAAAGGCCCGCAGTGCGGCGGCAAGATTCTCGCGGCGGCCGCGGACGAAGTTGTCGAGGATGACGATGTCTTTCGGCTGCTCCTGCACCAGCAGATCGACAATGTGAGAGCCGATCAGCCCGGCGCCGCCGGTGATCAGGATTCGCTTATTTCGCACTGATGGACTCCTGGGTTCGAATTTCTGCCGCTCTGAGCTCGAGGTCGGTGCGCCATCTCAGAAACCTGGCGGGCACGCCGGCGACAACGGCGAAGGGCGCCACGTCGCTCGTCACGATGGCTCCGGCGCCCACCATCGCGCCCTTGCCGATGGTCACACCCGGAAGGATGACGGCATTGGTCCCGATGTCGGCCCAGGCGCCGACGCGAACCGGCCGGATGTCCAGATCGGTCTGGACGATCGGCACGTCAACAGGAATGCCGGTGTGCGACGACCCGAGCACCTTCGCTCCCGGTCCCCAGCCGACGAACTCCTCCAGCACCAGGTCTCGCGCGTCGAAGTACGACTGCGGGCCGATCCACACGTTCCTGCCGAGCACGCAGGTCCCGTCATAGCGGCCCTGGATGTATGCCTGCGCGCCGATGAACACGCCGTCCGCGATCTCGAACGTCTCGAGGTGCTTGAAACCGACGCCGCTGCCGACCTGAAGGCCGTGGCCGCAGCTCCTGGCCGCCGCGCGCCAGATCGCCCGGCGCATCAGGGCGTCGAGGTAGCCGTCACCGTGGGCAAACCGCGCATAGAGCTCGACCAGCCCCTGGCTGCCGTACCGGTCGCGCAGCGCTGACGCCAGACCGACTTCGAAGTCCGGGTCGGGCTTGATCTCCTGCGCGCCGTGGACGGCCGGGACAATCCGGGCTTCCACCCGCGGCTCAGTAGACACTGGTCTCCTGCCGGGCGGCCACGGCGACCTGCTCGACGCGCGACGGCGTCATCTCCGGAAACATCGGCAGCGACAGCACCTGGTCGGCCGCCGCCTCCGACTGCGGGAAGTCTCCGCGGTGGTAGCCGAGATCGCGATGCGCTTCCTGCAGGTGCACCGGAATCGGGTAGTGGAGACCGGTCTGAACGCCCTCGGCCTGCAGCAGGCGCTGGAGCTGGTCGCGCTGGCCGGTCCGCACCGCATAGATGTGGTAGACGTGTCTGCGGCCGGCGAGCTCCTGAGGTGTTTCGAGCCGCGAACCGCGCAGCAGCGCATTGTATTGGCGCGCGTGCGCGCGGCGAGCCTCGGTCCACTGCTCGAGGTAGCGCAGCTTGACGCGGAGGATGGCGCCCTGCATCCCGTCCATGCGGTAGTTGAAACCCTTGAGGACGTGGTGATAGCGCTTCTCCTGGCCCCAGTCGCGCAACATGCGGATCTTCTTCGCATGCTCGTCGTTGCTGGTGACGACGATTCCCCCTTCGCCGTAAGCGCCGAGGTTCTTGCCTGGATAGAAACTGAAGCAGCCCGAGACGCCGAGGCTGCCGGCCCGGTGACCGTGGTACTCCGCTCCGTGCGCCTGACACGCGTCTTCGACGACGGGAATGCCGTGGCGATTCGCCACCGTGAGAATCGCATCCATGTCGGCCATCTGGCCGTAGAGGTGCACCGGGAGGATCGCTTTCGTCCGCGGCGTAATCGCCGCCTCGAGCTGCGCCGGATCCATCGTCAGCGAGGCCTGTTCGACGTCGACGAACACCGGCGTCGCGCCCGTGTAGCAGATGGCCGAGACCGTGGCCACGAAGGTGAACGGGATGGTGATCACCTCGTCACCCGGGCCCACCCCGGCGGCGAGCAGCGCCAGGTGGAGGGCGCTCGTCCCCGAGTTCACCGCGACTGCGTGCGTCGTGCCGCAATAGGCGGCAAAATCGGACTCGAAGGCGGCGACCTCCTCGCCGAGCACGAACTGGCTGCTTTCGAGAATCTTCGATACCGCGGCATCGATCTCTGGCTTGATGCTCTGGTACTGCGCTTTCAGATCAAGAAACGGAATCATACGGTGCACCCGGCTCCCTCGAGTTCAATAATCCCGCCGCGGTCGGCAAGCGACCGGGTGGCGGCTTCCAGAATGCGGACGACGCGCAAGCCGGCGTGTCCGTCGCTCGTCGGGACGGCGCCCGACTCGACGCACTTGACGAACTCGCGGAGCTCGAGGCTGAGCGCCTCGGTCGCGTCGAGGTGCGGCGCCCACATGTCGCCGGTCCGGTAGCCGACCAGCATCTGATAGCGCTTCTCGCCGCTCGCGCCGTTCCCGTTCAAGGTGATGCCCTTGTCGTAGACCTTGATCTTTTCGCTCGGCTCGAGGTCGTCGTAGACGATCATCTTCTTGCTGCCGCCGATGAGCGTCCGCCGCACCTTCACCGGTGCGAGCCAGTTGGCGTGAATGTGGGCAATCAGGTTGTTCGCGAAGAACAGGTTCAGGTAGGCGATGTTCTCCGGTTCGCCGGCGACATGGCCGACGCCGGTGGCCGAGACGGCGATCGGCTGTGCCGGCAGGACATAGTCCATGATCGACAGGTCGTGCACGGCCAGGTCCCACAGGACGTTGACATCGTGCTGGAACAGTCCGAGGTTCACCCGCACCGAGTCGTAGTAGTAGATCTCACCGATGCCCTGGGCCTCGACCAGCTCCCGTATCTTGCGCACGGCGCCGGTGTAGACG
>WHSN01000066.1 GCA_009380045.1 Luteitalea sp.
ATCGACCCTGGTCACGGCGGACAGGATCCGGGGGCACGAGCGTCCGGTCTGGCGGAGGCCGAGCTGGTGCTCGACATCGCGCTCCGGCTCGAGAAGCTGCTGGCCAAGGTTCCCGGAATCGAGGTGGTGCTGACGCGACGCGACGATCGGTACCTCGCGCTGAAGGAGCGGACGGCGATCGCGAACCGCGAGTCGGCCGATCTGTTTCTGTCGATCCACGCCAATGCCAGCACCAACACGCAGGCGCGCGGCGTCGAAACCTACTTCCTGAACTTCGCCACCAACCTGAGCGCGGCGTCGGTCGCGGCGCGGGAAAATGCCGTGTCGGGCCAGGCGATGGCCACGTTGCCCGACGTCGTGAAGACGATCGCGCTGAACAACAAGCTCGACGAATCCCGTGACTTCGCCACCTACGTCCAGCGGGCGATGATCGTCAAGCTCACCGCGGCCAACAAGGCGGTGCGGGATCTCGGCGTCAAGCAGGCGCCGTTCGTGGTGCTCGTCGGCGCGGCGATGCCGAGTGTCCTCGCGGAGGTGTCCTTCCTCACCAATCCGCAGGAGGCCAGGCTGCTCAAGGGCGCGGCATATCGACAACGGATTGCCGATGCGCTGTTCGACGCGGTCCGGAAGTATCAAGCGGCGTTGAAGAGCACCCCGCGAGTCGCTCAAAAGCAATGAGATCAGGCGGACCGTGAGCGCAGCCAGTAGAGTACGGCGCCCATGACCAGCCCCATGACCACCGCGCCGGCGAAGAGCACGCCGGTCACGCCGAGGGCGCCGATCAGCACATCGGCGAGGCCTTCGGTTGGATCCTTCGGCGTCTCGATGATCTTGACGATGATCGGCGGGGCAGGCTGTTGCACCGCTATTGTTTCCATCGGTTGGCGGTGAAGGCGAGCTCCGCCAGGGTCCTCACCGCCACGCCGCTCGGGCCTTTCGGCAGATAGGGGCAGGCCTCCTCCGCCCAAGCGGTGCCGGCGACGTCGAGGTGAACCCACGGCAGCCCGCCGCTGAACTCTTTCAGGAACAACGCAGCAGTGATCGCGCCAGCGGGCCGGCCGCCGGTATTGGAGATGTCCGCGATCTCGCTCTTCAGCTGATCCCGGTACTCGTCGTACAGCGGCATCGGCCATACGCGATCGCCGGCTCGATCGGCGACGCGCCGCACCACTTCGACCCACCACTCGGGCGTGCCGAAGAGGCCGCTCGCGCTCTTCCCCAACGCGACGACGATGGCCCCGGTCAGGGTCGCGACATCCACGAGGTGGGTCGCACCAAGCTTCCGTGCGTACCACAGGCCGTCGCCGAGGATGAGCCGTCCCTCGGCATCGGTGTTGATCACTTCGACCGTCTTGCCTTCCGCGCTGGTCAGGACGTCGCCCGGCTTCACGGCCCCGCCACCCGGCATGTTCTCCGCCGACGGCACGATGCCGATCACGCGAATCGGCGCCCCCAGCAGGGCGATGGCCCGCATCGCCGCGGCAACGGCGGCGCCGCCAGCCATGTCGTCCTTCATCCGCTCCATGCCATCGGCCGGCTTGATCGAGATGCCACCGGTGTCGAAGGTGATGCCCTTGCCGACGAGCCCGAGCACCGGCCTCGCAGGCGCGCCAGGCGGCTCGTGCCGGAAGACGATGAGCCGAGGCGGCTCGTCGCTGCCGCGGCCGACGCCCGTCAACAGGCCCATCCCCAGTTCCTCGATCTGCCGCTCGTCGAGGATCTCGACCGACGCGCCGCCACCGCTGGCCACCGCCGCCGCCCGCGTCGCGAACTCGCGCGGGGTGAGCCTGTTGCCAGGCTCGTTCGCGAGCTCGCGCGCGAGGTTGCTGCATTCGCCCAGAATCCGGCCCCGGCTGAGCGCCGCCTCGAGCCGCGTCGGGCTCTCGGGCGAGGTGTCGGGGAGGTCCAGGAGGACAATCGTGAAATGCGGCGCCGGCCCCTGCGCGGGAGCGCCGGTCTTGTAGATGCTTCCGGAGAACTCGGCAAGCGTGAGCCCTTCGGCGATCGCCTGAAGGAAACCGGCAACGTCGACGTCCCCCGAGGCGGGCGCCATGCCCGGCCGCAGCACGAAGCCCAGGCGCTGTACCCGCCGCTGGCGTGACGCCAGGCCCGCCGCGGTCGCCAGCTTCCGCGCGACCGCGGTGTCGAACGCCGCGGCGGCGCCACCGCCGATGAATGCGAGGCGGCCGGCCTTCCAGGCGCTGTGGGCGACCGGCGTCACGAACAGCTCGAAGGGACACGAGGAAAACTCCTTCGAGCCGAGTGCGCGGGCAAGCTCGCCGCCGGTCGCCTCGTCGATACCCTCGAGCGAGGACGGCTCCTCGCCCTCGAACCAGGGCACCACGAGCATGTCCACGTCAACCGAGGTGAGCCGTGCGGACGTGACGACGATCGATGGCGCAGACGGGGCTGAAGGCATCCGAATATTATCCATGAACGCGGTTGCCGCGCCCATACACCGCCGTTACAATAGGATTCGAAAGCCGCCCGCCCCGGGGGACCAGGACATGAAGAAGCTGCGCTGGGTGCTCGTCGCCGCGATCACGTCACTCGCAATTGCCGTCCCAACCGGGGTCGTCGGCCAACAGGCGGGCGACAAGCCTGCGAACGATGCCGCGAAGCCGGACTCCGCAAAGCGCCCGCGCCTCTCGCTCCGGGCGCACCCGACGGTGGGCGTCGCTCCGGCGCGTATCGTCCTGACGGCTGAACTGGTCGGAGGCACCGACGACTTCGAGGAGTACTACTGTCCGAGCATCGAGTGGGATTGGGGCGACGACACCGTCTCCGAATCGACGGTCGATTGCGAGCCATTCGAGTCGGGGAAGAGCGAGATCAAGCGCCGCTTCACGGTGCAGCACGTCTTCCGCCGCGCCGGCGCCTACAAGGTGTACTTCCACATGAAGCAGAAGGCGAAAACCATTGCCTCGGCATCGGCGAACATCCAGGTGCAGCCCGGCGGTCTGTCGCAGCCGTTCTAGATGGCCCGACTCGACGGCCGCAGGGCACGCCGATACAGAGTCTCCTGACGGGACACCGCCAGCGTTTTCCAGTTCTCCGTAGCGCGCTTCGTGATCTCCTTCGCGTCTTCGTGACACAAGGTTGTGAAACGCGCTTTAGCCCAGGAGGGACCCGACGGTCAGTGGGAGCTCGCCTGGTCCCTCCCGATTCATCCTGAACAGGCGCACGGCCGGCTCGCTCACCAGGCTCACGATCAGGTACAGGCAGCCGTCATAGGTCACTTCTGCGATGTCGGTGACCGACGGTGTCGGCCCGGAGTGCGGATGCGAGTGGTAGAAGCCGACCACCTGCAGGTTCCGCGTCCGCGCCTCCCGCCGGGCGGCGATGTGATCGCGCGGATCGATCAGGAAACGGTTCACGGCGTCGGACAGATTACGCGCCCGAACCGACTCGACGATTCGTGGCTCTGAACCGAGCAGGATGCCGCAGCACTCCGCCGGCGCCGCCTCGCACGCGTGAGCGACCACCGCCGCGACCACCGCCGGTTCACAGATCACTTCTCACTTCGAACTAGAGCGCCTCGACTGCCACGGCGATGCCCATGCCGCCGCCGATGCAGAGCGACGCCACGCCGTAGCGCGCCTGGCGCGCCTTGAGCGCGTGAACGAGCGTGGTGAGCACGCGAGCGCCGCTGGCGCCAATCGGATGGCCAAGCGCGATCGCGCCGCCGTTGACGTTGGTTTTCAGCGGATCCAGGCCAAGCTCGCGCATCACCGCAAGCGACTGCGCCGCGAACGCTTCGTTCAGCTCGAACAGATCGATGTCGGAGAGGCGGAGGGCGGCGCGCTCGAGCACCTGGCGAATCGCGGGCACCGGGCCGATGCCCATCACCTTCGGATCGACACCGATCGACACATAGGCGAGGATTCGTGCCAGCGCCGGAGCGCCGATCTTCCTGGCCTTGGCAGCGGTCGTGACGACCATGGCCGCGGCGCCGTCGTTGATCCCGGATGCGTTGCCGGCCGTCACCGACCCGTCCTTCGCGAACGCCGGCTTGAGCGCGGCGAGCTTCTCGAGCGATGTGCCCGGCCGCACGTACTCGTCGGTCTCGACGCGAACCGGAGCGCCCTTCCTCTGGGGCACGTCCACCGGCACGATTTCCGCCTTGAAGCGGCCGTCGGTGATCGCCTCCGCGGCGCGCCGCTGGCTCTCGACGGCGAAGGCATCCTGATCGGCGCGGGAGATGTGGTAGCGCGATGCGACCTCTTCACCGGTGACACCCATGTGACATCCGCCGATGGCGCAGGTCAGCCCCTCGTGCAGCATCGAGTCGATCGCCTCGGCGTCTCCCATGCGGTAACCCCAACGCGCACCCGTCAACAGGTACGGCGCGTTCGACATCGACTCGGTGCCGCCGGCGACAATCGTGTCGACGTAGCCGACCCGAATCGCCTCGACCGCGTGCACGACGGCCTGCAGCCCGGAGCCACAGACGCGGTTCACCGTTTCGCCGGGAACCTCCACCGGCAGACCCGCCGTGATCGCCGCCTGCCGCGCCACGTTCATCCCCGCCCCCGCCTGCAGCACGCACCCGAGGATGACGTCGCCGATGTCGGCCGGCGCCACCTTCGCGCGCGCGATCGCTTCGCGGACGACGACCGCCCCAAGATCGGCAGCGGACAGATCCTTCAGCGCCCCGCCGAAGGATCCGATCGGCGTCCGGCAGGCGCCCAGAATGACGACGTCGAAGTCCTTATCCAAAGGTCCCTACCTTGCCGGACACGATGAGATGCGCACCGGTCGCCGCTGTCACCGCCTCGACAGTCGTGTCGGCCGCGATCTCGCGCAGCGCCAGGCCTTCAGAGACGACCTCGATCACCGCCAGCTCGGTGACGATCATGTTCACCACCCGCAACCCCGTGACCGGCAGCGTGCAGCGCTTCAGGATCTTGTGCGCGCCGTCGCGGGTCGTGTGCTCCATCGCCACGATCACCCGCTTGGCGCCGGCCACGAGATCCATGGCGCCGCCCATGCCTTTGACCATCTTGCCCGGAATCATCCAGTTGGCCAGGTTGCCCTCTTCATCGACCTGCAGCGCGCCGAGCACCGTCAGATCGATATGTCCGCCGCGCACCATGGCGAACGAATCGGCGCTGCTGAAGTACGAACAGCCCGGAAGCTCGGTCACGGTCTCCTTGCCGGCGTTGATCAGGTCGGCATCGACCTCCTGCACGGTCGGATACGGTCCGACGCCGAGCATGCCATTCTCGGAATGCAGCGTGATGTCGATCCCTGGCGGGACGTGATTGGCGACCAGCGTCGGCATTCCGATGCCGAGGTTCACGTAGGCGCCGTCCTTCAGCTCACGGGCGACACGGGTGACGATGCGCTCGCGGATGTCCCTCATGCGCGCACCGTCTGCTTCTCGATCCGCTTCTGGTAGCCGGAGCCCTGAAGCACATGCCTGACGAAGATGCCCGGGGTGACAACGTGGTCCGGATCGATGTCGCCCGGCTCGACCAGCTGCTCGACCTCGGCGATCGTGACCGCCGCTGCGGTCGCCATCACCGGGTTGAAGTTCCTCGCCGTGCGCCGGTAGACCAGATTCCCCAGCCGATCGCCCCGCCACGCCTTCACGAAGGCGAAGTCCGCCCGCAATGGCGGCTCGAGGACGTACGGCCTGCCGTCGATGATGCGCGTTTCCTTGCCTTCCGCGACGAGCGTGCCGTAACCGGTCGGCGTGAAGAAGCTGCCGATGCCGGCGCCGGCCGCACGGATGCGCTCGGCGAAGGTGCCCTGCGGCACCAGCTCGACGTCGACCTCGCCGGTCAGGTACTGCCGCTCGAACTCCTTGTTCTCGCCGACATAGGTCGAGATCATCTTCTTGACCTGGCGGGCCTTGAGCAGCACGCCGATGCCGAAGTCGTCCACGCCGGCGTTGTTGCTGATGACGGTGAGATGCTTGGTGCCGCGGGCGTTCAGCGCCTCGATCAGGTTTTCCGGAATGCCGCACAGGCCAAACCCGCCCATCAGGATGGACGCGCCGTCGGCAATCAACGTCACGGCTTCGTGCGCGTCTCTGAGAACCTTGTTCATGCTCAAAGTCTATACGGGCCGGGCCGGCAGCCTGCTGCGCCACCGGCTGGCCCGTGTGAACAGGTCGGACAGCTGCTCGCCGGACCGCAGGTCGCGCCGGAGATCCTGCAGCACTTCGATCAGGCCGTCGAGCGCCGGGCCGATCTCGTCGGCGTTGGTGGCGGCGATGTCTCTCCAGATCTCGGCGGGGCTTGCCGCCAGCCGCGTCGTGTCGGTCAGGCCGCGTCCGGCCAGTGCCAGGCCCTGTTCGCCGACAGCGTCTCCGACAATCACCATCAGGGCGCTCGCCGCCAGTTGTGGCAGGTGGCTGAGATACGCGAGGAGGCGGTCGTGGGCCACGACGTCCATCATCCTGGGCTCGGCGCCGAGCGCCCGCGTAAACGACAGCAGCTTCTCGAGGGCATCGCCCGTCCCGTCACCCGTCGGTGTGAACAGCCAGGGGCGTCCCTTGAACAGATCAGGGCGCGCGTGTTCGAGACCGCTCGCGGCCGCGCCGCCAAGCGGATGCCCGCCGATGAACGTGAATCGCGACGGCAGCGCCTTCGCTGCCTCGACGATCTCGCGCTTGGTGCTGCCGGTGTCGGTGACGACCGCCGGCAGCCGCACGTTCTCCTCCAGCTCCGCGAGCAGCGCCAGGTTCTGGCGGACCGGGGCCGCCAGGATGATGAGATCGGCCTCGGCGAGGACGATCAGGTCGTCGGCGGCGACGTCGATGGCATGCAGCCGCATCGCGGTCTCGAGCACGTCCTTGTTGTCCACCGCAATCACCAGCGACGACGGCCAGATCTCCCGCGCCGCCAGCGCGATCGAGCCGCCGATCAGGCCGAGGCCGACAATGCCGATCCGGGCGAAGATCGGTGGCTGCCCTTGGGCGACCCGGCCCGGCTGAATCACAGGAAGCTGCATCGCCCTACTGACCCCATCCACGCCGCGCCACGGTTTCGAGGCAGATGCTCCGCCCAATCGCGGGGGCGATGATCCGAAGCTCCGCCATCAGGCGGTCGAACTGCGCCGGAAACATCGACTGTGCGCCGTCGCTGAGCGCACGGTCGGGGTCGCAGTGCACCTCGATGATCAGACCGTCGGCGCCCGCGGCGACCGCGGCGCGCGCCATTGGCGTCACCATGTCGCGGCGCCCGGCGCCGTGGCTCGGGTCGGCGACCACCGGCAGATGACTGAGCTTCTGCACCACGGGGATGGCCGAGACGTCGAAGGTGTTGCGCGTGGCGGTCTCGAACGTGCGGATCCCGCGCTCGCACAGGATGACGCCGGTGTTGCCGCCGCTCAGCACGTACTCTGCCGACAGCAGCCATTCCTCGATGGTCGCCGAGATGCCCCGCTTCAGCAGCACCGGCTTTCGTGCGTGCCCGAGCTCCCTGAGCAGCGTGAAGTTCTGCATGTTCCTGGCGCCGACCTGGAAGATGTCGCAGTAGCGGTCGATCAGCTCGATCTGGCTGACGTCCATCACCTCCGACACCAGCGCCATGTTCTCCGCCCGCGCCGCGTCGCGCAGCAGCACCAGCCCGGCTTCGCCAAGCCCCTGAAAGCTGTACGGCGAGCTCCGCGGCTTGAACGCTCCACCGCGGAAGATCTTCGCCCCCGCCCGCCGCACCGCCGCTGCGGTCGTCCGCACCTGCTGCTCGGTCTCCGCCGAACATGGACCGGCCATCACGATCACTTCGTCACCGCCAATCCGGATGTCGCCGACCGTGATGACGGTCGCCTCCGGCTTGAACGTGCGGCTCGCCAGCTTGTACGGCTCCGAGATGCGCACCACTTCGTGCACGCCATCGAGCAGCTCGATCAGCCCCTTGTCCGCATGTCCCTGACCCACCGCGCCGAGCACCGTGCGCGTGATGCCGGTCGACCTGTGTACGTCCATGCCCATCTCGACCAGCCGGGCAACCACGTGCTCGATCTGGGCCTCGGTGGCTCGTTCTTCCATTACCACAACCATGGCTTCTGTCCCCACGTCACGAGAATCTGGTCATTTGATCATTGGGTAATTTGGTCATTAAAGACCCCATGACCAGATGACTAAATGATCAGATGACCCAATGATCAGATGACTCAATGACCAGATGACTCAATTCCCAGATGACCCAATTCCCCGCGTCAGCCCTGTTCGTGCACGACACGGCGCTCGAGGCGGCGCGCCTCGTCGATGATCCGTTCGAACAGCCGTCCGATGGCGTCAGGTCCAAGCGGCCCCTCGCCTCCGACCGCCCTGACGTGCCTGAGCACCTCTTTCTCCCGATCGGGCTGATAGATCTCGATCCCTTGCTCCTTCTTCAGCCGCCCGATCTCGCAGACGCAGCGGGCGCGCTCGTTCAGCAGGCGCACCAGCACTTCGTCCACCCGGTCGATGTCCTGCCTGAGATCGTCCAACGTCATGGGCGTTCAGTCCCGGGCGCCACGCACGCGCCTTTGAGCTCCCGCACGTATGCCTCGACCCGATCGATCAGGTTCGGCGACGCGCTCGCCTCGGCGACGAGCGCCACCAGTGCGCTGCCGACGACCGCGGCGTCGGCGTAGGCGCTGACCTCACCGACATGTTCGGGGCGTGAGATCCCGAAGCCGAGCGCGATTGGCAGCGCGGTGTGCCGGCGAATGCGGCGCACCATTTCTTCGGCGCCGGTCGCCACGCGATCCCGCGCTCCGGTGACGCCGAGCCGCGAGATGCCGTAGAGGAAGCCGCTCCCGAGCTCCGCCGCACGACGAATCCGCGCATCGGTCGTCGTCGGGCTCAGGAGAAAGATCGTGTCCAGTCCGCTCGACGCCAACACCTGATGCAGCTCAGAGGACTCTTCCACCGGGAGGTCGAGCACGAGCACGCCGTCGACACCGGCCCCGGCGGCGCGCGTCGCGAAGGCGGTCACGCCCATGCGCAGCACCGGGTTGGCGTAGCTGAAGATCACGATCGGCGCCTTCACCACCGGGCGCATCCGTTCCACCAGGGTCAGCGTCGCACGCAGGCTGCCGCCGGCGGCCAACGCTCTCTCGGTCGCGCGCTGAATCACCGGACCGTCGGCCAGCGGATCCGAGAACGGCACCCCGACTTCGAGCACGTCGGCGCCGGCCCGGTCGAGCGCCGCCAGGATGTCGGCGCACCGTCCGAGATCGGGATCGCCGGCGGTGACGTAGGTGACGAGCCCCGGCTCCCGGTCTCGCCGCAGCCGGGCGAATGTGTCGGCAATGCGGCCGCTCACGACGCCCCGCCTTCCTCGACCCCGGACTGAGCGGCGGCCAGCGTCTTCTCCATCGTGTGCACGTCCTTGTCGCCTCTGCCGGACAGATTCACCAGGATCACGCCGCCCGGCCCGAGCTCCCTGGCAAGCGACTCAGCGTACGCCACGGCGTGGGCCGATTCGAGCGCCGGCAGGATGCCCTCGAGCCGCGACAGCGACTGGAACGCGGCCAGCGCACCGGCATCGGTCACGTAGGCATACTCGGCCCGTCCCATCGATCGAAGCCACGCGTGCTCGGGTCCGACCGCCGCGTAGTCGAGCCCGGCCGAGATCGAATGCGTCAGGTCGATATTGCCGTCGTCATCCTGCAGGACGAACGTCCGGGTGCCCTGGAGCACGCCGGCGCTGCCGCCGGCGAAACGCGCAGCGTGCCGCCCGCGGGTGATCGCCTCGCCTCCGGCTTCCACACCAATCAACCGCACCGCCCGGTCGCCGATGAACGCGTCGAAGATGCCCATGGCGTTACTGCCGCCGCCGACACAGGCCACGATGGCGTCGGGCAGGCGTCCCGCGAGATCGACGATCTGCTGCCGCGCCTCGCGGCCGATGACCGACTGGAACTCGCGCACCATCAGCGGATACGGGTGCGGACCGAGCACCGACCCGAGCAGATAGTAGGTCTCGCCGACGTTGGTCACCCAGTCGCGCATCGCCTCGTTGATCGCGTCCTTCAGCGTCCGGCTGCCGGAATCGACCCGCAGGACTTCGGCGCCGAGGAGCCGCATGCGCACGACATTCAGCGCCTGCCGCGCCATGTCGTCCGCGCCCATGTAGACATGGCATTCGAGGCCGAGGCGCGCACATGCTGTCGCCGTGGCGACGCCGTGCTGGCCGGCGCCGGTCTCGGCCACGATGCGCCGCTTGCCCATTCTCACAGCCAGGAGCGCCTGCCCGAGCGCGTTGTTGATCTTGTGCGAGCCGGTGTGCGTGAGATCCTCCCGCTTGAGAAAGATCCGCGCTCCGCCGGACGCCCGGGACAGCCGGGTGGCTTCGTAGACCGGCGTCGGGCGGCCGACATAGTGGGTCAGCAGCCGATCGAGCTCGGCATGGAACGACCGGTCGTCGCGCGCCGCGAAGTAGGCGCGTTCGAGCTCTTCGACCGGCTCGACCAGCGTTTCGGGCACGTAGCGGCCGCCGAACTCGCCGAAGTATCCACGTCGGTCCGGATCGCGACGGCCGACCGAGGCCGTCACGGCCGCACCACTTTGAAGAATGCCGCCATCCGATTCCGATCCTTGATGCCAGGTGACGATTCCACACCCGACGAAACATCGACGCCAAACGGGCGCACTTGCGCGACCGCACTCTTGATATTGTCGGCGGTCAGACCGCCTGCGAGCAGCACCCGTCTCGACCGCGCCACCCGCGCGGCTTCCGACCAGTCGGCCAACCGGCCCGTCCCGCCGCGCTTCTCGAGGTCGTGGGCATCGACCAGCAACGTGACCGGGTCGGGCCATCCTGCCTCGCCTGCCGCCGCGCCGTTCACCGCCTTGATCACCGGCCGGGTCATCGCCGCCGCATACGCCGGATCCTCGCCGCCGTGCAGTTGAACGGCGGTCAGATGCGCCAGCGCCGCGACGCCGTTCACGTAGT
Organism: Luteitalea sp.; assembly: GCA_009380045.1. Classification (GTDB taxonomy): domain Bacteria; phylum Acidobacteriota; class Vicinamibacteria; order Vicinamibacterales; family CAVVIG01; genus WHSN01. Next base: position 10,896 of record WHSN01000066.1, read on the forward strand.
CCGCCGGCTGATCGACGAACACCCCGACGACGCCGACGAGCGGCGGCAGCCGGGCGACGACAAGCCGCGCCCGGAACGGATCGATGAATCGCGGGCTGCCCGGCCAGAACACGAAGCCGAGCGCGTCGGCCCCGAAATCGACCGCCATCAGTGCATCCTCGACGCTGGTGATGCCGCACACCTTGACGATCACCGGCCGCCTCCGGACGGATGCGCCGGTTCGGCCAGGCCAATCAGGGCGCCGAGCGCGGCGCCTGGATCGGGGTCGGTCATGAACCGCTCGCCGATCAGAAACGCCCGGTAGCCCAGGGCGGCGAGGCGCCGCAGGTCGCCGGCGCTCATCAGCCCGCTCTCGCTCACGGCGATCACCTGCGGCGGCATCGACGCGATCAGCTCCTCGGAGGCATGGACATCGACCGCGAGCGTCCGCAGATTCCGGTTGTTGACGCCGACGACGGCGGCGCCGGCGTCGAGCGCGATCGCCAGCTCGCGTGCACTGTGGACCTCGATCAGCGCATCGAGCCCCAGCCCTTCCGCTCGTCGCAGCAGCGATCCGAGCTCGCCTGGTGACAACGCCGCGACGATCAGCAAGATCGCATCCGCACCCGCCGCCCGCGCTTCGAGAAGCTGGTACTCGGACACGATGAAGTCCTTGCGCAGAAGCGGCGTGTCGACGGCGCCGCGCACAGCCGCCAGATGCTCCAGGGCCCCGTCGAAGAACGTCGGTTCCGTGAGCACGGAGATCGCGGCGGCGCCGGCCGCCGCGTAGCCGGCGGCGAGGCTGACCGGATTGTAGTCGGCGCGGAGAACCCCGCGTGAGGGCGATCGTCGCTTGCACTCCGCGATGATGTTCACGCGACCCGCCCGCCCCACGGCCTGGCGGAATGCACCGGGCCGGGGCCTCTGCCGGTCGGCGCGGCGTGCCAGCTCGGCGAGCGGCTCGCGCTCGGCCCGAACCCGGACGATCCGGCGGGCGGCGGCGACGATCGTTTCGAGGAGATCGCCGCGCGCGGTTTCGGGCTCGGCCGGCGCGGAGGCAGCTGGCTTCGTCAACCCACCGCTCCTGGCGCCGTCTCCTCTGACGCCGATATCGAGATCAGCTGATCGAGCACGCGGCGCGCACCCTGGCTGTCGATCGCGTGCGCCGCCAGCAGAATGCCTTCCACGATCGATGTCACCGCACCGGCAATGAACAACGACGCGCCGGCATTGAGCAGAACGATGTCGCGTGGTGCGCCGCTGGCGCCGTCCAGCACGCTGTCAACGATCCGGGCATTCTCGGACGGGTTGCCGCCTTTGAGCGCGGCCGGGGTCGTCTTCGACAGCCCGATGTCGCTCGGGTGCAGGTAGAAGGTGTTCACCGAGCCATCACGGCACTCCGACACCTTCGTGTACCCGGTCGTGGATATTTCGTCGATGCCATCGGCGCCGTGGACGACCCAGGCGCGTTCGGAGCCCAGCAACAACAGGACGCGCGCGAGCAGCTCGGTGAGCTCCGGTCGTGGCACTCCGACGAGCTGCCGCGTCGCCCCTGCGGGGTTCGTCAGCGGGCCGAGCAGGTTGAAGGCGGTTCGAACCCCGAGCGCGCGTCGCGCGCCCGCGGCATGGCGCATCGACGGGTGAAACGTCGGGGCGAAAAAAAACCCGATCTTTGCCTCCTCCAGGCAGCGCTCCACCACCGCCGCCGGGGCGGAGACGCGCACGCCGAGCGATTCGAAGACGTCCGCGCTGCCCGAGAGGCTCGAGACCGATCGATTGCCGTGCTTCGCCACACGCACGCCGCAGGCGGCGACGACGAGGGCGACGCACGAGGAGATGTTGAACGTGCCGGACCGATCGCCGCCTGTGCCGCAGGTGTCGAACACGCCGTCGTGGCGACGCGACAGCGGCACCGCATGCGCCCTCATCGTCTTTGCCAGGCCGACGATTTCGCCCGGCCGTTCGCCCTTCATGGCCAGACCGATCAGCAGTCCGGCGATCTGCGCCTCCGGCGCGCGCCCCGCCATCACTTCCGCCATCGCGGCTGACGCCTCCTCGCTGGTGAGGTCTTCACGCCGCATCAGTTTGTCGATCAACGCCGGAAACATCATGGCTCCTCAGGTCCCGATTCCCCCCGCCCTGTCAGTCGAACCGACCATCCAGGAAATTCCCCAGGATCCGCCGCCCTTCACCCGTCAGGATCGACTCGGGGTGGAACTGCACGCCGTGGATCGGCAGCGTCCGATGACGGAGCCCCATGATGATCCCGTCGCCCTGCGTGCGAGCCGTCACCTCGAGCTCCTCCGGCAGACCCTCGTCTGCGACGACCAGCGAGTGATAGCGCGACGCCAGGAACGGCGCGGTGAGACCGCTGAAGACACCGCGGCCGTTGTGCTCGATGGTCGACGTCTTGCCGTGCATCGGCACCGACGCGCGCACCACCGAGCCGCCGAACACCGCGCCGATCGCCTGGTGCCCCAGACACACGCCGAGGATCGGCGTCTCTCGACCGAGCTCCCGGATGACGTCCATCGTCACCCCGGCGTCCTCGGGCCGGCCAGGTCCGGGCGAGATGACGATCCGCTCGGGTCGTGCCCCCGAGATGGCGTCCACCGTGACGGCGTCGTTGCGCATCACCGTGACCGCGGCGCCAAGCTCACCGAGGTACTGCACGAGGTTGTAGGTGAACGAGTCGTAGTTATCGACGACAACGACCATAAATCCGTGCTTTCGTGGCTACAGCCCTTGCTGGGCGATCTCCAATGCGCGAAAGAGCGCCCTGGCCTTGTCGCGGGTTTCCTCGTACTCGGCCGTGGGGTTCGAATCGATCACGATGCCTGCTCCAGCCTGGACATAGGCCTTGCCCGACGACATCACGATCGTGCGGATCGCGATGCAGAAATCGAGGTTGCCGGCGAAGTCCAGATAGCCGACTGCTCCGGCGTACAAGCCGCGGCCGGAGGGCTCGAGGTCGTGAATAATCTGCATCGCCCGCACCTTCGGGGCGCCGGAAACGGTGCCGGCTGGAAAGCATGACACGAGGGCGTCCAGCCGGTCGCGGTCGTCGGCCAGCCGGCCCTCGACGACCGAGGTCAGGTGCATCACATGCGAGAATTTCTCGAGCCCCATGAACTGCGGCACCCGCACCGACCCGTATTCGCACACCCGGCCGACGTCGTTGCGTCCAAGATCGACGAGCATGACATGCTCGGCCCGCTCCTTCTCGTTGCGCTTGAGCTCGTCGGCCAGCCGCATGTCCTCTTCGTCGTTGCGGCCGCGCGGGCGGGTGCCGGCAATCGGATGGGTCTCGACGCGCGATCCTTCGACGCGGACCAGCATTTCCGGCGACGAGCCGACGACCGACACGCCGCCGAGGCGGACGAAGAACATGTACGGCGACGGGTTCACGTGTCGAAGCGCCCGATACACCGTGAAGGGGTCGGTGCCGAGCTCCGCTTCGAATCGCTGCGAGAGCACGACCTGGTAGATGTCGCCGGCGGCGATGTGCTCCTTGGCCTTGCGCACCTGCTGTTCGAACAGGTCGCGCGTGTGGTTCGAGGTGAACGAGACAGGGTCCGACGGCTCGGACCTCGCCACCGACAGGCTCCGCTCGAGCTCGCGCTCGAGGAATTGAATCTTGGCGCAGGCGAAGTGATACAGCGACTCGAGATCGTCGTCGGCGGTCACTCGGGCGTTGGCGATGATGAGAATCCGGTGCTGCACATGATCGAAGGCCAGCACCGTGTCGAACATCATGAAGCCGGCCGCGTCCGCGCCATCGGCGCCTTCGCCCAGGTCGCCGAGCACCGGCTCGAACCAGGAAGCCGCGCCATACCCGAGGTAGCCGACGGCGCCACCCGTGAATCGTGGCAAGTCGGGAACGAAGGGTGACCGGAAATCGGCCATCAGGCTCCGCAGCGTCTCGACGAAGGGCTGGTCGCTCGCCGTCAGCGCCCCGGCCCGCTCCATCGTCGTCTTGCCGTCGCGCGAGCGAAGAATCAGGAACGGGTCCTTGCCCAGGAACGAATAGCGGCCGACATGCTCGCCGCCCTCGACGCTCTCGAGCAGAAATGCGTAGTCGGCGTCCTCCGCGATCTTCAGGAACGCCGAGACCGGCGTCAGCAGATCGGCTACCAGCTCCTTGCAGACCGGCACGAACGTGCCGCGCCGCGCCAGCTCCTTGAACTCTTCAAATGACGTGATTCGCATCGTTACTGAACTCCGAAAGCCGTTTCACAGCCGCACCGCGCATGACATCGGCTGAGGGACGGACCGCCGTCCACCAGTGGAACTGTTCCCGGGCCTGCGCCACCAGCATGTCCAGGCCGCCAATCGTTTCGCAGCCGGCCACCGCCGCGTGCTGCAGCAGCGTGGTGACCGACGGGTTGTAGATCAGGTCGTAGACGAACCGGCCGGTCAACGCCGCTGCCGGCACCGGCATGGCGCCGACGTCCGGGTGCATCCCAACCGGCGTGCAATTGACCAGCAGATCCCACGAGCCGGGAGGCGGCGGCCACTCCCCAACGCGTGCGGATCCAAGGGCCGCCACGTCTCCGGCGCGATCGCGATCGCGGGCGTGAACGGTGAGCTGCGCGCCTTCCGAGGCGAGCGCCACCGCCACCGCCCGCGCGGCGCCGCCCGCCCCGACGATCGCGGCGCGGATGCCGCGAACGCCGATCCCCCGTTCCTGCAGCGGCGAGAGGAAGCCGGCGACGTCGGTGTTGCGTCCGTCCCATCTGCCTTCGCGCACGCGCACGGTATTCACCGCGCCGACCGACCGCGAGACCGGGTCGGCGTGATCGAGCCTCTCGAGGAGGGACACCTTGTGCGGGATGGTCACGCTGGCGCCCTTCACGTTCATGGCGCCGCCGAAGGTGATGAAGTCCTGGGGATCAACGGTCGGCAGCGGCAGATAGACCGCGTCGATCTCCGCCGCGCGGAAGGCGGCGTTGTGCATCGACGGCGACACCGAATGCGCGATCGGCGATCCCACCAGGCCGTAGAGCTCGGTGCCGGCGGTCACCGACCGGTAGTGGTAGTCGTTGAGCAGGGCCGACGGCGTCACCTGACCCGCCACCCGCAAGTCACCCGCGTAGGACCAGGCGGAGCCGAAGCGGGCCGCGAGGACGCGCGTCGCGAGCCCGGCCTCGCCCATCGCGATCAGCACCTTTCGCTGCGACGGACCGACGGTCTTCTGCAACGCCAGGAACGCCAGGCAGTCGGTGAGGCGGCTGGTCTCTGCCGCGATCTTGATCACCTCGGCGCCGGTTCGAGACATGGCCGAGGCGATGTCCGCCAGATCGGCGGGCACCGACTTGAAGTCGTGGAACGAGAGGACGATCCGCCGGCCACCGGACTGGACCAGGATGTCGTCGAGCTGCGCCTTCCACTCGATATCGACGTACTCGGCCCCGAGGGTGAGCGCATCCTGCAACAGCCGGCGACGCTCCTCTTCCGCGCCCGCGAACTGCCCGCCTTCCCACGTCGGCCGGCAGGTGACGATCACCGGCCGGCGGCGGCCGGCCAGTGCTCCAGCCGCGTCGGGATCGGCCAGCGTATCGAGGCGAAGCTCGATCAGGTCGGCCTCCGTCACGGCGTCGCGCCGTTGACGCAGTTCAGCGGTGGTGGCGGCCGTCACCGTTACGCAGAGGAGTGGTCGGGTGCTCACAGTGCCCAGGGTCCAAAAAAAAAGCCTCTTCAACCGTCCGGCTGAAGAGGCTCCGTGTTTCCGTCGCGCGATGGCAGGTCAGGCCAGAGCGGTAGCCTCTTCGGAAGTGCCCCAATACCACCACGCCGACCGGCGGACCGCCGTCAGGCTGGTGGGAGACGCGAACACGAAAGGCACTCGGCCAACCATAAGAGCGTTGGAAGATATCAAAGGCGCTCGTCCGTGTCAACGAGAATACCCATTTCTCCTTGACCAGTAAGCACTTCTCCTCTATAACGGAATTGAACCCATGTCAGCCAGACGCCTCGCCTTCATCCTGTGCCTGGGCCTGTGCTCCCTGCCCGCCCTGCGGGCCGCGACTCCTCAAATGGGCATCGGCGAGGTGAGGCCGGGCATGGTCGGGATCGGGCGCACGGTCTTCAACGGGACCAGGGTCGAGGAGTTCAAGGCGCACATTATCGGCGTGGTCGAGAACGTCATCGGCACACGCCGGAATCTGATTCTGGCGCGGCTCGAAGGTGGACCGCTCGCCAGTACCGGCGTCATCGCCGGGATGAGCGGCAGCCCGGTGTATGTGGATGGCCGGTTGATTGGCGCTGTTTCCTACGCGCTCGGCAGTTTCTCGAAGGAGCCGATCGCCGGCATCACGCCGATCGAAGAGATGACCGACGCGACATCGCTCAACGCGCCGCGGCCGGTCGGCGCGCGCGTAAAAGTCGAGTTCCCGCTCTCCCGCGACAACCTGATTGCCGCCTTCGGCCGGGGTTTGAACTGGAACCGTCCGTTCGCCGATCGGCCGGGTGATGCACAACTCCTGGGCGTGAGCAACGTCGCGGGCATCGGCGGGCGCGAGGTGGCGACGCTGCTGCGTCCGATCGCGATGCCGCTGACGATGTCGGGGTTCGAGCCGGATCTCACCGACATACTCGGTGCCGCGTTCAAGGATCAGGGCTTCGTGCCGATGGCTGGCGCGGCGGGGAGCAGGCCGGGCGAGATGCCCTTCGACGGCCCGCTCAAACCGGGTGACGCCGTCGGCGTCTCGTTCGTCACCGGCGATCTCGAGCTCGGGGCGACCGGGACGGTGACTCATATCGACAACGATCGCGTTTACGCCTTCGGTCACCCGATGTACAACCTCGGCCCGACCGAGTTTCCGATGACCCGGGCCTACGTTTACACCGTGCTGCCCAGCCTCTTCTCGTCGGCGAAGCTGTCGTCCACGGGAGAGGTGATCGGCACGTTCCTGCAGGACCGTGCGACGGCGATCGCCGGCCGGCTGGGACCGGGGCCGAAGCTGCTCCCGGTGAAGCTCACGCTCGAGGCCGAGCGCGGCGGCAGCCGCACCTTCAACTTCGGCGTCGTCAGGGATCCGCTGTTCACGCCGCTCATGACCTATACCGCGCTGGTCAGCACCATCGGTTCCTACGAGCGGCAATTCGGCGCCGCGACCTATGGCCTGCGGGGCACGCTGCGCGTGAAGAACCACGAACCGATCTCGTTCAACAACCTCTTTTCGGGCGATGGCGCCTCGTCGAACTCCGCGGCGTATATCGTCGCGCCGATCACCGCGCTGATCGGCAACGACTACGAAGACATCGACCTCGAAGGGCTCGAGTTGACGGTGAAATCGACCGAAGAACCGCGAACCGCCACGCTCGAGCGGGTGTGGCTCGACGATCCGCGCCCGCGCGCCGGCCGCACCGTGCCGCTGAAAGTACTGCTCCGCACCTATCGCGGTGAAGACCTCCTGCGAACCATCCCGATCGCCATCCCGGCCAACGCGAGCGGCAGTCTCGCCGTGACGGTGTCGGACGGTCCGCGGCTCAATCAGGCCGAGCAGCGCGAGGCGCGTCCGACGCAACCGCGGAGCGTGCCACAGCTGGTGCGCACGTTGAACAGGTCGCGCCGCAACGATACGCTCTACGTGAAGCTGGTCAGCCCGGATCCGGGAGCGGTGGTGAACGGCGAGGTGCTGTCGTCGCTGCCGCCGTCAGTGCTGGCGGTTCTCGAATCGGACCGGAGCGGCGGCAGCTTCAACCCGCTGGGGAGCGCGACGGTCGGGGAATGGCAACTCACCACCGAGCACGCCATCAGCGGTATTCGAACGCTCACGATCCAGATCTCTCCGAACTGACCTCAATGGGCGGTCAGGCGCCGTCTACGCCACTGCAAACCATGAAACACTCAGCTCACTACGCGCGGCGCGGCGTCGCTGCCGCCGCCGTCGTGTTTTTTCTCGCGGTTTCCCTGCACGGGTCGTCGGCAAAGTTCTTCCAGGCGGCCAATCAGACCGACTTTCTCAAGGGCGAGGTCGAGAACCTGGCGATTGACGCGCGCGGCCAATTGCTGCTTGGACCGGCGACCGAGCTCGTCTACGAAACGCCGTCGCCGTTTCTCTGGACCGTTGTCCCCGCTCCGGACGGTTCACTCTTCATCGGCACCGGCAACGACGGCCGGGTGTTCCGCGTCGATCCCCAAGGCAAGGGCGCCCCGTTCTTCGACGCCGCGGAGCTCGAGATCCACGCGATTGCGCTGGCGCCGGACGGCGGGCTGTATGTCGGCAGTTCCCCAGACGGCCGGATTTACAAGGTGGATCGAAACGGCAGCGGCAGCACGTTTTTCGACCCGGAAGAAAAGTACATCTGGGCGATCACCACGGACGCGAGCGGCAATCTCTACGTGGCGACCGGCGAGAAGGGGGTCGTCTACAAGGTGTCGCGTGACGGCAAGGGCGTGCCCTTCTATGACACGAAAGCCACCCACGCCACGGCGCTGGCGATCGACAAGGTGGGCAACCTGATCGTCGGCACCGAGTCGCCGGGCCGCGTGTTGCGGGTCGACTCGAATGCGAAGGGCTTCCTGCTCCTCGACACGCCGTTTCAGGAGATCCGATCGCTCAGGTTCGACGCCAACGGCATGCTGTTCGCCGCGGCTGTCAACGGTCGCAGCCCGAGCGGCGCGGCGCCGATCGTGCCGGCCGACTCGAGCGCGCCGCCGACCACTGGCGACAGCCCGCGGGCGCCGGTTCCGTCGGTGTCGGTATCGACCGAGATCACGGCAATTGCGGTGGTCGACACTCCCGCCGGCGGCGCTTCAGGGTCTCCTCGCGAGGATCGCCGGACGGCCAAGGGCGCCGTCTACCGGATTGCGCCAGACGGCTTATGGGACCAGCTCTGGGAGTCGCGCGACGATTCGCCGTACGACATCACCTTCGACCCTGAAGGCCGCACGATCGTCGGCACCGGCGGCACGGGCAAGATCTATCGTCTCGAGGGGGATCCGTTGCAGCCGACGCTGCTCTCCCGCGCCTCCGCGCAGCAGGTGACGGCGATGCACACCGATGCGAGTGGCCGCCTCTATTACGCAACCGCCAATCCCGGCAAGCTTTTCCGGCTCTCAGCCGAGCGGGCGACCATGGGGACCTACGAGTCCGAGGTCCGCGACGCGCAAATGGTGTCCACCTGGGGTGCGATCAGCTGGCGAGGCTCGATGCCGTCCGGCAGCCGGGTGGAGCTCGTGACGCGGTCGGGCAACACCGAGACGCCAGACGAGACGTGGAGCGCCTGGTCGCCGCCGCACACCCTCGCGACCGGCTCGCCGATTGTGAGCCCGAAGGCGCGATACCTTCAGTGGCGCGCCACACTCTCGGGCTCGGGCACCGGGCCCGTGCTCACATCGGTGAGCGCCGCATACCTGCAGCGGAACCTTCGTCCGGAGGTCCGGTCGGTCACGGTCCACCCGCCAGGAATCGTGTTTCAGAAACCATACAGCACCGGCGATCCCGAGCTCGCCGGGTTCGACAATCAATCGACCCCGGACCGCAAGCTCGCCCAGGCGGCGCAAAATCCGTCGCAGCCGGCGGGCAGCCCCCCACCGCTCGGCCGCCGTACCTATCAGAAAGGGCTGCAGACGCTCGCCTGGCGCGCCGACGACCAGAACGACGACGAGCTGACCTACGACGTGCACTATCGCCGCGAAGGCGAAGCCCTCTGGAAAGTTCTCCGGTCCGACGTCACCGAGCCGATTCTCGTCTGGGACACGACCACGGTGCCGAACGGCACCTACTTCGTCCGCGTCGCGGCATCGGATGCGTCTTCGAATGCGTCCGATACGGCACTGGTCGGGGAGTTGGACAGCGTGCCGTTCGACGTCGACAACACCGCGCCGTCAGTCGTGGTCGCGGACGTCCGCGCAGAAAGCACCAGGACGATCGTGACCTTCGACGTGAACGACGACCAGTCGCCGGTTCAGCGCGTCGAGTGCTCCGAGGACGGGCAGCAGTGGCGGAGCGTGTTTCCGGCCGACGGCATCGCCGATTCGCGGTCGGAACACTACGTGATGGTGATTGACGGCGCGATCGGACCAGGCGGGGTCACGCTGCGCGTGACCGATGCGATGAACAACGTGACCAGCGCGCAGGTGAACCCGCCGGCGGGCCGTTGAGCAGCTGACGGCAACGAGCAGCGAAGAGGAGCGAGGAGCTCGCGAGAGACGCCAAGGAAATCGCTGCCGGCTCGCTAGGCGCTCGCTAGTGCACCGCCGTTGAGATGCGATCAAGCATTCGCTTATGCGATTTGATGATCGCACGTGCCGGCTTCGTCCACTCGAAGGGTGTGGGGTTCCTATTCCAAGCCCGGAGATACGCGATGAGATGGTCCTGGAGTGCGC
>WHSN01000117.1 GCA_009380045.1 Luteitalea sp.
CAGAAGCTGACGATGGCCGCAGCGATGAACACGGTCGAATAGGTGCCGGTGACGATGCCGACGACCATCGTGAACGCAAACCCGCGCAGCACCTCGCCGCCGAACAGGAGGAGCGCAATCGCCGACAGCAGGGCCGTGCCGGCCGTGATGATCGTGCGGCCGAGTGTCTGGTTGATCGAGATGTTGATGACCTCGATCAGGGAATCGCGGCGCATCGAGCGGAGGTTTTCGCGGACGCGGTCGAAGATGACGATGGTGTCGTTGGTCGAAAACCCGGTAATCGTCAGCAGCGCGGCAATCACGTTCAACGTCAGGTCGTACTGAAAGAACACCAGGAACGCGAACGTGACCAGCAGATCGTGAATCGTGGCCACCACCGCGCCGACCGCGAAGCTCAACTGAAATCGCAGCGCGATATAGGCCAGGATGCCGGCCAGCGACAGCACCGCCGCCCAGATGCCCTTGGTCCGCAGCTCGCTGCCAACCGCCGGACCGACAATCTCGCGGCCGATGATCGTGAAGTTCCCGACGTTCGCCTTCTTCAACGCGCCTTCGACCTGGTCGGCGGTGCTGCTCAAGGAAGCGCCCGATTCGGCGCCGACGTCGGGGACCCGGATGAGCACCTGCCGCTGGGAGACATCCCCGTACTGCTGGACCACCGCGTCGTCGGCGCCGCCCGGGTACGTCTCGACGAGCGCCGATCGCACCTGCTCGATCGACACTGCTTGCTCGAACTGCGTGATCACCGCCGTGCCGCCGGCGAACTCGATGCCGAGCGGCAGGCCTTTGATGAACAGCATCCCGATGCCGGCAAGCACGATCAGCCACGACAGCGCCAGCGCGTGCCAGCGCCACCGCAGGAAGTTGAAATTGGCGTTCTTGAAGATATGCATGACTGACTAGATTGAAAGCGTGGCGACCTGGCGTCGCCGTGACAACACCATCTCGAAGAGCGTCTTCGAGACGAAGATCGACGTGAAGACGTTCGACAGCAGGCCGACGAACAGCGTGACGGCGAACCCGCGAATCGGCCCGGTGCCGAACTGGAAGAGGAACGCCGCGGAAATCAGCGCCGCGACATGCGTATCGACGATGGTCCAGAACACGCGGCTGAAGCCGGCGTTGATCGCCGCGCGGACGCCGCGTTGCGCCTCGAGCTCTTCCTTGATCCGCTCGAAGATCAGCACATTCGAATCGACACCGATGCCCATCGTCAACACGAAGCCGGCGATGCCGGGCAACGTCATCACCGCGCCGAAATACGCCATGAGGCCGAGCAGGATCACCAGGTTGAAGATCAGCGCCACCACCGCGTTCACGCCCGACAGCCGGTAGTAGACGAGCATGAACATCACCACCATGGCCAGCCCAACCAGTGAGGCCAGCACGCCCGCACGGATGGAGTCGGCGCCGAGGCTCGGCCCGATCGTGCGCTCTTCGAGATAGGTGAGCGTGGCCGGGAGCGAGCCGGACCGGAGAATGAGCGAGAGGTTCTGAACTTCCTCGTTGGTGAAGCTGCCCGAGATACGACCTTCGCTGGTAATCCGCGATTCAATCGTGGCGACCGACTGCGCACGGCCGTCCAGAACGATGGCGAGCAGGCGGCCGATGTTCGCGCCGGTGGCATTGCCGAACTTGCGGGCGCCTTCGGTGTTGAGCGTGAAACTGACCGCCGGCCGATTGTTCTCGTCGAGCGACGGCCGGGCGCTGCGCAGGTCCCGCCCGGTGACGATCGGCAGGTGGCGCATCAGATAGTAGACCGTGGCGCCGCCGGCGTTATCGGGACCGGGGATGACGTCCATGCCGCTCGGCGGCTGCCCGTTCACGAGGAACACCTCACGGGTCGACTCCGGCCCGCGCTCGACCAGCCTGAGCTCGAGGAGCCCGGTCGATCGGATGATCTCCTTGGCGCGGTTCACGTCGGTGACGCCCGGCAGCTGAACGAGAATCTGATCGCCGCTCGAGCCCTGCTGCGCAATGCTCGGCTCGGTGACGCCGAGCTCGTTGACGCGCCGCTCGATGGTTTCGCGCGCCTGCACGACCGCCTCGTCGCGGAGCGTCTGCTGGATGGTCGGACGCATCGTGAAGGTGTAGGTTCCGTTGACGCCCGAGTCGCGCTGGTAGTTGGTCTCGACCTCCGCGGCGGTCTGCCGGAAGGACGCATCCTGATCCGCGGTGACGCCTTCGACCCTGAACTGGACCGGGCTGACCACCACCATGTTCGACACCGCGACGGCGTTGGTGGTGAGCGTCTCGCGCAGGCGCTCCATCTCGGTCTCGGTCTCGATTCGCAGGGCATCGTCGGTCTGCACGCGCAGGACGAGGTGCACGCCGCCCTTGAGATCGAGCCCCAGCTTCAGGCCGTTGTCGACGAGCCACGCCGGTCTGGTGATGCCGTAGCGCGTGGCGACCATCGGGTAGACACCGACTGCGCCAAAAACAACGAGCACGGCGAGGACGGTGACGACTTTCCAGCTCAGATTAGACATATCTCCTACGGCTCCCCTCTATTGATCAGAGGGATCGACAACCGGCGGCTGGCCCTGGAGGCCTCCCACCGCCGCTTTGGCCACCTCGATGCGGATCTTGTCGGCGATCTGCAGTTGAATGCTGGTGTCCCCGAGCCGGGTCACCTGACCGTAGACCCCGCCGGTGGTGATCACCCGATCGCCCACTTTGAGGCCGTCGAGAAACCGCTGCACCTTCTGCTGCTTGCGCTTCATCGGGAGCAGGATGATGAAGTAGAAGATGCCGAGCACGATCACGAATGGCACGAGCTGCAGAAAGGGGCTGCCGCCGTTCGGCGTCGCGCCCATGGCATACACGGGACCTGCGAGCATGTTCATGTTGGGGACACGCGCTGATGGAACTGCAGTCTGAAGCTTTCGAACCGCCCAAACGCTATAGCGTCCCTAATCCGACTCAGGGTGTCAAGGTAAAAGTGTAGATTATGCAACGTGTTAAGCGACGCCGCGTTCATCTCGCCTGCCATGAACAGGTGCCGGAGATATGCGCGTGAGCAGGTGCGGCAGGTGTAGCAGCCGCACGCCGAATCGGGAGGGCGGTCGTCCTCGGCATACCGGGCATTCTTGATGTTGATGCGTCCCTCGCTGGTGAAGAGCTGGCCGTTCCGCGCGTTGCGCGTCGGCAGGACGCAGTCGAACAGGTCGATCCCGCGCGCCACCGACTCGACCAGGTCCTCCGGCGTGCCCGCGCCCATCAGATACCGCGGGCGATCCCGAGGCAGATGGGGGGTCGTGACCGCAACCATCGCGTACATCATCTCCGCCGGCTCGCCGACGCTCAAGCCGCCGACGGCGTAGCCGTCGAAGCCGATCGCCACGGTTTCCTGCGCGCTCTCGCGCCGCAGGTCGGCGAACACGCCTCCCTGCACGATCCCGAACTGCGCCTGCCCCGGATTGATCACGGCGACCTCCGCCGCGTCCCCCGCCTGTGTCTGCAGCGACCGAAGGCGGCCCCGGCGCGCCCAGCGGAGCGTTCGCCGCATCGAGTCACGCGCGGCATCTTCGGTCGCGGGATGCGCGAGACACTCATCGAGCACCATCGCCACGTCCGATCCGAGCTGCGCCTGAATGTCGCTCGCCTTCTCCGGCGTCAGCAGGTGCGCCGATCCGTCGAGGTGCGACATGAACCTGGCGCCCTCCTCGGTGATCGTGCGTCGCGCCGAGAGGCTGAACACCTGATAGCCACCGCTGTCTGTGAGGATCGGTTTCCGCCACCCGGTGAAGCGGTGAAGTCCTCCCCGGCGTGCGATCAGATCGTCCCCCGGGCGGAGGTACAGGTGATAGGTGTTGCACAGGAGGAGCTCGGCGCCGACCGCATCGAGGTCGCGGTGCGTCAGCCCTTTCACGGCACCCTGCGTGCCGACCGGCATGAAGGCGGGTGTCTCGACGCTGCCGTGCGGCGTCGTCATCACCCCGCGGCGGGCGTCGCCGTCGCTGCCTGTGAGGCGAAATCCGAACCGCAGGTCTGACATCGGCGCAGTAACAGTCTACAATCTCACTGATGCGTGAAGGCCGAGGACTGCTCGTGCTCCGGAGCGCACTCGTTCTCGGCCTGGAGCTCTTCCCGACATCACCCGCCGCCGGCGCGCTGACCGAAGGCGCCCGCCTGGCCGCGATCTACGACTCCATTCTTCAAGCCAGGTTCGACACGGCACGCGCGCAATTGGCGCAGGCGTGTCCTCCGGCGCCGCTCGAAGCCTGTGGCGCGCTCGAGGTGGTCGCGCTCTGGTGGGAGATCCAGCTCGACCCGAACAACCGCCGGCTGGACGACCGACTGCAGCAGTCGGCCGCGGCGGCGATTCGTGCGAGCGAGCAGTGGACCACGCGAGAGCCGGACCGCGCGGAGGCCTGGTTCTACCTCGCCGGGTCGCGCGCGCCGCTGGTGCAGTGGCGGGTGCTGCGCGGACAGCGCCTGACGGCGGCTCGAGAGGGCAAGGCGATCAAGGACGCCCTCGAGCGCGCGCTCGCGCTCGACCCGACCCTGCACGACGCCCACTTCGGCATCGGGCTCTACCACTACTACGCGGACGTCGCGCCGGCGGCTCTCAAGGCGCTCAGGTGGCTGCTGCTCCTGCCAGGCGGCGACCGCGCCCAGGGATTACGCGAGATGCTGATGGCGCGGGATCGTGGCGAGCTCCTCGGCGGCGAAGCCGACTATCAACTGCACTGGCTCTATTTCTGGTACGAAGAGGATCGCGATGCTGGCCTGGCGCTGCTCCGTCGGCTCGACCAGCGATATCCATCGAATCCGCTCTTCCTTCGGCGCATCGCGGAGGTTCAGCACGAGTACTTCCACGATCACGCGGCGAGCGCCGCGTCGTGGGAGGCGTTGATTGGGCGCGCCGGCGCTGCGCCGGAGAGATTTCCGCGCCTGGCTGTCGCGCATCTCGAGCTCGGGAGCGAATATGCGCACGTCGGCGATCACGATCGCGCGATCGCCGAGCTGCGGCAGGCGATCGATCTCGCCCCAGACGACGATGTCGACGACATCCGGGCCCGAGCGCAAGCCCTCCTGAAGAAATTTTGACAATTTGCAAGCTTTTGTGCTTGACATCAGAAATTTCTCAACCATAATCTATATCTGGTATGAGGGTGGTGAACGTATGCCACCGCTTGGGAGCTTGACAATTAAGATCGCGTCGTTCCGCAGCTGAGCTAGCCAATCAGCCGGACGACGCCTCGAAGCGACGGGCGACGGTGTCGGGGTGAGCGTGCCAGGCGGCAGCCACCAACGGCGCGCGGATGGCTCGCGCACTCAAAACCCAGATGAAGGGGGGGATAAAAGACAATGGCGAAGAAAGCCAAGGGCGGGAAGAAGAAGGCCGGCAAGAAGCGCTAAGCCGACCTCACCCGTTAAGAAAAAAAGGGGGCGGCCGTCGCCCCCTTTTTCATTCTCTGCACTGCGAATTCGACTGCGCGACGGCTCAAGGCGTGGTTTCGCCGTCCCAGATTCGCACCCGCCGAATCACATCCCACTGCTCGATCCGATCGACCACGTCCATCCCGGCGATGACGCGCGCGAACAGCGTGTACTTCGCGTTGAGGTGCGGTTGGGCGGAATGGGTGATGAAGAACTGGCTGCCGCCCGTGTCAGCCCAGTCGAGCGCCATGCCGACCGCGCCGCGCCGAAAGGCGCGCTGGCTCAACTCGTCCCTGATCGAGTATCCCGGTCCGCCCTCGCCGTCGCCGCGCGGGTCACCGCCCTGCACCACGAAGTCGGGAACGACGCGGTGAAAGACAACGCCGTCGTAGAAACCCTTGCGGGCGAGGGTCACGAAGTTCTGGACGGTGATCGGCGCATCGAGCACCGCCAGCTCGATCTGGATGGTCCCGCGATCGGTATCGATGTAGGCCTGAATCGATACTGGCGGATCGGTCACGCGGGGCAGCGCGAACAGCTCCGGCGCCACCGACGGCGCCGGACGGATCCGCGCCGCGGCATCGGTCGCCGGATCGAACTGCTGCAACAGCGTCGCGGCGCGGCGCCGCACTGCCCAGTCCTTGTCCGCGAGCGCGGCGTTCAGCACCGGCGTCGCCTCGGCGGCGCCGTATGCGGCCAACGCCGACAGCGCCGCAGCGCGGGCGAGGTAGGTGGTGTCGCGCTCGCCGCGCCGATACGCCGCCGTCAGCGCCGCCACACCCTCTGGCGGCTTCAACTGCGCCAGCCCATTGGCAGCGGCTGTCCGGACCACCGGATCGTCGGCGTCGAGCCGGGCGATCAGGGTCGCCGCCGCGGCCGGCGACTTGCGCGCCGCCAGCGCTGCGAGCACGGCGGGGATCGCCCGCTGGTCGCTGTCCTCGAGCATCGCGGTCAGCCGCGCCGCGCCCGCCTCGTCGTCGAGCGTTCCGAGCGCCGACGCAAGGGCCGCCCGCACGCTCCAGTGCGGATCGGGATCGAGACCCGAGAGGACCGTGACGAACCCCTCGGGATCGATCCGCGCGATCCCGGCGATCGCCGCCGCTCGTATCGCCGGAACCGGGTCGCCAAGGAGGTCGAGCAGCGCATCGAGGGCGCCGTCGCCGCCGGTCGCCGCCAGTGACACGGCCGCTTCGATCCGCCGGTGCGCGTCGCCCTTTGGCGTCTGGAGAATCTTGAGCAGCGCCGGTGCTGCCGCTGGATCGGCGAGCCGGCCCAGAGAGCGGATCGCTTCGATGGCGACCCGCTGGTCCGGCCCTCCTACGAGCGGCAGCAACGCGTCCACGGAGGCGCGTTGCTTGGTCCAGCCGAGACCCTTGGCCGCGAATGCACGGGTCTCGACGGCCGGTTCCTTCAGCAGCGTCAGCAGCGCCGGCAGGGCGCGAGGATCCTCGAGCCGCTGCAGCGCGTACGCCACCGGCCACCACCGCACGCGCGGTTGTCCCGCTCCGTCGAGCGCGGCCTCGGCGAGCGCGTCATACGACTTCAGGCGGACGATGGCGAACAGCGCCTCGCGGAACGCTGCCGCCGGCGAATCGCGCCGCTCGTCCGCGTCCTCTGCCGGGAGCTGCGCCAGGGCCCCCGAAGCGACGATCTGCGCGGCCATCCGCGCCACCGGGGTCGCGGCGGCCGCGTCGCCAATCAGCCCGAGCGCTTCGGCAGCGCTCGCCTTGACGAGCGGCGATGGATCGTTCAGCAAGCCGATCAGCGGCTCGCTGGCGCGCCGGTCGGCGATCAGTCCCAGACCGAACGCCGCCATCTGCCGGACCTCGGGATCCGAATCCGACACCAGCGCCAGGAGCGGAGGGACGCCGGCCGGCAGACCGACGCGGCCAACCGCCAGCGCCGCGCGCCGGCGGATGCGCCCTTCCGAATCGGTCAACATGCGGATCAGGTCGGGCGACGGCGGTGGCGGCTGAACGGCCGCCGACCGCTGTGCACGCACCGGCGGCGGCGCCGGCGGCAGCACGGCCGGAGGCGGATCCTGGAGCACACGCTGATTCTCGAGCCGCAGGATCCACGCGATCTTCTCTTCGAAGGTGGGACCGATGACGACCGGCGGCGCGGGAGGAGCACTGGCGCATGCGGACGCTCCGAGCACGAGGAGCGCGAACGACGTACGCGTCACGCCCGCGATGATATCATCGGGTCGCTTGCAGTTCCGCTACATCGCGGTTGAAGGTCCGATCGGGGCCGGCAAGACCACGCTGGCGGAGCGGCTCGGCACCCGGCTCGACGCAACGCTCGTCATCGAAGAAACCGAGAATCCGTTTCTCGCCGATTTCTATGCCGACCGGCCCGGATCGGCGCTCCAGACACAGCTTTTCTACCTGCTCAATCGTCACCGCCAGCAGACGGTTCTCAGACAGGCCGATCTCTTCAGCCAGGTCACAATCTCCGACTACCTGTTCGACAAGGACAAGATCTTCGCGTATCTGAACCTCGACGATAACGAGCTGTTCATCTACCAGCGGCTGTACGATCTGCTGGCGCGCGACGTGCCGCCGCCCGATCTCGTGGTCTACCTCCAGTCTCCGACCGACGTGCTGTTGCGCCGCGTTCGCAGCCGGCGCGGCGATCCGGAGGCGCCGGCGTTCGAGCCCGATGCTGGCTATCTCACCGAGCTGAACGAGGCGTATCACCACTTCTTCTTCCATTATGACGCGACGCCGCTCCTGGTCGTGGAAACCTCGGAGTTCGACTCCACCGCGAGCGATGCGGCGCTCGACGACCTCGTCAAGCAGATACGGCAGATGGGCGCCGGGACCCGCTACTACGTCCCGAGGACGTAGAGTCACAACGCCGCCGCGACCCGGCATCCGGGGAACAGGGATCGGCGAGGACCGGCCGGATCCGAGCCGCTCGTGGGCATCACCCTGCGGCCTCGACAGCTTGTTTCCTGAACCCCGATCCCTGCTCCCCCGTTTGGCTGACTTCGTGAGTGATAAGCTGATCGTTTATGGCGTGGTTCAAGAAAGCCCGCACCCCGATGACGGCCCCGTCCAAAGAGAAGCCGAGCCGGGTGCCCGAGGGGTTGTGGGTGAAGTGTCCCGATTGCGCACAGGTCATCTACAACAAGGACCTGGCCACGAACCTGAATGTCTGCCCGAAGTGCGCCCACCACTTCCGGCTGAGCGCCACCGACCGGCTGCGCACGCTCTTCGACGCCGATTGGGTCGAACACGATCGCGATCTCGCCTCAACCGATCCGTTGAACTTCACCGACACCAAGCCCTACAAGAGCCGCTTGAAGGCCAGCAAGGCGGCGACCGGACTCGAAGACGCCATCATCACGGCCTCGGGAACCATCGACGGCATCTCAGCCGTCGTCGCTGCGATGGAGTACGAGTTCATCGGCGGCAGCATGGGCGTGGTGGTCGGCGAGAAAATCGCGCGGGCGATCGAGCGCGCGATCGGTGAGCGGCGTCCGGTCGTGATCGTCTGCTGCTCGGGCGGTGCGCGGATGATGGAGGGTGCGCTGTCGCTGATGCAGATGGCCAAAGTGTGCGGCGCGCTCGCCCGGCTGGATCGCGCGCGCCTGCCCTATGTCGCTGTTCTCACGGATCCGACGACCGGTGGCGTGACGGCGAGCTTTGCGATGCTGGGCGATCTGAACATCGCCGAGCCGAAGGCGTTGATCGGATTCGCCGGGCCGCGCGTCATCGAACAGACGATTGGGCAGAAGCTGCCTGAAGGATTCCAGCGATCCGAGTTCCTGCTGGAGAAGGGCATGCTGGATCTGGTGGTGGATCGTCGGGAGATGAAGGCAGCGATCGCGAACGCCCTGCGCTTCATGGGGTGTGTCACCACGGTCAGCCAACCGCCGGCCGTCTCCGGCACAGCCACCCCGCCGCTACGCGCCGCCGAGACCGAGCCGGCGCCGCACGCCTCGTGACCGACCCGCTCGACTATCTCTTCAGCCTCGAACAGTTCGGCATCAAGTTCGGCCTCGAGAACATCACCGCCTTGCTGTCGGCGATCGGGCTTCCCGAGCGCGCCTTCCGATCGGTCCACGTCGCCGGCACCAACGGCAAGGGTTCGGTGACGGCGATGCTGGACGCCTCGCTCCGGGCTGCCGGACACCGGACGGCCAGATACACCTCGCCCCACATCACCGATCTGTCCGAGCGGTTCGTCATCGACGGCCGTCCGGTCGATCGGCACACACTGCGCGCCGCGATCGCGCGCGTCCGCGACGCCTCGGCTGGCCTCCTGGCGGCCGGAACGCTGACCGCGCATCCGACGTTCTTCGAAGTGGCCACAGCCGCCGCCTTCGAGATGTTTCGGCGGGCACAGGTCGCTGTCGCGGTCTGCGAGGCGGGCCTGGGCGGGCGGCTCGATGCGACCAACGTCCTGACGCCCGCGGTCAGCGCCATCACCTCGATTGATTTCGACCACCAGCAGTATCTCGGACACACGCTGGCGGCGATCGCCTTCGAGAAGGCCGGGATCATCAAACCTGGTGTTCCGGTCGTGATCGGCGACATCACCGGGCCGGCTGGCGACACGATCGAACAGGTCGCCAGAGAACGTGGTGCGCCGCTCGTCCGCGCCCACGACGGCGTCCGCATCGATGATCTCCTGCTGGGACCCGGCGAGGTTCGAATGCGGCTCACCACCGCCGCCGGGAACTACGGATCGCTTCGCCTGTCGCTTGCCGGGCGCCATCAGGTCCACAACGCGGTGGTGGCGGTTCGAGTTCTGGAGGCACTCACCGGTCTCGGCATCGCGGTCTCGCCCGATGCCGTTCGCGCCGGGCTCGCCACCGTGCGCTGGCCCGGACGGCTCGAGCGCCTCGTGCTCGACGCTGGGCGCGAGCTGCTTCTCGACGCGGCGCACAACCCGGCCGGCGCCGCCGCCCTGGCGTCCTATCTCGCAGCGGCCGGCGAGAAGCGGCCGCTCGTGTTCGCCGCCATGGGTGACAAGGACTGTCCGGAGATGCTTCGGGTCCTGGCGCCGGCGGTCGAGGCGGTGGTGATGACGCGGGCATCGAACCGCCGATCTGCGGACCCGTTCGAACTCGCCGAGATGGCGCGGCGGGTGGCGCCGGCGCTGCCGGTGATGACCGCGTCGACGGTCGACGCGGCGCTGGCGGCCGCGTGGACGATCTCACCGCACGTCGTCGTCGCCGGATCGATCTTCCTGCTCGGTGACGTCCTCGAACAGCTCGGTCGCCCGTGATACGCTTCCAAGGTTCGAGCAGCCTGTCCGTATGCGATCACTTTTCACCGCGTCCCTCGCGGTAGTCGCGTCGATCGTTGTCACCTTGCCGCTGCAGGCCCAGGTGCTGCCGGAATGGAACGTCATCGCCGCGAAGCAGGAACAGCTGGGCGAGAATCATGGGCTGCTGACCGGCGCGGTGGAGATCGAACAGGGCGACACCAAGCTCTACGCCGAGCAGGTCCAGATCCTCGACGAAGAGCACATCGTCGCCACCGGCAACGTGGTGCTGACCCAGGGGAACAATCGAATCGCGGCCGACCGCTCGGAGTTCAATACCCGAACCAAGCTCGGCACGTTCTACAACGCGTCGGGCATCGCCAGCGTGCAGCCGCAGCGGCAGGCGGCTCCCGTCGCCGGCATCGTCGTGCCGCAGCTCGCGGGCCAGGAGACCGACGTCTACTTCTTCGGCGAGAAGGTCGAGAAGATCGGCTTCAAGAAGTACCGGATTACCAATGGCGGATTCAGTACCTGCGTCCAGCCGACACCCCGTTGGGATCTGTCTGCCGGCACCATCACCTTGAACGTCGATCACTACACGCTGTTGCGAAACGCGGTGTTGAGCGTCAAGGGCGTGCCGATGTTCTATCTGCCGGTGATGTACTACCCGACGAACGAAGACGATCGAGCGACCGGCTTCCTGATCCCGACCTACGGCATGTCGAGCGTACGAGGGCAGTCGATTTCCAACGGATTCTTCTGGGCGATCGACCGCAGCCGCGACCTGACCCTGGTGCACGACTGGTACTCGCAAACCGGGCAAGGGACCGGGGCCGAGTATCGCTATGACGTGGGCGGCGGTTCGGACGGCACGCTGCGCGCCTACACGCTGGACGAGCAGCTCGGCGCAAACCCGAGAAGCCGCAGCTATAGGATCGATGGCGGCGCGAACCATCGGCTGCCCGGCAACTTCCGGGCGCGGGCCCGCGTCAACTACTTCTCGAGCATCCTGACGAACCAGACCGTCAACATCGACGTCAACAACGCGTCGCGCAATACGCGCTCCTACGGCGGCAACGTCGTCGGCGCGCTCGCCGGGTTCTCGGTGAACGGGACGTTCGAGCGGAACGAGTGGTTCAACGACACCACGAACTCCGGCGTCACCGGCAGCGCGCCGCGGCTCTCGATCTCGAAGAACGAACGGCCGCTGTTCACCGGCGCGCCGGTGTATTTCTCGCTCGGCGGTGAGGTCGTCAATCTCGTCCGCCAGACCAGGGCGCTCGACGTCGTCACCGACGACCGGAGCCTGAGCCGGCTCGACTTCTCCCCTCAGCTGCGCTTTCCGTTCAAGCGGTGGCCATTCTTCACGGTGAACTCGTCGATCAGCTGGCGCGACACGTATTACACGCGCAGCCTCGATCCGGCAACTGGGACCGTGCTCGAGAACAACCTGAACCGCCGCTATTACACGGTGGGATCCCAGATTGTCGGACCGGTCTTCACGCGCGTGTGGGATACCCCCGACAACGGCTACGCGGAGAGATTCAAGCACACGATCGAGCCGTTCCTGAACGTGCAGCGGACCTCGCTGATCGGCGATTTCGACCGTGTGGTGCAGATCGACGGCACCGACATCGTCTTCGGCGGGACGACGAGTTACGCCTACGGCGTGAACAACCGGTTCTACGCGAAGCGCAAGCTGGGCCAGGTGAGCCAGGCTCAGGAGATCGTCAACGTCGAGGTCCGGCAGACCTACTACACCGACGCGCGCGCCACACAGTACGACACACGCTACTCGATCAACACCATCGGCTCGGCGCCGACCAATTTCTCGCCGGTTTCACTCGGCGTGCGACTGACGCCGAGCCCGGCCGTCAACGCCACCGTCTCGGCGGAAATCGACAGCCGCCACCGTGAGCTCCGGAGCATGTCGGCCCAGACCAGCTACAACTGGACCAACCGCGTCCAGACGACGGTCGGGTGGAGTCACCGCTTCTTCATCGAGGATCTCGCCGGGTTCAACAACAAGGACGCGCTGGATCACTACGTCAACCTCTCGACCAACGCCCATACGATCGACAATCGTTTCGGCGGCGTCTATACGTTCAGCTACGACGTGCGGCGGTCGGCGATGCTGCAGTCGCGGGTGTCGGCCTTCTACAACGCGCAGTGCTGCGGTATCGCCTTCGAATACCAGCGGTACAATTTCGCCGGCGTGCCGTCCTTCATCGTCCCATCCGACCATCGGTTCTTCCTGTCGTTCACCCTGGCCGGCCTCGGGAACTTCTCCCCGTTCAACGGCGCCATGAGTGGCGTCCCGCGCTAGGCCGCATGGTCGGTCCGACGCTCGTCACCGGCGCCGCCGGATTCGCCGGCGGGCACCTGCTCGACCTGCTTGCCGCGCGCGGAGACACCACGGCGATCGTCGCCTGGCACAGGCCCGGGGGGGAAGCGCCACGCGACGTGCCGGGCGTCACCTGGCAGGCGGTCGACCTGCTCGACAAGCCGACCGTCGTCCGCGCGGTCGGCGACATCCGGCCGGTTGCGGTGTACCACCTCGCCGGAGCGACGCACGTCGGCCGATCATGGAGCAGCACCGAGGCGACGTTTGCGGTCAACGTCCGAGGGACGCACCATCTGATTGAGGCGTTGCGCGACGTCGCGCGCGATGCCAAATTCCTGATTCCGAGCTCGGCGCTGGTCTATGCGCCCGCGGACGAACCGCTCTGCGAAGATCATCCGCTGCGACCCGCGAACCCGTACGGCTTGAGCAAGCTCGCGCAGGAGCTCGTCGGCGCCGGTAACCGTGACGGACCGCAGGTGTGCATCGCGCGTCCTTTCAATCACATTGGGCCGGGCCAGGATCCGTGGTTCGTCACGTCAGGGTTCGCGCGCCGGATCGCCGACATCGAAGCGGGCCGATGGCCGCCGGAGATCCAGGTGGGAAATCTCGATGCCGAGCGCGACCTCACCGACGTCCGCGACACCGTGCGTGCCTACACGCTGATCCTCGACAAGGGCATGCCGGGCCGGCCGTACAACGTCTGTAGCGGCCAGGCGGTGTCGATCCGACATGTGCTCGAGCTACTGCTCGCCCGAGCCCGCGTCCGGATCCGCGTCGCCATTGACCCCGCCCGATATCGGCCGAACG
>WHSN01000056.1 GCA_009380045.1 Luteitalea sp.
AGCGGTGGCCGGGGCTGGCGTCGCCGCGGGTGCAGCGGCTGGCGCTGCAGGCAGACCTTGTGCCGTGCCGCTGACCGTGGTCGCGGCCTCGGGGACCCGCCGGCGCTGAGCGGCGCGATCGGCCTCGAGCGCGTCGTAGTCGGGTGACCTCGAGAAGAAGCGGGGCCACATGCCGCTGCCGTCGAGCGTGATGCGGAAGCCGGAAAACCAATAGGCTCCCACCGCCGCCGCGACGGCCACGCCGCAGATCAGGGCCGCTTTCTTGCGCATGCGGCCAGTATATCGCCGCGATCAGCTGCCGACCGCGACGAGGTGATCGTCGGTCCGGATGAACAGCCGGCCACTCGAGATCGCCGGCGACGCCAGAATGCGCCCGTCGATGGAGTTTCGTGCGATCACCTGCGGTGTGCGCCCGGCGCGCAGCACAATCGTCTCGCCGGACTCGCTCATCAGGTAGACCTTGCCGTCCCCTGCCACCGGCGACGCCGTGTAAAGGCCTCCGAGCCGCTCGCGCCAGACCTGCTGACCGGTTTTCGCGTCGACGACCGTGATGACGCCGACGTCGCCGGCCATGTAGAGGAGACCGTCGTAGTGGACCATCGACGAGATGTAGGGGGCGCCGGTTTTCACATGCCAGACCACATGCGTCGCCGCGATGTCGCCGCGCCCTCCGGGCCGAAGCGCCGCGTACGGACCGCTGCGATAGCCGCGCGACAGGTAGATCACTCCGTCGTGATGCATCGCGACCGGAATCGGGAATTGATTCGGCTCGTTGAAGTGCCACAGCGGCTCACGGTCGCCGCCGCGTAGGCCTCGACGCCGGTGCTGGCGTTGACGATCAACTCGTCGCCCCCCGGGCCCGGCACGACGATCGGCGTGCTGTACGACAGGATCCCGCTCGGTCGATCCCGCTTCCAGAGCTGCTTGCCGGTGCGCTTGTCGACCGCCAGCAGATACGACGCCGACTCATGATAGGCGACGACAATCAGGGAGTTGCCGTGGATGATCGGTGAACTGCCGTGGCCCCAGTTGATGTCGAACGAGCCGTGCTCCCTGGCCAGGTTCCGCGCCCAGACCTGTTTGCCGTTCATGTCGACGGCCACGACCTGGCCCGATCCGAATACGGCATACACACGCTCGCCATCGGTGGCGGGGCTCGCGCTCGCCAGGTTGTGCTTGTCGTGCACCGAAGGCAGATTCCCCTCGGCAGCGAGCGAGTAGGTCCAGGCGCGCTGTCCGTCGACGCGGTTCAGCGCTTCGATGAGAAATCTGACGCCGCGCTCGCCGCCGGCAGCGCCCTCGAGCGACCGCTCGGCCGAGGACGCCTCGCCCCCCTGCCCGAGCCGCGGTCCCCGGCGGCTGTCGCCGCGTCCCGACTGCGAGGTCGCGAACACGCGGTCGCCCCACACGACCGGGGACGAGACGCCGACGCCACCGAGGCGCGTCCTCCACGCGATGTTTCGGCCCTCACCCCATGTCTCCGGTAACCGCACTTCCGTCGATGCGCCGGTGCCTGCGGGGCCGCGCCACTGCGGCCAGTGCTCGGCGGACAACGGTGCAGCGAGCACCAGCCACGTCAGGGCCGCCAGCAGCCAGATCTGTCTTGTCGCTCTCGCCATGACTCCTCCCGCCGTTCGCGGATGGGCGATGCGCCATCCGGCCGCACGAAATCAAAGTACCGGTTTGGTTCGACGGTGACAAGCGGTTTCTGGATCGCCGGGCGCGCTCGCGCCGGCCCCAACCGTCCCGGTGGGGAGGCTCGCAGTCGGCGCGGATGCACGCAACAGATTGCAGCGTGTGGTCCCGAAAGTGGACCCGGCCGCAATGCGCCCGGGTCTGGTAGCATCCGCACGTCAGGCGGGCCCGGCGGAGGTGGCACGAGCGCGACGTGGCGTTTCGTGGGGCCGGTCGCATCGATGTCGTGACGCCGGCGCCAACTTGTTCGACGCGAGCGTGGTGGTATGCGGGTGTTGTTCGTGTATCGTCCGGCCAGACTGAAGGAGTGTCCCTGATGCACCGAATTGCAGCCATGAGCCTCGTCATTGTCGGCGCGTTCGTCGTGCTGCCGGTCGCCGTGCTTTCGGGTCAGAACCCAGCGTCCTCGCCATTCAAGGTCCACCCTTCGACCCAGGAGCCAGGGCGCCTGGTCACGCTCAGCAAGCTGCAGCAGTGGGAGAAGGAGCTGTCCAACTGGGGGCGGTGGGGAAAAGACGACGAGCGAGGCTTGCTTAACTTGATTACACCGGAAAAAACGAAGCAGGCGCTCGGGCTGGTCAAGGAGGGAACGACGGTCACCCTGCAGATCAATCCAATCAAGAAGACGGGAAGCGATACGGGAGGGTTTGGCGAGAACGTGCACCGGATGTGGCGGATCGAGCCGGACACGGGCGAGGTCCGGAGCGCCATCGACGTGATCCAGCTCTCGCTGCATGACGGCTTGAACTCGCATCTGGACGCGCTCTGCCACTATCAAGGGCCGGTTGGCCGAAAGCCCGGCGAGCCGACCGTGGCCTACAACGGCGTTCCGTTCAACCTGACGGCGGCCGGGTGTCAGAAGTCGGCGGCCGACAGAATGGGGCCGGGATACATCACCCGCGGAGTCCTCGTCGACATGCCGTTGATGAAGAAGGTGAAATGGCTCGAATCAAGCACACCGATCTACGTGGAGGATCTCGAGGCGTGGGAGAAGTTCGCGGGCATCAGAATCGGCGCCGGCGACGCCCTGCTGATTCGCGGCGGACGCTGGGCCAAGCGGGCGGCCGATGGACCGTGGGCCTACGGCCAGGGCGGCGCTGGACTCCACGCCTCCGTGCTGCCATGGTTGCGGGCGCGAGATGTATCGCTGCTCGCCAGCGATGCGGTGAACGATGTCCAACCCTCGGGTGTCCAGGGTATCGGGCGGCCCGTTCACCAGCTGACGCAGGTGAACATGGGTCTGCCGATCGTCGACAATGCCTATCTCGAGGACGCCGCCGGAGAAGCTGAGAGGCTGAAGCGTTGGGAGTTCATGTTCACGCTGCACATTTTTCAGATAAAGGGGGGCACCGCTGCGCCCTTCAATGCGCTGGCGACGTTCTGACCCGGACGACGATGTCTCGACAGCGTCACCCCACACCTCAACTGATGGTCAAGCCGGTTCGGGAGGCTGTATGAAACGGTGCTTGTTCGCATTGTCCGCATGGTTGCTCGCGGTCCCGCTCCTGGCTCAGCAAGGCGCGCCCGAGATGTCCTTCGACTCGGTTCCCGATTTCTTCAAGCTTCCGGAAGGGATGAATTTCGGGGAGGTCCCCGGGGTCGCGGTGAACTCCGTGGGGCACATCTTCGTCTTCACGAGGTCAAACAGCGCTTCCGGTCCGGCGTTCGGCGCGACCGCCTCGCAACTCCTCGAGTTCGGTCCCAAGGGCGAATACATCCGCGAAATCGGCAAGGGTCTCTACGGCTGGGCGTTCGCCCACACCGTGCGGGTGGACAAGGACGACAACATCTGGGCCGTCGACAAGGGCTCCGACATGATCATCAAGTTCAACCAGGCTGGCCGCGTGACGATGGTGTTCGGGCGGCGGCAGGAATCCGCTGACGGCGCCGAGCCCTGGGAACACACCGATCCGCCGATGCCGCCCCAGGACGGCCGCTTCCGCCAACCGACCGATGTGGCGTGGGACTCGCAAGGAAACATCTACATCACCGACGGCTACGTCAACTCTCGCGTCGCCAAGTACGACAGGAACGGAGACTGGGTGAAATCGTGGGGCGAGCCGGGCACCGGCCCGGGGCAGTTCCGCACCCCGCACTCGATCGCGATCGATGGCACCGACAACGTATACGTCGGCGATCGGGGCAACCAGCGCATTCAGGTGTTCGATACCGACGGCAGGTTTCTGCGGATGTTCAAGATCGAGATTCCTCCGGCTCCCGGGAGCAAGGCGGTCAACGGGCCGACCCCACCCCCCGGCAGCATGAATGGCGTCGGTGCGCCGAACTCGGTGTGCATCACGCCGGGGCCGAACCAGGTGATGTTTGTCGGCGAGAGCACCTGGCCGGGGCGGATCTTCAAGGTCACGCTCGGCGGAAAAGTGCTCGGCGTGATTGGGAAGTCGGGCCGTCAGCTCAAGCAGTTCTCGGGGGCGCACCAGCTGGCATGTCCGTCCGAACACGACGTATACGTGGCGGAAAGCTCCAACTGGCGCGTGCAGAAGCTGGTCCTTCACCGGCAGGCGGCGCAACCGAGCGCGGCCCGCTAGCTCTACCTGGCCGTTTGCTCGACTGTTCGGGCGGAAGCCGCTGCGGAAGCGAACCATGCGAGCGGCGCGACGCGCCCGAGAGACGGGAAATCCACTCGGAAGCGCCGAAATCGGCCGCAGGTCACGGCCCTGCGGCCTACCGCCGACAAGCCGCTGGCGAGGAAACTTCCCGCGGCGCCTCCACCCCAGCGCGGCTGCCGCGCCGGGGGCCCCGGGGCGAGCGGTTCGGGGAGCAGCGGTTTCTCGCCGAAACTCGTCCCATGAAAATAGCCATTCTGACGAACGAATATCCTCCGCACGTGTATGGCGGTGCAGGCGTGCACGTCGAGTACCTGACGCGCGAGCTGGCCGCACTGGTCCAGGACAGGCACGCGGTTGACGTGCTCTGCTTTGGTGACCAGCGCGAGT
Organism: Luteitalea sp.; assembly: GCA_009380045.1. Classification (GTDB taxonomy): domain Bacteria; phylum Acidobacteriota; class Vicinamibacteria; order Vicinamibacterales; family CAVVIG01; genus WHSN01. The sequence continues at coordinate 4,650 of WHSN01000056.1, forward strand.
CCCGCGGCAACCTGCGGATCGAAGGGGTGCAGGCGCCGTTGCAGGTGCCGGTTCACGATCAGCGTCACGCCAGACTGCTCGCGACGCTGCTGCAGGACCTGGTGATGAGCGGGAAGCTGGCAGCCATCGACATCGTGCACTGTCACACCTGGTACACCCATCTCGCGGGCTGCCTGGTCAAGTATCTCCAGGCCGTGCCGCTCGTGCTGACGACGCATTCGCTCGAGCCGCACCGGCCGTGGAAGGCGGAGCAGCTGGGCACGGCCTACGACGTGTCGACCTGGATCGAGCGGACGGCCTATCAGAGTGCGGATGGCGTGATCGCCGTTTCCGCGTCGATGAAGCGCGACGTCCACGAGTTGTACGGCGTGCCGATCGACCGGATAGAGGTGATTCACAACGGCATCGACCCCGAGCAGTATCGGCCGACGAACGATCCGGCCCTGCTCGACGAGCTTCACATCCGCCGCGACCTGCCGTACGTGCTGTTCGTCGGTCGAATTACGCGGCAGAAGGGCATCATTCACCTGGTGAATGCCGTGCGGCATCTGCAGCCGGGCGTGCAGGTGGTCCTGTGCGCCGGAGCGCCGGACACACCGGAGATTCTTCAGGAGATGACCGACGTCGTTCGGCGGGCGCGTATCGACGGTGGCCACGATATCATCTGGATCCGTGACATGCTGCCGCGCCACAAGCTGATTCCCCTCTTCAGCCAGGCCGCGATCTTCGTGTGTCCTTCGGTATACGAGCCGTTCGGCATCATCAATCTCGAGGCGATGGCCTGTGAAACGCCGGTGGTCGCGGCTGCCGTCGGAGGAATTCTGGAAGTGGTGGCTGATGGCCAGACCGGTCTTCTCGTGCCGTTCGAACCGGTCGGCCCCGCCGACGTCGAGCCAAGACGCCCCGAGCAGTTCTCGCGGGAGCTGGCCGCGGCGGTGAACATGCTTCTGGCGAATGCCGCGCTCGGCGCCGAGATGGGGCGAAAGTCCCGCCGGCGGGTCGTGGAACAATTCAGCTGGGCCAGCATCGCGCGGCAGACGCTGGACTTTTATCAACAGGTGATGACCGCGCACAGGGGGGCCACGCCAGGGCCGCGCGCGTCAACCTGAAACCTGGTGGTTGCCCGCTCGAACCGGAGCGGTGTTCTCCGCGCCGGCCGGGAAACGGTCCTACAGTGTGAGTCCTCCCCATCCCGATCGAGGAACCGACCGCACAGTCTTGCCTCGACGTCGGCCGGCCGGCGGCCCGTGCCTCGACCGGCGTTGTGACGCCGATACGATCGGATCAACCAACATGGACGATCTTGCAGTGCGATGTGACGGACTCGAAAAACGGTACGGCGACGTCGTGGCGGTCGCCGGTTTGTCCCTGCACGTGCAGCGTGGCGAGTGCTTCGGCCTGCTCGGGCCGAACGGCGCCGGCAAGACCACGACCATCGAGATTCTCGAAGGCTTGATCGCCGCCGATGCCGGCGATGTCCAGATTCTCGGCCTCCGATGGGCGAGCAACGAGCAGGAGCTCCGCCAGCGTCTCGGCATCCATCTGCAGGAAACGCAGCTCAGTGAAAAGCTGACCGTCGAGGAGATGCTTCGCCTGTTCCGCTCGTTCTATCGCGGCGGCCGGCCCGTGGGAGAGCTGCTGCAGGTGGTGGAGCTCGAAGGCAAGCGCCGCAGCCGGGTGGGCACGCTTTCGGGCGGTCAGAAACAGCGGCTGTCACTCGCCTGTGCGCTCGCCGGCAACCCGGATCTGCTGTTCCTCGACGAGCCGACGACCGGCCTCGATCCGCAATCGCGACGCCAGCTCTGGGAGGTGCTCGGCCGGTACCGCGCCGGCGGTGGCACGATTCTGCTGACCACCCACTACATGGACGAAGCCCAGACGCTCTGCGACCGGGTCGCGATCGTCGATCAGGGCCGGCTGATCGCGCTCGACTCTCCGCAGGCGCTGATCGCGGCCCGCGCCGAGCCCAAGGTGGTCGTGCACCAGGGGACGCTCGAGGACGTGTTCATGTCGCTGACCGGCCGGACCCTGCGCGATGAGTAGCGTGGATCGAGGCGGCGCGCACCACCCGCTCGTCGAGCTCACGCTGACGCGCCTGCGTGAGTTCGTCCGGGAGCCGGAGGCGCTGTTCTGGACCTTCGTCTTCCCGATCGTCATGACGATTGTGATGGCGATGGCGTTCCCGTCTCGCGGCGCCCAGGCGGTGCCGGTCGGCATCGCCGGGGGGGACGCCGGCGCCGGCATGCGGGCGACGCTGTCGAATTCGCCGGGAATCGTCGTGCGCGACATTCCCTCCGGGGGCGAGCAGCGGGCGCTCCGCGAAGGCGAGGTGCACCTGATCGTCGTGCCGACCGACCCGCCGACCTACCGTTTCGACCTGGCGCGCATCGAGAGCCGGACCGCGCGGCTGGTGGTCGACGATGCCCTGAAGCGGGCCGTCGGACGCACCGATCCGTGGGTGGCACACGAGCAGCCGGTGGCGGTGCCGGGATCGCGCTACATCGATTGGCTGATCCCGGGGATGGTCGCGATGGGGATCATGAGCAACGGGATGTGGGGTGTCGGGTTCTCGATCGTGCAGGCCCGCATGCGCAAGTTGCTGAAGCGGATGGTGGCCAGCCCGATGCGCAAGCGCGAGTATCTGCTCGCGCAGCTGCTCGCCCGGCTGCTCTTTCTGCTGCCCGAGGTGGCAGTGCCGATCGCATTCGGTGTGCTTGCGTTCGGCATGCCGGTGAACGGCAGCCTCGCGGCGATCGCGGTCGTCACGCTCATCGGCGCGCTCGCATTCGGCGCGATTGGATTACTGATTGGCAGCCGTGCCAAGACCTTCGAGGCGGTCTCCGGGCTGATGAACATGGCGATGCTGCCGATGTGGTTGCTGAGTGGTGTGTTCTTCTCGGCGTCGAACTTTCCAGACGCGGTGCAGCCGGCGATTCAGGCGCTGCCCTTGACGGCACTCGTGGACGCGCTGCGCGCGGTCGTGCTCGAAGGCGCCACGCTGACGGCGGTTCGGGCCGAGCTGGTGGGGCTCGCACTCTGGACCGCGGTGCCCTTCGCCCTGGCGCTGCGGATCTTCCGGTGGCGGTGAGCGAACAACGCCCCGGCGTGGAAACGTGTCAAACCGCGTGTTCCGAGCTATTCCCACGCCATTCGTTGTATAACTGGAGGGTTCTCGGGAGGTGCGGGGTTTGCGAAGACGATCGGCTCTGCTTCAAACGGCGGTGTGTCTGACGGTGGCCGCATCTCTTGCGGCTGCCGTGGCCCAGGCACAGCCGGTCAGGCCGGCAGGCAAGCCGAAGGTGACCGAGGTCGTCACGGACCACCTGAAGATCCGGTATGAGAACGAGGTCGGAGCGAAACCGGGCGGTCTGGTTTCGTTTGTCGTGGAGATCGTGCCTCGTCCCGGCCTGCACGTCTATGCGCCGGGCGCCGCCGACTACCAGGTCATCAACCTTGCCCTGGATCCACAGGCGCGTCTCAAGCCGCGGCCGCTCCAGTATCCCGCGTCGGAGATTTATCACTTTCAGCCTCTCGACGAGAGGATTCCCGTCTATCAGAAGCCCTTCACGCTGACACTTGATGGCGTCGTCCAGCAGGCGGCCGAGCCGCTTGCGGTCACTGGCCGTCTCGATTACCAGGCGTGCGATGACAGAGTGTGCTTTGCTCCCGCGTCAGTTTCGTTGTCATGGACAGTGCCGCTGGGCGCGTCCGTCAACTAGTTCATCCCCGGCGAGGAGGTCTCATGCGTCGTGTGGTCGTCGCCTTGACAGTGGTTGCAGCGCTGATCGCTTCCACCCCGACCGTCTTCGGCCAGACGACGATCGTTCGGGACGTGCGGGAAGCGATCGGCTGTACGAGCGTCCCATGCTCGCCGAAGGCAGACTTTTCTGAAGGGGAAGCGATCCTCGCGAGATACCGGGCGGCACACGGCGACACATCGCAGGCGCTCGAGGCGCTGTCGTGGCTCGGGCGTGCCGCCCTTGCGGCGAACCGGCTGGATCAGGCGGGCGCGTATGCGGCAGACGCCTACGATCGTGCAGTCGAGCGCTCGAAAGGTCAGTCGCTCGCGAGCGACCTCAGCCTGGAGAACGCGCTGGGCGCGGCGATCGAGGTTCAGGCGCATGTCCGGACCGGGCAGGGCCGCCGCTCGGATGCCGTGTATTTTCTGCGGCGCGAGCTGGACACCTACAGGGACGGTCCGCTTCACATGCGCATCCAGAAGAACATCAACTTGCTGAGCCTCGAAGGTCAGGCGGCGCCTGCCCTGGAGGCGGGCGACTTCCTGGGGCGGACAACGCCGGCCTTGGCGTCGCTCAAGGGCAATGTCGTCGTGCTCTTTTTCTGGGCCCATTGGTGCGGGGAGTGCAAGGCCCAGGGACCGATCCTGTCGGCGCTTCTCGATCGGCATCGCGCCGACGGCCTGGCTCTCGTCGCGCCCACTCAGCGCTACGGCTACACGGTGAAGCGCGCGCCGGCGAACCCGGCGGCGGAGCTCGACTACATCAGACAGGTGCGCGACGAGCACTACGCGTTCCTTCGGGACGAAGCAGTGCCGGTGAGCGGCGCGAACCACAAGCAATACGGAGTATCGACGACCCCGACGCTCGTCGTGCTCGATCGGCAGGGGATCGTACAGTTGTACCATCCCGGCACGATGACCGCCGACGAGCTCGAAGCCGTCGTCAAGCCGCTGCTGGCCGCCCGGGCGACGAATTGATCCCGGGGGCGTCGGGGTTCGCGGCGCGCTGATCTCGAAGCTGGTCTGGCAGACGGGCATCGGTGCTTGACTCCTTCCTGGGGAGTCCCGTGTCTGCCACCGCTGGGGCGCTATCTGCTGGGAGAGCGCGAAAGAACGGCGGCGCCGGCCTTGAACAGCTCGAGATCGATCGCGTTCGCCATCGCCTGATAGCCCGCGTCGCTCGGGTGCAGGTGGTCGCTCGAATCGTACTCGGGCAACATCTTCGACGGGCTCTTCGGATCGCGAATGACGGCGTCGAAGTCGATGACGCTGTCGTACGCCTTGCTCGTCCGAATCCACTCATTGACCGCCTTGCGCTTCACCTCGGTTTCAGGTGTGCAGTTGTTGGCCCCCTCGCAGGGCAACAGGGTGGCGCCGTAGACTTTGAGTCCGAGCGTGCGCGCCCGTTCGATGAGCTGCCGGTAACCAACGATGAGGTCGGCGGCGGTCATCATCGGACTGTTCCGAATGTCGTTGATGCCTTCCAGCACGACGACATGCGACACCCCTGGCTGGACGAGCACGTCGCGATCGAACCGCGCCAGGGCATTCACACCAGTGCCTTCGCTCAGAACCCGATTGGCGGCGATGCCAGCGTTGAGCACACCCATCTTGATGTTCTGCGCCGTCAGGCGCTTCGCCAGATGGTTCGGCCAGCGGTTGTTCGTGTCCGGCGTCGAGCGAGTCCCGTCGGTGATGGAATCGCCGAAGGCCACGAGAACTCCAACCTGCTCGGGCGCCATCACCTCGACCCGGGCCAGGAAGAACCAGTTTTGCGTCGTCGTCATCACCGGCATGTCCGCGGCGCCCGCGTGGTTCCCGGCCGGTGAGACGTAGTTCGTCTGCACCGCAACGTTGTGCATCGTGAGAGGCGATGTTCCCGACCCGGTGTTCTCTGGCAGGTAGATATCGACGGCAAGGTCGGCGAACGACGCGACACCGAGGTTCACTGGATCGCTCACGATCACCGCGCCGGCGGGAATCGCGATTGCTGCCGCTCCGCCAAATGTCAGCGCCCGATCGGACTGCGGGACAATGGCCGCCCCTTTGTCGCGCAGGGCGACGCGCGCGGCGCCGATTGCGAGCGGCGCGGTGCCAAAGGTGTTGGTCAACACGACACGGACGCGTTCGCCGCCGATACTCGTCCGCACGATCTGCCGGAGCGTCTGGTTGTTGAAGTTCAAGAATGGCTGGGGAGCGGCGGCCGTCTGTCCCGGTTGCGGCTGGCTCTGTGGAGCACGCGCCAGGTTGGCTGTGGTCCACGTGCCGACCCAGCGCTCGCCGTTCTTGCCGTCTTGCGCCGCCAGCGCCGGCGGCAGCAAGTGGAGGAAAAACAGGAGCGCCACGCCGACCGCGATTCGCGCGGGGATCTGTCCTGGAATGGGCTGTCGCTTGATCTGGATCATGAACGTCCTGCTCCTGTGAAGAGTTGGGAAATCACCGATACCTCAGGGCTGGCTCATCTAGGTTCGCGGCTCCTGCCGCGGGCGCTCCGTTCATTGACAACAGAGAGAGCCAAGAGTATATCAACTGTGCCGTCGATCATCGATGCGACCCGGGCCGCCTCGAGACTGAAAGCGACCATGGCACGCCCGCGGCACGATGGGTCGGACCGGCGGAAATGCCGCGTCCGCGTTCGGCGCCTGCCGGGCGATGGGTCCATTCCAAAGACGTGGATGTTCCGCTCCTCGCGCGTCGGCTCGTTGCGCGGCCGGATCGGTGACGCCAGCGCGACGTCTACTCGGATCAACCGGCGTATCTCGAAGCACGGGAAAGGACGATTGTCGATGATGCGCGAATCCCTGACGGTGGCACTCGTGCTGGCGGCACTGACAGGCGTGGTGCCGTCAGAACAGATCGCCGCCCAATCGGCGAAGGACGCGGCCGGCACGTGGACTCCTTCGAAAACCGCGTGGGGCGATCCAGACCTGCAGGGCATTTGGAACAACGCCACGAGCACGCCCCTCGAACGGCCCGGCAGGTTTGCCGACAAGCCCGTTCTGAGCGACGAGGAAGCGTTCGCCCTGGCCGAGGAGGCGAGAAGGCAGCGTGACAGCGCGCCAAGACCCGGCGACCCCGGCACCTACAATGCCTTCTGGAGCGATAGCGACCGGTCGATCGTCACCGCGCGAACCTCGCTCATCATCGATCCGCCTGACGGAAGAATTCCTGCGTTGACTCCGCAAGCCAGGAGACGGGAGATGGCTCGTGCGGAGGTGAGACACGGGCGTGGCCCGGCCGATTCCCATGAGGATCGAAATCGGTGGGAGCGCTGCCTGGCGCGCGGTCTGCCGATGGCCCCCGGTCCCTACAACAATACCTACCGAATCTTTCAGGTTCCGGGATCGGTCGTGATCCTCATGGAGATGATTCATGACGTTCGCGTGATTCCCCTGGACGGGCGCCCCCACGGGCCGCTTCGCCGCTGGCTGGGCGATTCACGCGGCCGCTGGGAAGGCAACACGTTGGTCGTCGAGACCGTCAATTTCGCTGATAAGCTTGATGGGAACCCCCATTTGCCCTCTCATCGGGGGGCGATGTTCCAGCACAGCGGATCGGGTGAGACGCTGCGTCTGGTTGAACGCTTTACGCGGGTGAGCGCGGACACCATCGACTACGAGTTCACCATGGACGATCCGCAGACATTCACGAGGCCGTGGACGGCCCTCGTGCCGATGGCCAGGACCGACGATCAGCTCTATGAGTATGCGTGTCACGAGGGCAACTACGGCCTGGCGAACATTCTCACCGGCGCTCGCGCGGACGACGCGGCGGGCATGCGGAACCTGGGCGGGGGTTCCTGGACGGCCGGTCGGAGCGAGGCGCGATAGCATGCGACAAAACAACTGTGCCGAGGTATCTGCGACGGGCGGTACACTGACAGGAAGGCTTCCAGACAGCGAAACTCAAATGAAGCACCCGGTGAGACATCTGTGGCTCGCATGCGTCGGCTCGGCTGGGGTGGCGCTCGCCGTCGCCGCGGCGCCAGGTTCGATCCAGGTCGAGGCTCAGGCCCCCACCTACACGGCGGCTCGTACGCCCGATGGTAGACCGGATTTGAACGGCATCTGGCAGGCAGTCAACACGGCGAACTGGGACCTTCAGGATCACCCGGCCCGCAAGGGCGAGGTCCTCGCCCTCGGGGCGGCGTTCAGCGTGCCCGGTGGGGCGGGGGTCGTGGAGGGCAACGAGATTCCATACCGGCCCGAAGCGCTGGCCAAGAAGAAAGAGAACGCCGCGACCTGGCTGAAGAACGATCCGGAGATCAAGTGTTACCTGCCGGGCGTGCCACGCGCCAACTACATGCCCTATCCCTTTCAAATCATTCAGGGGCCGGCGTCGTCGGACATCCTGATGGCGTACGAATTCGCCGACGCCACGCGGGTCATTCACATGAACACGAAGGAGACGAGCCCGGTCGACACGTGGATGGGATGGTCCATCGGCCGCTGGGACGGGGAGACGCTGGTCGTCGAGGTGACCGACTTCAACGGCGAGACGTGGTTCGATCGCGCGGGCAACTACCATAGCGACGCCCTGCACGTAACCGAACGCTACACTCCCGTCAGCCCGGATCGCCTTCACTACGAAGTCACGATCGAAGATCCGAAGGTGTTCACGCGGCCGTGGAAGATACAGATGCCGCTCTACCGCCGGACCGAGCCCAATGCGCGCCTGACGGAATACAAGTGCGTCGAGTTCGTCGAACAGCTCATATACGGTGAGCACTACAAGAAGCCATGAAGTCCCTGAAGGAGATCGCACCATGCAGCGTCATCGCTTCGCGTCGCTGGAGACCCTGACCGTCGTCACGGCGCTCGCGGCGATCGCCGTGACCCCACTGGCCGCTCAGACCCGGAGCGCGACCAAGGCGCCGATTGCGACCACGATCCCGCGCACAGCGTGGGGCGCTCCGGATTTGACGGGCATCTGGACCGGCAACACCATGACCCCGCTCGAACGCCGCGCCGAGCACGCCGGCAAACAGTTCCTCACGAAAGACGAAATCGCGGCAATCGAGAAGGAGCAGGCGGTCACGGCGCTCGAGGACACCGCACCGGCCGCCGGCGACCCGGGCACTTACAACAACATCTGGACCGATCCCGCCTACAGGTGGGTGCCCGACCGGCGAACGTCGCTCATCGTCGATCCGGCGGACGGCAGGATTCCCTACACGCAGAAGGGGCGGGACATCCAGGCCTATGTCAGGGCCCAGCGTGGCAACGGGCCGTACAATACGGCCGCCGACATGGACACGGGCGAGCGCTGCCTGACCGACGGCCTGCCGATTTACTTCAGCGGGTACAACAACAACTACCAGATTTTCCAGACCAAGGATCACGTGGCCATCCTCCACGAGTACTTCCACGAGACGCGAATCGTTCCGCTGGACGGCCGGCCGGGCGGCACGACGCCTCAGTGGCTGGGCAACAGCCGGGGGCACTGGGAGGGGGACACCCTGGTCGTGGAGACCGACGGCATCGCCGAGAAGGGCCAGTACATCTGGGCAGCCGCCTGGCGTGGCTCTCGCGCGACGGCGCGCCTGGTCGAACGATTCACGCGAACGGCAGACAGCATCGAATACTCGTTCACCCTGGAGGACCCGACGATGTTCACGAGGCCGTGGACGGCCAAATGGCCGTTGTCGAGGCAGTCGGAGATCGGCGTCACGCAGGGCCCGCTCTACGAGTACGCCTGCCACGAAGGCAACCACGCGATGAGAGGCGTCCTCGCCGGAGCCCGGCTCCAGGAGAAAGAAGCGGCGGCAGCCAAGCGATGATCTTCTTCGCGAAACCCGATTCCGGATCGTGACAATCGATTGCCGCACCCGCGCGATCGCTGCACTCGCGCGGGTGGCGCGAGGTGCTCAGAAGCTCAGCTGGCCCCCGATCTGGACGGTGCGCGCCGCGAGAATTCCGCCCGAGGGCAGAAGCCATTGTGAGCCGTAGTTGTTGTTGGTGGTGAGAATCGACCCGTCGTTCAACACGTTGTAGACGTCGAGATTGGCCCGCAGGCTCCGCCCCGGACCGACCTCGAACCGCTTGCTCAGCCGCAGGTCGAGCAGCGTGCGCCGCGGCTGGAACAGCGTCTGGGGCGCGAAGAGCGGCACGGTGACCGACGACGTGCAGACGACCCGTGTGCCGCAGGCCGCCAGGTTGCGGCCGAGCGACGGCGCGACCTCGGCGTTGGACACCTCGTAATTCGCCTCGTACGGGGACCCCGGCAGGCCTTCAAAAACGCCGCTCACGGTCACGCCGCCCGGCAACGGGTAGACCCCATGCAGCTTGAGGCGCGTCTGGCCTTTGAACGGCGTGACCACCCGGCAATTGAGCAGCTCCTGCGGCGAATCGACCACGAAGCACCGATCTTCCACGATGCGGCCCGTGTCCACGCTGGCCCCCAGCTCGATCCCGGCGAACCGCGTGTTGACGCTCCCGGTCACAAACTGCGAGACGCGCGACTTGCCGTCGCCATACTCTGACGCCCGCGCGATCAGCAGGTCACCGGCGCCGAACTTGGCCGGCGCGATGTCATAGAGTCCGCACACCTGATAGCCGCCCCCGCCTGGCAGTCGTGCATCCAGCGGCGCCGTGATGCAGAACGGGCTGTAGTCCGCCGGCGTCACCGCCAGGTTGTCGGTCACGCCGACCGAGCTGAAATCGCCGCGCGGGAGCTCCCGATACTGACTACTCCAGTTCCGGTAGTAGCCCGCCGTCACCGACGTCCCGGGCCGGATTTCGTGCTGCACTTCGGTCCCGAAGTCCCACAGGTAGTCGCGCTTGCCCCACCCGCGAATCATGCCGTCGGCAAACCGCACCGCATTGGGATTGACCTTGCCGAAATTGACGCTGTCGGTCGCCCCGCATTCGCCGTTCGCGGCGAAATTGGTCAGCTGACAATCCGGAATGTAGTTGCCGTTGGCGTCTGTCCAGGAGCGATTGGTCGAATTCACCGACGTGGTGACCGGGTTGTTGAACTGCGCGACCGAGACCGACTCCTTGCCGGAATAGCGACCGAGCGACACCTTGAGCGCGGTCCTGCCGGTGCCGAACAGGTCGTAGGACCCCCCGAGCCGGGGATTCAGGTCCTTCCAGTTCGGCACGTCGTTGACTGCCGCAAAATCGCGGACGCCAACGAATTGCCCGGCGTCCACGTGCTCGGCGGGCACGTACCCGTTGTAATAGTCGAACCGCAGGCCGTAATTGATCGTCAGCCGCTTGATAGCCCACTGGTCCTGCGCGTAGAGACTCAGATCCGCCTTGGTCCGGTTCATTTGCGTATACGGCGTCGCAAATTGGGTGATTCTGGTCGGCACGCCGCGGTTGAGCGTGTAGGTCACGTCGCCATTGACGACGTCGGTCCGGTCGTGGACGTGCTGCTGCAGCTGCATCCCGACCTTGAAGCTATGGGAGCCGGTGACGTAGGTCGCGGAAAACCGCTGCGCATAGCGGTCCATGTCCTGCAAGTAGAGGTAGCTGGACGCGGCGTTGTAGCGGAAGCCGGTGGACGACTCGAGGACCGAGATGTCGGTCGGGCTGACACTGAAGCCGAAGATGTCGGTCCTGTCCTCACGCGTGCAGGGGAAGGGCGCCTGCGTTCGCGAGGCGCCGGCTTCGAGCAGGAACTTGCTCGTCACGGGCGAGCTCCAGGAGGCCTGATACAAGCCCTGGGGCCACATCACGTAGCAGGTGTGTGCTTCCGGCGCGGTGTTGGCCCCGGTTCCACGGGTTTGAACGGTCTGGATGTCGGCGAAGACGTTGATCTTGTTTCTCGGTGACACCTGCCACGTCAGCCGCCCACCCTGGCCCTTCAGCCAGTCCTGGTAATAGGCCGGCCGATCGATGTCCGGGGTGTAGGTGATCGCGCCGAGATTCTTGGTGAAATACCGGCCGGGATTCGAGTTCTGCGTGCCGGTGAACCGCGTCGCGACAAAGAACCACAGCCGGTCCCGCTTCACGGGCCCTCCCAGGGTCACATTCGTGTCGTAGGCATAGCGAAGCGTGTTGGTCGGCGGCAGGCCGACGGCGCGCAGGGTGTCGCTCCGGTTGTCCCACCGCTGCAGCCCGTCATTTGAATATGTGGCGTCGACACCGAACCTGAAGACGTTCCCGCCCTCTTTCGGGACCATGTTGACAGAGATGCCGCTCGAGTCGCTCTCGGCGGAGACGCCCCCGGTTGACACGGTCGCTTCCGCCACCGTCGCCGGATTCATGATGTACCCGGTGGATCCGATGCCCGACAGGTTGTTGACCTGCATGCCGTCGTACGAGTCTTTCGGGCTGCCCTTCCCATGGAACCCCGCCGACGTGGTCTGGTTCGCCTGGTAAATTCCGCCCACGCCGCCGCCGCCGACGTCGGTTCCGGTCGTCATGCCCGGGACGAGCTTGGCGAGAGCCACGATGCCTTTCGCGCCGCTCGGCAACGCCGCGAGCAACTCGGCCGACACCTGAGCCTGCTGCCTGACGTTCTGGGTGTCGACCAGGGGCGCCGCGCCGCTCACCGTAATCGTTTCCTCGAGCGCCCCGACTTGCATGTCGGCGTTGACCGAGGCCGTGAAGCCGGTCGTCAGCGTGATGCCGTCCCGGCGGAACGTGTTGAACCCGGTCAGCGTGAAGGTCACCACATAAGTGCCAGGCCGCAGATCGGTGACGTTGTACCGTCCTTCGCCATCGGTGACGACGGTCCGCACCTTTTCGATGAGCGCCGGACTCGCGGCTTCCACCGTCACCCCTGGCAGCACGGCCCCCGACGTATCCCGCACGACGCCCGCGATACTACTGGCCTGCTGTGCCGAGGCGGTCCCCGGAACGAGCGCCAACGCCGTCGCCAACGCGGCGGCACCGAGACGTACGGTCAACTTCGAATGCATTGTCTTTTCCCCTTCTGATCGACCTGATCGACGGACACGGTGCCCATCCATGAACACTTTTGAAATTGAGGGGTGGCATCTGCGGTTGGCGGCGCCTTGCAACTGGCCGGCGTCCGCACGGTAGTGTGGCCGCCGGCCGGCGCGAAGACTGCGACGGCGACAGACGTGGACACTGTCGAGCAGGAAGTCTCCGGGGCAGATTCGACACTGTGGGGCACCATCCGCGATCTTCGAACGCGAGCCGATGCGATCCGGCTAAGTTGATGCGCGAGCGGACCTTATTGGCGGCGCGCTTATGTGAGGTGATATACGCCTTCGCATGCGAGATGTCAACACGTCGGCTCGACCTGCAGGAACAGGAACGAGTGATGATCGAGCGCGCCCTCGAGCGGTGTGGGGCAGTACGACCTTTCATCCTGAAGCCGCTGCTTTCTTTTCGAAACCCGGCGGGCTCACCACTACACACAAGATCAGGTTTCGGCCCGTGCATTGGTTGGCGCGCGCCTTGCCCCTCATCCTTGTCATGAATCGCATTGTGGTCGTCGGTGACGACGACGCTATCAGCGCGCAGGCTCGGACCTACGCCGAGTACCGGGTATTCGCCGCACTGGCGGGCCACACTCGGAGGTTCGCCGGGCTCGTGTCCTGCTCCGCCACATGGACGACGGCCGGACCTGCGACAGGGTGACGTGTGCCGTGACGGTTGCGCTCGAGCCTTCGGGCTCAGTGCGGGTTCTGGCGACGGGAGCGCACGTCTACGCAGCGATCAATCGAGCCGTGGAGCGGACAAGTGAGGCGATGGGACGACGGGTCGAGCAACGGCTGTCATCCTGACCTGCGCATCAAACGGCGCGGCGAGTCCGCGAGTCCGCCGTGCGCTGCTGCCGGATCCCTTGTGCGTCACCCTGCTCTGGTGTCAGGTGATCGACGATCCTGCACCGCCGCCTTCGCCTGAGGGGCCTTCAACTGGGCTCGCAGGGCCTTCTCGCGGCCGTAACGCTCCGTCACCTCGCGGATGACCGCCACCACCCACTCGACCTGGCCGTCGGCGTCCTTTACGAGCTGGATGGAGAACTCAATCGAGACCTGCCGGCCGTCCTTGTGGAGCGCCGGCACGGCAAGCAGCTGGCCCTCACCATGACGGGTGACGCCAGTCCTCATTGTCGCCTCCCAGGCGGCCCAGTGGCGGGCGCGGAGCCGCTCCGGGATGATGAGATTCATGGACACTCCGAGCGCTTCGGTGACGTGGAAGCCGAAGGCCCGCTCCGCCGCGGCGTTCCAGTACCGTACCGTGCCTGAGCGATCGCAGATTAGAACCGCATCTGGCGAACCGTCGAGGATACGACGCGGGAGATCGTGCGGCAGCGCTGCCATCGAGCCTCGGGTCGGCATCATCGGCCGACGACCCATTCGACGAACTGCAGCGGAATGCGATCTTCGACGATCGCAACTCGCAGGACGCGGTGGTTTCGCATCATCTCCCGTGCGCCAATCCGCGCCTCGTCTACGTTCCGGTAGGACTGCCATGCCTCGGGCAGCGCGGCCGCTGTCCCTTGCACCATCGTCGCGAGGAGCCGGAACCGGTGGTACGCCTCTTCCCCAGCGGTAACGGCGCTCCGGCTCGCTTCGCTGGTCCCTGCTGCACGCAGATCCCTCGTCTCTTCGATCTTCATGATCTCTCCATTGGCAGCGCTGCATTGGGCTGTGCACTTCCCGAACGTGCCCGGGCCAGCAAAGCCCTGCGAGCAGATAGAGCAAGAGAACGTCCATCACCGAAAGCCCGGACACGGCTCCTGGGATGGCGTGTCGGAGCCATCGGCATTTCAAAACGAAACAATCACCTCCATGCTGAAACGCTGTACGTCCGCGGCTCGCCTGGCTCTTGGCAATTCGAAGGGATCGAATGTTGCTCTAGTGAATGGCATCAGGATGCGACACGCCGAGCCACTTGGGCAGATGGCGCGGCGTACAACGATGCCATGGTGACCTCTCGGGTTGGCGAGGCACGAGTGCCGCGAGAGCTGTCAACGAAGGCGAATGATTGGCTACAGCACCTGGGCTCGGAGTGTCACCGTGTCAGCTCGAAGCTGTTGACCGTTGAAATGGGACGAGCCGTACGCGCTCTGGTCCGTGAACAGCCACCAATAAACAGGAAGAACAGAAGGAACCGTGAAGAATCCAACGAAGGCAACGCTCCTGGCGCTCGCGCTGGTATTTGTCGGTATTGTCGTCCTCATGACCGCCGGTATCACAGCGGTGTGGTTGACGGCCGAGATGAGGGTCTTCGGCTTGGCAGTGCTGCCGACAGCAATCGTTGCATCCCTTCTGGTGATGTACTTCGACTGGCGAGCGAAGCTGCGAGGTCGTATCCTGGCTGAGCGTGATGAGTATCGGAAGGCAGCGTAAGGAGAAATCGTGCTTCATACGAACGCGTGGGGAGCAGCCCACCGCGTGAACGTCGGCGGTGAAAATCAGAAGGACGGCGATGAAGAAGCCTTGGACCTGTCCACCATCGCACACGCGGACTTCGCTGGAGGTCAGACATGAGCCGTTCCCCGGCAGATGCGATCGCGCCGCAATCTGAAGCGCACGAGTCACGCCACAGCGATGCCGAGAATCCGATCCGCGCTTTGCAGGAATTTGGCCAGTCGGTCTGGCTGGACTACCTGCGACGCAGCCTCTTCACAAGTGGCGAGTTCAATCGCCTGATATCCGAAGACGGCCTCCGCGGCGTCACCTCGAACCCCTCGATTTTCGAGAAGGCCATCGCCGGCAGCACCGATTACCTCAACGCCCTGCAGAATATCGAGCGGCGCAGCGATGCGGAGCCCATGGCGCTGTATGAGGCGCTCGCGATTCGCGACATCCGCGACGCTGCCGACCTGCTCCGCCCGGTGTACGACGCGACAGGACGTAAGGACGGATTCGTCAGCCTGGAAGTGTCACCGTATCTCGCACACGACACCGAAGCGACCATCAAGGACGCACGCCGTCTCTGGAGAGCCGTCGGTCGTGACAACGTGATGATCAAGGTGCCGGCCTCCAGGGAAGGCCTGCCCGCGATCCGCCAGCTGACGAGCGAGGGTATCAACGTCAACATCACCCTGCTCTTCGGGGTCGGGCGCTACCAAGAGGTTGCGCGCGTCTACATCGACGGCCTGTCGCTCTTCGCCCGACACGGCGGTGATCCGGCGCACGTCAGCAGCGTGGCCAGCTTCTTCGTGAGCCGCATCGACACGATGGTGGATGGAATGATTGCGGCGCGACTGACGGGTGCCACCGATGCGGGCCTCCGCGCGTCGCTGACCAGGCTCCTCGGAACAGTCGCGATTGCCAACGCGAAGCTCGCGTATCAGCGCTACCTGGCGATCGGTCGGACAGCCGAGTGGCAGCGACTGGCCGCCAGGGGGGCGCATCCACAACGTCTCCTGTGGGCGAGCACCAGTACCAAGAATCCCCTCTATCGCGACGTTCGCTACGTCGAAGAGCTGATCGGCCCGGACACGGTGAACACGATTACGCCTGCGACGCTCGAGGCCTTCCGCGATCATGGACACCTTCGGGCCAGCCTCGAAGACAACATCGAGCACGCGCGCGAGAGCCTCGAGGCACTGGAGCGTTGCGGCATCTCCCTCATCGAGGTGACCGACAGGCTGCTGGAGGATGGCATCCACCTGTTCAGCGAGGCCTTCGACACCCTCCTCGCAGCAGTTGATAGAGGGCGGCGGAGCGAGATCACGTCGATGCTCGACCGGCAGTCCTACACGCTCCCCGGTGACCTTGCTGTCAAGGTCGCGGACGTCGTGGGCGAGTGGCAGAAATCGGGGAAGGTGCGGCGTCTCTGGGCACGTGACGCCAAGCTCTGGACTGGCACCGACGAGAGCGGCTGGCTGGGGTGGCTCGACGTCACGGATGACCAGTTGGCGCACGTTGATCCATTGAACGAGGCCGCCCGTGAGGTCGCCAACTCCGGCGTTCTGCACGCCGTGCTGCTGGGCATGGGCGGATCCAGCCTTGGTGCGGAGGTGATCCGCGGGACGTTCGGCACGATCAAGGGATTTCCCGAGCTGCACGTGCTGGACTCCATCGATCCGGCGCAGATCGCAGCGACGGAGAGCGCCGTGGACCTCAGACGGACGCTGTTCATCGTGTCGAGCAAGTCGGGCACGACACTGGAGCCCAACATCCTGCTTCAGTACTTCATGGAGCGCATGCGCCAGACCGTCGGCGAGCATCTGGCCGGCAGCCACTTCATGGCCATCACCGATCCCGGATCGGCGCTCCAGCACCTCGCCGAGCGCGAGCGGTTCCGCCAGGTCTTCTTCGGCGCGCCGAACATCGGCGGCCGCTATTCGGTGCTCTCGAACGTCGGACTGGTCCCCGCTGCGCTGATGGGTGTCGATATCGGGCGACTGCTCGACCGCACGGAGTTGATGGTGCATTCCTGCGCGTCGAGCGTTCCGGCCGAGGAGAATCCAGCCGTCGTCCTCGGCGCTGTCCTGGGAACGCTGGCCGGCGCCGGCCGGAACAAGGTGACGCTCGTCACGTCCCCCGGGGTCGCGGATCTCGGTGCGTGGCTCGAACAGCTGATCGCAGAATCGTCGGGCAAAGACGGCAAGGGGTTGATCCCGATCGATCGCGAGGACGTCAAGTCGCCCGCTGTCTATGGTCAGGATCGCGTGTTCATCTACTTGCGCCTGGATCCTGACCCGGATCCATCACAGGATGCGGCCGTCGACGGACTGGAGCGCGCGGGGAGCCCCGTGGTGAGGATTGCCATCGCCGACATCTACGACATCGGCCAGGAGTTCTTTCGGTGGGAGATGGCGATCGCGGTCGCTGGCTCCATCATGGGCATCAATCCCTTCAACCAGCCTGATGTCGAAGCCAGCAAGATCGCGACACGGTCCTTGACAGCATCGTTCGAACAAACGCGAGCACTTCCCGCCGATACGCCGATCTTCGAGGAGTCTGGGATCAGCCTGTTCACCGACGCCAGGAACGCTGCCGTGCTGGAGGGGGCTCTTGACGGCGCTCGCTCCCTCGTCGGGTATCTGCGCGCTCATCTGAACCGACTTCAGGACGGCGACTACTTCGCGATGCTCGCGTACCTGGCGATGAATCAATCGCACACGGATGCCTTGCAGGTGATGCGTCACGCGGTCCGTGACGGAAAGCATATCGCGACCTGCCTTGGCTTCGGCCCGCGGTTCCTGCATTCGACCGGACAGGTTTACAAAGGGGGACCCAACAGTGGTGTGTTTCTCCAGATCACCTGCGACGACGCCAGGGACATCCCCGTTCCGGGCCAGACGTATTCGTTCGGTGTCGCCAGGACGGCTCAAGCGCGTGGCGACTTCGCGGTCCTGTTGGAGCGCGGCCGGCGGGCGCTCAGAGTGAATCTCGGCACGAACGTCCGCGCCGGACTGAACGAACTTCAGACTGCTCTTACGAGCGCGTTGCTCGAGCGAACCGAGAGTCATTGAGGGCACTGGGGCACGCGACCCGCGGGTGACGTGCGGTCGCGAGATTGACGTATGGGTGCGCGGGTCAAGGTGCCAGGAGAGGCCATGGTCGGCGAGCCTGTGGAACTCCGCACAATCCTCAGCGGATCGCGTCTTGAGCGTGCGACGCCGGCGAGAGCGGGATCCTTCCAGAGCATCATCCCCTAACATTGGGGCGGTGCGGGGTTGTGGGGCATGGGCGCGTACCCGTGCAGCCTGACCACCGAGGGCAGGCTTGAAGTGGAACAGTTGAAGGCGGTCTGGCGTGTTGTCGAAGAGCCGATAGGCCGGAGCTATGACGGGCGAACGATTCACCTCGGTCTCGATCTGCCTCCACATGGCGTGGCGGCCGTCACGATGGGGTGTCCCGCCGACGTCCTCGATGCGGTTGAAAAAGCGGAGCCGGGTTCGGAACCAGAACGGGCGGGGCCATAGCCATGCCCGAAACGCCGCAAGATGATGACGGCTTGCTGGACAGGCTGCAGTGGGAGACGTTCGAATACTTCCTGAAGGAGGTCAATCCGAGCAACGGGCTGATCGCCGACAAGTCGCGAGATGACTGGCCTGCCAGCATTGCCGCGACCGGACTGGCCCTGGCCGCCTACCCCATTGGCGTGGAGCGCGGCTTCATGACCCGCGACGAGGCGGCGAGGATGACGCTCACGACATTACGGTTCTTCTGGAACAGCCGGCAGGGTACGGCCCCGGACGCGACCGGCTACAAGGGCTTTTACTATCACTTCCTGGACATGAAGACCGGATGCCGAGCCTGGCGGTGCGAGCTCTCGACGGTCGACACGGCATTCCTGCTGGCGGGCGCCTTGACCGCGGCCGCCTACTTCGATCGCGACAGCCAGGAAGAACATCAGATCCGCACATTGGCCGACGAGTTGTATCGCCGTGCCGATTGGCGATGGGCGCAACACGGAGGGGCGACGGTCACGCACGGCTACAAGCCGAGATCGGGCTTCCTCAGGTATCGATGGGAGGGTTACGACGAGGCCCTGCTCCTCTATGTGCTGGGCCTGGGATCGCCGACCTATCCGCTGCCCGATGAAAGCTACCTCGCCTGGTTGTCGACGTATGCATGGAAGAAGATCTACGGCTACGAGTTCGTGTACGCGGGTCCGCTGTTCGTGCATCAACTGTCGCACATCTGGATCGATTTTCGCGGCATCCAGGACGCCTACATGCGCGAGAAGGGACTCGACTATTTCGAGAACAGCCGCCGCGCGACGTACGTCCAGCGCGCGTACGCGATCCACAATCCACTCGAGTTCGCCTTCTACGATCAGGAGTGCTGGGGCATCACCGCGAGCGATGGACCCGGGCCGGCGACGTTGAAAGTTGACGGCGTCGAGCGCCAGTTCTTCGATTATGTGGCGCGCGGCGTCCCGCACGGACCTGATGATGGCACGCTGGCGCCGTGGGAGGTGGTCGCCTCG
>WHSN01000095.1 GCA_009380045.1 Luteitalea sp.
CTGCTGGAGCGCCGCCAGGGCGACCTCGTCGACCTCCATCTTCAGCGAACCGGGTTCCTCGACGGCAGCCGCGTGCGGCGACGCCGCGTTCGGCGCTTCGAGCGGAGTCGCGTGCGACAGGCGCTCGACCCAGAACGGCTCGTGCGGTGCGAGCTCTTCGAGAATCGATGTCCAGCGCTCGATGTCGGCGCCGGCGGGTGTGACGAGTGCCGCCGTGAAATCCAGCGCCGCCAGGTCGGGGCCGATCATGCCGTCCGCGTCACCAACAGAGGTGAACGCGACGTCGGACGATCCGGTGGCCACAATCAGGCGTCGGGGCTGCGCATCGACGACCGTCCCCGGAGCGAGGCTGCTGGTCGTCGCCAGGATCTCGATGCCGCCGAGCGTCAGGACCGCCGGCCCGTTCCACGCCTTCGGTAATGCCAGCGGGTTGGCGGAGTGGCCGAAGTCGAGAGCGCGCGCCAGCACCGCGATCGCCTCGGCGGGCCGGTTCCAGGCGATCGAGCCAGCCCCGGCCGGCCGCCGGTTGCGCCCGAAGTAGGTGCGGCTCGCGAGGTCCTGCGGGCGCGGGACGATGCGATCCAACTCGAGGTCGTCCAGCAGACGGGCAAACGATCGCATCCCCGCTTCATAGCACTTGGTGTTCAGCGTCAGCGCCGTGTCGTCATCGGGCGCAATCGGCACCGGTTCCTGAATCAGGATATCTCCCTCGTCGACGCGCCCGCCCATGCGGTGCCACGTGACGGCATATGCCGGCTCGCCTGCCAGGAGCGCCCAGGTCGTGGCGTGCATCCCGGCGTAGCGCGGCAGCGGACCGTCGTGGAAATTGACGGCCAGCCGGCGAGGCATGTCGACGACCGCTCGGGGCAGGAGCTCGAGGTTGGTGACGCTGAACAGGTAGTCGAACGGTCGCGCGCTCAGGACGTCGGCCAGGCGATCGGTCAGGCCGACGTGCGGCACGCGGTGGTCATCTGCCCAGCCGCAGATGATCGGAGCGGACGAGATGATCCCCAGGATCTCGTGACCCCGCGCCAGGAGACTCTCGGCGCATTGAACCAGCAGCGACTCGGTGCCGACGAGGTAACACGTCATCCTGGCCACGTTGTCCACACCCTGCAACTTGCGACAATAACGATCAGCGGTCATCGAGACCGCACAGGCAGCAGCCTGACAGGACCAGGCGGCATCCACGGTGAATGCTCGCCCCCGGTCGGGATCCGGCGCGCGAGCCCCTCACGGTCTGATGAGGGTCGGCGACAGGTGCTGGGTTGCGGCGCGGATTGGCGGCGTCTCGGGGATCGCCCGAGTGGCTGCACCTGCCAGATCGAAGCCGCCCGTGCCACGCGGCTGATCGCCCGCGCGCCTGGCCGACTCCACCCGCTCCTGCGCCTCTTCGAGGGCGGCCAGAAGCTCCTCGGCAAGCTGCAACACCTGAGGACTCTGAAGAATGCTCGAATGACTGCCGTGAAGGTGGCGCACCCGCACGGGAGCGCGACTCACGTCGCCCCAGCCGAGATCCGGTTGATGCGGCCCGAACACCGGCTGTACGGTCGCGCGGAACAACGTCAACGGTCCGCACCGCCTGATCGGGCGATAGTTGCAGAATGCGGCGAAATTGAGCTGAAACACCCGCTGAACGCTTTCGGGCAGCTCGTCGATGTTGATCCGATCTCGCACGTCGTGGTCGCGGATCGGCTCGCCGCCGGCGTCCTTTGCCCAGGGCGTCAGACCGGCAAGTCGCCGCCGCACGATTCGACGGGCCCGGCGCAGCCGATCGACGTTGCCGTGCAGCGTCTTCCGTCGCGCGTCGTAATAGCCCCACAGGAACAGGTTGCGCAGCCATCGCGCCGCATACTGCGCAGACCGCTGCGGAATATTCTGCGGCCAGGTGTCGATGATGCCGAGAAACCCGACTTCCTTTCCCGCCGCCTCGAGCTGCAGCGCCATCTCCAGCGCCACCCGCCCGCCGTGCGAGTATCCGCCGATGTAGTACGGCCCGTCCGGCTGATAGGCCGTCATCTCGCGGATGTACAGCGCGGCCTGCTCCTCGATGGTGTGCAGCGGCTCGACGCGGCCGTCGTGGCCCGGGGCGCTGAACGCGATGAAGGGCTGATCCGGCGCGCACAGCGATCCGAGCGCCGCGTAGGTCAACGCCTCGCCGCCGACCGCGTGCACGCAAAAGAACGGCGGCCTGCTTCCCTGCGGCTGTATCGGCACCAGCGCCAGCCACTCGGCCGCCTTCTGACGCTCCCCCACCAGCGCCGCGAGATGCCGGACTGTCCGGGCCTCGAACAGCGTCGCCAGCCGAAGCTTCTTCTTGAACGTCTTCTCCATCCGCGACACCAGGCGCAGCGCGATCAAGGAGTGGCCACCCAGCTCGAAAAAATCGTCGTCGAGGCCGACCTGGTCGACGCCGAGGAGCTCCTGCCACATCGCCGCGATCGCCGCAGCCGCCGTGTCTTCGGTCTTTCCTCGAGGTTCCCCCGCCGATCGCGGTGAGGGGACGGCGCGTGAACGCGACATCGAACCATTGGCCGACGCCCGCAGCGCGCTGACGTCGATCGACGAGACGACGATCTCGGACAGCGTCGTCCGGTTCAGGACATGTAACAGCGCCCGCCAGCCGTCATCGGTGCCGATTCCCGCCTCGACCAGCGCGGTGAGCCTCGGATTGGCCGGGCCATCTGGCGTGGCAACACCCGACTCACGGAGCCGCGCGGTGACGAGCGCGGCCGTGGTGCGGCGCATGACGAACCCCTGGACGTCCATCAACACGACACCGGCGGGGTCGGTCAGCGTGGCGTTGAACTCGACCGAGTCGGTCGCGGTGCCGGGATCCCTCACCGGCGTCACCACGCTCACGATCGAGGCCCCGATCGGCCCGTGAACGCGGATCGTGTCGTACGAGAACGGCACGAAGAGGTCGTCCCCCCGATCGAACAGCGCCAGGCCGCAGGTGAGCGCCATGTCGAGCAGCGCCGGATGCGCCTTGAACGTGGCCAGGTCGGCGCGGAAATCTGCCGGCAGCTCGCACACGGCGACCGACCGGTCCGGATCGGTGCGCATCCGCCGCATGTTCTGCCATCGTGGCCCGAAATCGAGATGCGACGCCTGGAGCGCCGGCCGACTGGACGCCGCAGCTGTTTCGGGTGGCGCATCGATCTGCAGGATTGCCGGGTCGAGACGCGGCGGCGGGTCGTGCTCGAGCCGCGCGAGAGCGGCGCGCGTGTGTTCGATCCACGAATCACCCGAGGCGCTCTGGACGCTGAACGTCCAGACCTCGCCTTCCCGTCGGACCCTCGTCTGAACCAGCCGGCTCTCGTCGTTCCCGACGCGCAGCGGCTCGAGGAAGTACAGGTCGCGGATCTCGACGGTGGCCGAGCCGGTCGCCTCGAGGAAGGCGGCCCGTGCGAGCTCGATCATCGCCGTTCCCGGGACGATGGCCTCGCCGGTGGCGAGACGGTGCTCGGACAGAATCCAGTGTGTCGCAACCGAGAAGTCGGCCTCACACACCAGCTCTGAGGCGTCATGCCGAATGACGCGGCCAAGCAGCGGATGCCGCTCGGGCCGGTCGGTGACGCCTCTTGCCGTCGACCGCGTCGCACGAGGCGCTACCAGCCGTGCGGCGATGCCGACGTCGCGCCACACTCCCCATTGCACCGCCACCGTGCGCGTGCCAGGCGACCGGTTTTTCTGCCGCGCGTAGGCGTTGAGGAAGGCATTCGCCGCCGTGTAGTCGACTTGACCCGGCAACCCCAGGAAAGCGCTGGTCGAGGAGAACAGCACCACCAGGGCCGGTGGCGCGTCGCCGAGCGCCGCTTCCAGCGTCAGGAGGCCCCGCACCTTGGGTGCCAGCACGCGCTCGAAGGATTCGCGCGCCTTCAGCTGCAGCGGCGCGTCCTCGACAATCCCGGCGGCGTGGAACACGCCGTCGATAGGTCCGAACAGCCCGCGCACGCTTGCCACCGCTTGCGCGACGCTGGCTGGATCGCCGAGATCGGCCGACAGCACGGCGACCCGAGCGCCCGCCGCCTCCATCTTCTGAATCTTCCTGATCGCGGCCGTCCCGGCGCGATCGGGCGCATCCCGCAGCAGCGCTTCCCACGAGGAGCGCGGCGGCAGGCCGCGCCGGCTCAGGAGAGCGAGGCGGACCGGAGCCGAATCAGCCATGCGCTCGGCCAGCTCGAGCCCGATGCCGCTCAGACCACCGGTGACCAGGTAGGTCGCGCCAGCGCGGGGGAAGCCGCCAGGCGCCGTCGTTCCGGCGGCCGGCTCCGGTTCGAGATCCCAGACCCAGCGCTGACCGTTCCTCAACGCAACACGTGTGTCGCTCACCTCCGACACCAGCTCGCCCAGCAGTTCCGACGCCACCTCGCCCGCGTCCGGCGCACCGATCGCCGCAGGAGCCGCAATGTCGATCAGGCCGCACGCGACGTTGGGAAACTCGTGCGGGATGACGAGCGCCGGCCCGACTGCGAGTGCTCGACGCGGATCGCCGATCGGCTCATCGGCCACCCGTTCCATCCGGTCGGTGACGACATGGATCGACACCGACCCTGGCAGATCGGCTGCAGCCAGCGCCTGCGCCAGATACAACAGGCTCTCGAACGCGAGCTGCTGGACGCGACCGCCGGTCTTCGACCTCATCGGCGGATCGCTCGCGAGCCACATGTGAACAATCCGCACCGGCACCCCGCCCGCCGCAGTCAACGCGTCGAGGAGCGCATCGTAGTCGGCGCGCTCGCCGGGCCGGACGGTGTAGACGCCGTCGTTTCGCTTCTCGAAGCGCTGGCCGATCGCGGCGGTCACCACGTCCTGGGCATACACCTGCTCGAGCAGGCGCCTCAGCGCGGCTCCGGTCGCCGATCCATCGTCGAACAGCAGCCAGCGTCCGCCGGCGGCGAGCGGGCGCGCCACCGGCTTCGGGGTCGTGCGCCAGACCGGCTTCCAGAACCACGATCCGGGATCGTCGAGCCTGGCCGGCATGTCGCCGGTCACGACGGTCGCCGTCGCCTCCGACTCCGGCGGCACGACCAGGGTCGCGGCCTGTCCAGGCTCAATCCAATAGCGGCGGTGCTCGAACGGATAGGTCGGCAGCGAGACGCGGCGGCGCCGCGAGCCGTGGACCGCGGCCCAGTCGAGATCGTGGCCCCAGAGCCAAAGGCGTCCGGCGGCGCCGTAGAGCGCCTCGAGATCCGAGATCGGCTGCTGTGGATGACGCATGGACGGGACCACCGCGCCCGCGGCCGACGGCGCCACGTGGAGCCTGGCCAGTGCACTCAAGCTCTGGCCGGGACCGACCTCGAGAAACACACGAGGGCGCCCGCCGGTTGCGGTGAGCAGCCCTTGCGAGAACCGGACGGTTCCGCGAAGCTGCCGCGCCCAGTAGTCAGGGTCGGTCAGCTCCGCGCTGCTCGCCCACGTGCCGGTCTCGTTCGAGACGAGCGGCACGGTCGGCGGCTTCATCTCGATCGCCGCCACCTCGTTGGCGAACTCGTCGAGATACGGATCCAGCATGCTCGAGTGGGCGGCGACCGAGATGCGCAGGCGCTGCGTTTCGTGACCGCGGTCGGCCATCTGGCCTTCGAACGCGTCGATGTCCGCAGCCGCGCCCGACACCATGCACAGGAGGGGCGCGTTCACGGCGGCGAGCGAGAGCCGCGGGTTGAGCAGCGGCTGGAGGTCGCGCTCCGACAGCTGCACCGCGATCATCGCCCCTGACGGCAGCCGTTCGAAGATTGCTCCGCGGACCGCCACCAGCGTGAGCGCGTCTTCAAGTGAAAGGACGCCGGCCAGGCAGGCCGCGGTGTACTCGCCGAGGCTGTGGCCCACCATGGCGGTCGGGTTGATGCCCCACGACATCCACAGTTTGCCGAGCGCGTAGCCGGTCATGAACACCGACAGCACCGAGTTGGCCGGCTGTTCGAGCGCCAGCGCCGCCGATCCCGCATCGCGTTCCGACGGGAAGAGCACGGCGCCGAAGTCAGAGCCGGTTCGTCGCCGGAGCCACGCCAGGCACCGATCCAGCTCCCGGCGATAGACCGGCTCCTCGCGATACAGATCCGCGCCCATCCCGGGGAACTGCGCCCCTCCGCCCGGGAACAGGAACACCACCGGCGGCGCCTCGTCGGCGGCGGGCATGGCGGTCGTCCGCTTCGCATCGCCGCCGCGCAAGGCGAGCACCGCGTCGGCGCGATCGCTGCACACCACTGCGCGTCGATGCGCGAAGCGGCGGCGGCCCGCCTGCAGCGTGAACGCGACGTCCGCGAGATTCGAGCCGGCGTCCTCGTTCGGGCCGCGCTCGAGAAAATCGGCGAGCCTGCCCGACGCCCCGACCAGCGCTTCAGCGCTGCGCGCCGACAGCACGATCAACTGCCGGCTCTTGTCCGGCGCCGCAGCAGCCGCCCGGACCGGCGCCTCCTCGAGGACGGCGTGGACGTTGGTGCCGCCGATCCCGAGCGAGCTGATCCCCGCCCGCCGCGGCCCGCCCGTCGTCTGCCACGGGATCAAGCGGGTGTTCACGGTGAACGGCGTGTTCTCGAATCCGATCGCAGGATTGGGGCGATCGCAATTGAGCGACGGCGGGATCTGACGGTGCTCCAGCGCCAGCACGACCTTGATCAGACCGGCCACGCCCGCGGCGGTGTCGAGGTGACCGATGTTGGTCTTCAGCGAGCCGATCGCGCAGAATCCACGCCGGTCGGTCTCGGTGCGAAACGCCTGCGTCAGCGCGGCGATTTCGATGGCGTCGCCGACCGGTGTGCCGGTGCCGTGAGCCTCCACGTACCCGATCGAGTCGGCGCTCACGTCGGCGATCGACAGCGCCTCGCTGATCGCCTTCGCCTGTCCATCCACGCTCGGCGCGAGGTAACCGACCTTTCGTGAGCCGTCGTTGTTGACGGCCGATCCCTTGATCACTGCGTGGATCTGGTCGCCGTCCGCCAGGGCGTCGCTGAGGCGCCGCAGGACGACGACACCCACTCCGCTGCCGAAAATGGTACCCTTCGCCCGCTCGTCGAAGGCGCGACAATGGCCGTCGGGTGACAGGATCTCGCCTTCCTGGTAAAGATAGCCCCGGCCATGGGGCAGCTCGACGGTGACGCCCCCGGCCAACGCCATGTCGCACTCGCCAGACAGCAGCGACTGACACGCGGTGTGGACGGCGACGAGCGAGGTCGAGCAGGCGGTCTGAATGCTGACGCTCGGACCCGTGAGGTTGAAGCAGTACGAGGCCCGCGTGGCGAGAAAGTCCTTGTCGTTTCCCGTGTGGCGGAGCAGGAACAGACCAACCGAGCGTGTCAGTTGTGGATTGGTGAGCAGGTTGAACATGAAGTAGGCGTTCATGCCGCACCCCGCGAACACCCCGATCGATCCCGGGAACGTCTCCGGCGTGTGAGCAGCATCCTCGAGCGCTTCCCACGCGCATTCAAGAAATTGACGATGCTGCGGATCCAGGATCGCGGCATCCTTGGGGCTGAACCCGAAGAACGGCGCGTCGAACTGGTCGATGTCGTCGAGGATGGACGCCGTCTTGACGTAGTTGGGGTCGGCTAGTGTCGCCGCGTCCACGCCGGCGGCGAGCACGTCTTCGTCGCGAAGCTGCCGGATCGACTCGACGCCGTCGCGAAGGTTGCGCCAGAACGCGGCCGCGTTGCTGGCGCCAGGGAATCGGCCGGCAAGACCGACGATGGCGACGTCGGTGCTGTCGTTTCTGCCAGATGCGTGTTCTTCCATGGGGATGAGGACGAATCTGCGCTCCGGCCCGGCTTACCTCGAACAATACGCTCGCGAGACAAGAGACCCCAACGCGCGACCACCCTTCGATCCGTTCCGAATCGACGCCGAGACGCAACGTCACAACCTCGGTGCTGGCGGAGGTGCCGCACCGTGGACAGCGCGCCGCAGAGCAGCCGAAACCCCGCCCGCTGCGTCAGGTTGCCGCTGACATCTGTCACGCCACGCATGAGCAGGGCGTGGATCTCTGCGAACCTTCCACAACGCGGGACGTACGACCGGCCCGGCCGAGGTTGTGTTCGGATCTGAGCAACGGGGTCGATGTGACACAAACTGCCATCACCGACACTCGAGAACCGCGCAAATTATAACGTGGATGGGATGGTGGCGCCACACCGTTCGTGTCTGTTTCAGCCGAACATCAGTGGGTCACCTTCGTAAAATTGAATGGAGATTCGCTTGTCCGCGAATCTGACGACATTTGCCTCGTCCGTTCATGACAAACATCGAAACCATGGCGCAGTTCCTGACAAAACAGCTGCCGGCCGGAAGCCTGGGCGGTGTCAGGCCGATCCGTGCGGGCGACGAGTTGCTGCTCAGGCCAACCGAGCTCGAAGGGCTGGAGCGGGCCGTCGTCTCGGTCCGGCGCGCGAGCGGCGCCGGGCGCAACCTCGCCCGTGAGCTGTGCGGGCGCATGGGTGCGGCCGTTGCCGAGATTCCGCGGTCCTCCGGCCGTGGACCGGTTTGGCCCGCTGGGATTGTCGGTTCGATTGGTCACGACCGGCTGTTCGCTGCCGCCGTGGTTGCGAGCACCCAGGCGTTCGGCGGCGTCGGCATCGACGTCGAGTCACCGGCAGGCTTGTCGGACCAAGTGGTGGAGCTGATTGGCTCGGCGGAGGAAATCGCCGACTTTCGCCAGATGCCTTGCGGCGACAAGGTTCTCTTTTCGCTGAAGGAGGCGGTGTTCAAGGCGGTACATCCGCG
This sequence comes from Luteitalea sp., assembly GCA_009380045.1. Classification (GTDB taxonomy): domain Bacteria; phylum Acidobacteriota; class Vicinamibacteria; order Vicinamibacterales; family CAVVIG01; genus WHSN01. The sequence continues at coordinate 8,719 of WHSN01000095.1, forward strand.
CGACCGCGTGTTCCTCGAGTTTCATGATGTGACCGTCGATCGGCGGTCTCGCACCGCGACCACCCGATACGGCCGCGCCGTCCAGTGGCGCGCGCTGGTCGAGCCGCGGATCCTCACCGTGGCGTGGTGGTGATCGCGACGCGTGCGAAGGACACACGTTCTCTCTTGATCAAGAGCATCGCTGTTCCTGGTGGTTTTGGCGTGGTGGCCTGGAGACGACCTCGGAAGGCGGTCGGAGGCGTCTTCTCAGCTCGTGGTGCTCGTCTTTGTGTTCGTCGTGCCTGGCATGCGCCTGGAAATCGACTTACACTTGCCCGCGACCGCCGGATGGGTTGCGGATGTCCGCGGCGGAATCTCGTGACCGTTACGCAGCCGAACCAATGTTTGGCCGACACCCATTGGGGAACGACACCCTTCGGGGGAAGCGGCGAGCTTGGGGCATCCGCTCGGCGGTGGTCGCTGCCTGGGTCGCTGGTCCCGCAGCCGCAGTGAAGTGATGGATGCGCCGTTTCTCGGCACCCGTTCACGGCGATGCCGCTGAACGTGGGAGACTGGAGCCCCTGCGCACCGTGGCCAGCTCCGTGGTGCGCACGAGAGCTGCGGACGTGACGACAGGCCGCAACAGGACGTGGTGATGCCCAATTTCGCGACGATCATATGTCCGGTCGATTTCTCCGATCATTCCCGGGTATCGCTGGGCCGGGCGGGTGCCTGGGCGCGGCACTTCAAGGCGCGGCTCATCGTCGTGACGGTCGCGGAACCGCTGCTGGTGGACGCGGCGGCTGCGACCTACGACATGGATCTCGTCCGCGACGAGGTGCTGCCGGAGCTCCGCGAATTCGTCGCCAAGGCGTCTGCCGCAGCAGGAGTGGACCCGCCTGCGCCTGAGGCGATCGTTCTTGTCGGCGAGCCGGCGGATGAAATCGAGGCGCTGGCCCGGCGCGAGCAGGCAGACTTGATCGTCATCGCCACCCACGGCTTGAGCGGATACCGCAAAATGCTGCTGGGATCGACGACTGAGAAGCTTCTGCGGCAGACGACCGTGCCGGTGCTCGTTGCGCCTGCCTCTGACGAGCCCCCGGCGGCGATGGAGCCGTTGACGACCGCGGTTGGCCGCGTCATGGCGCCGGTCGACTTCAAGGACGCGTCGGTCCGGGACGCCCGGGCCGCCGCTGACCTCGCGCATGCGCTCGCCGTTCCGTTGCTGCTCGTGCACGTCGTGGCGCCGGTCAAGGGGCTCGAGCGCCTCCGGCTGCAGCTCGACACGCACAACCGCGCCCAGCTCGATCGGGCCAGGCAACAGATTCGGTCGCTGGCTTCTGAAGCGGTGAAGTCGCCGTCAGGGATCGAGACTGTCGTCGCGGTCGGCTCGCCCGCCGAGGAGATCGCGCAGCTCGCCATTGACCGAGGCGTCGGGCTCATTGTGATGGGCCTGCGCACTCAAGAGCGCATGTTCGGCCCGCGGCCAGGTTCGATCGCGTATCGGATCCTGGGTCTGGCGCCGGCGATGGTGTTGGCGCTGCCGTCGAGAGCGGCGAACGTCGCCCGGTGAGGTGACGCTCCATCCCGGTCGCCATCGCAAGACCACATCGACAAGGAGGTGGTCATGTCGGACATCAAGGATTGGCTGGATGCGCAGCTGGCTGCGGTGTGAGAGCGAATCGGGGATCACCCGAGCGCGATGACCACCCGACCGCCTTCGCGCATCCGACCCTGCCCGGCGTCTGCGATACCATCACGTCACAGCGCCTGCCGCTTTTCAAGGAGCCGACCACGTGGGCACCGCCGGGAGCGAAACGCCGGATGCGAGCCTCTCGTACCGCCAGCCGATCGATGATGTTGTCGCAGGGCTCGGGACCGACCTGCAGCGCGGTCTGACCGACGGTGAGGCGCAGTCGCGACTCGAGCAGCAGGGACCGAACGAGCTGGCGGCCGAGAAGCCGCCCCCGGCGTGGCGCCGGTTTCTGGCGCAGTTTCAGGACGTGCTCGTCCTTCTGCTGCTCGTCGCCACGGCCATTTCGGCCGGCCTGTGGATCTACGAGCGGGACGCCGCACTGCCATACGAAGCGATCGCCATCTTCGCGGTCGTCCTGGTCAACGCCGCGATGGGCTACATCCAGGAGGCGCGGGCAGAGGCGGCGGTGGCGGCCCTGCACGCGATGTCGGCGGCCGATGCCACGGTCATCCGGGGCGGCAAACGACGGGGCATCCCGGCCACCGATATCGTTCCCGGCGACATCATTCTCATCGAGGAAGGCGACATCGTTCCAGCCGACGCGCGGCTGGTCGAATCGACCGCGCTGCAGACGGCCGAAGCGGCGCTGACCGGCGAGAGCCTGCCCGTCACCAAAGACACCGCGGCGATCGCCGAGGACGCCCCGCTGGGCGACCGGCACGACATGGTCTTCAGCGGCACCACCGCCACCTACGGCCACGGCACCGCGGTCGTGACGGCGACCGGCATGCGTACGGAGATGGGCCGGATCGCCGGGCTGCTGAAGGATACGCACGACGAAGCGACGCCGCTGCAGCGGGAGCTTGACCGAACCGGCAGGATGCTTGGCATTGTCGTCGTGGCCATTGCCGTCGTGATGATTGCGACGATCATCCTGGTCGAGAACGTCCGCGGGCTCCCCGCGATCTTCGATGTCCTGATTCTCGGCGTGGCCCTCGCCGTGGCGGCGGTGCCGGAAGGCCTGCCAGCCGTCGTGACGGCGGTTCTCGCCATCGGTGTGCAGCGTATGGCCCGGCGGAACGCCATCGTGCGACACCTGGCCGCGGTCGAGACGCTCGGCTCAGCCACGGTCATCGCTTCCGACAAGACGGGCACGCTCACCAGGAACGAGATGACCGTTCGCGTCGTCGTGACCGCGAGCGGGCGGGTCACGTTCGAGGGCTCCGGCTACGCCCCCGGCGGCGACGTGCGGCGGGAAGGCGGCGGGCTGATCGACGGCGCGCTCGCGCTGGAGCTCGAACGGGCGCTCGCCGCGGCCGATCGGGCGAACAACGCGACCGTGCAGGAACAAGGTGGCCGTTGGACCGTGCAGGGTGACCCGACCGAAGGCGCGCTGCTGGTTGCGGCGCGCAAGGCGGGCCTCCAATCGGAGGTCCTCGACGCCCGGCTGCCGCGGGTCGGCGAGGTCCCTTTTTCTTCCGAGCGCAAGTTGATGAGCACGATCCACCATGATGCAGACCAGCAGGAACGCCGAATCGTGTTCACTAAGGGCGCGCCCGACGTGCTCATGACGCGGTGCAACTTCGAAATGGTTGGAGCGGACCGGCGACCGCTGACCCCCGCGCGCCGTTCGGAGATCCTGCAGACCAACGAGGCGCTGGCCGGTGAAGCGCTGCGCACGCTGGGGGTGGCTGGCCGCTGGCTGCAGAAGGACGCTCTCCTGCCGCACGAGGGCAGCGGCCTCGAGGATGTCGAGCAGGACCTCGTCTTCGCCGGGCTGATCGGCATGATCGACCCGCCCCGCGCCGAAGCGAAGGACGCCGTGCATCGGGCGAGGGGCGCCGGAATCCGCTCGCTGATGATCACCGGGGATCATCCGCGCACCGCGGCGGTCATCGCCCAGGAGCTCGGGATCGCCGAGGATGGCCGCGTCATCACCGGCGCCGAGCTGGAGAAGCTCACGGAAGAGGCGCGGGCCCGGACGGTCGCCGAGGTCTCGGTCTACGCGCGCGTCAACCCTGAACACAAGCTCCGCATCGTCGAGGCGCTGCGGCAGCGTGGAGCGGTCGTGGCGATGACCGGCGACGGCGTGAACGATGCACCGGCGTTGAAGAAGGCCGACATCGGCATCGCCATGGGCATTACCGGCACGGATGTGTCGAAGGGGGCCGCCGACATCGTGCTCGCCGACGACAACTTCGCCACCATCGTCGCCGCGGTGGAAGAGGGCCGCGCGATTTTCGCCAACATCCGCAAGTTCCTGCGGTATCTGCTGTCGTCGAACATCGGGGAAGTGCTGACGATGTTCTTCGGGGTAGTGCTGGCGGAGCGGATCGGTCTGAGCGCCGAGGGCGGCGGGTTGGTCCTGCCGCTCCTGGCGACGCAAATCCTGTGGATCAACCTGGTCACCGACGGCCTGCCCGCGCTCGCCCTCGGCGTCGACCCGGCGGACGAGGGCTTGATGCATCGGCCGCCGCGCCAGGCTGGTGAGGGTGTGCTGACGCCACGGATGTGGCGCGGCATCGTCTTCGTCGGCGTGATTATGGCGGCCGGGACGTTGTTCGTGCTCGACGCGTCACTGCCGGGCGGCCTGGTCGAGGGGTCGGGTGACCTCCGCCATGCGCAAACGATGGCCTTCACGACATTGATGGTCTTTCAGATCTTCAACGTGGTCAACGCGAGGTCGGACGAGCGGAGTGCGTTTCACCACCTGTTCACGAATCGCTGGCTGTGGGCGGCGGTCAGCGCCTCACTGCTTCTCCAGGTGGTCGTGATCTACGCGCCATTTCTTCAGCGCGCATTCGGGACCGTCGGGCTGAGCGGTGGCGATTGGCTGTTCTGTACCGCGATCGCGAGCTCGGTGCTGTGGCTCAGGGAGATCAGCAAGCTGATCGGCCGGACGGCGGCGCGGTCGGGCCGTCGGGCAAACGTGGCGTGACCCCGCGTCGAGACATGCGGGGAGCTCGTCTTGTGTCACGGCACGTCCGGCTTCGCAGTTCCGACGATCGGCCCACGCGAACGAACTGAACGAACGGCCCATGGAAAATCGCGCAAGAGAAAGGATGCCCTGATGTCGACGACCGGCCCCCAGATTCCGCAAGCCGAAGCGCTTGTCCTTCAGTCGCTCATCAACCCGTCCGAAAAAGGAATCGCGAGCCGTATTCTGGCGAAGACCGATGGCGGCAACCTGACGCTGTTCGCGCTCGACGCCGGCCAGGGGCTCACTGAGCACACCTCACCGTTCGACGCGATGGTGGTGGTGCTCGACGGTGTCCTGATCCTCATGATCGCCGGAGTGCCGGTGCGCGCGACCCCGGGCACGATCGTTCGCATGCCCGCGGGCATCCCGCACGCCGTTGACGCGCCCGAAGCCGCCAGAATGCTTCTGATCATGCTGAAGGATTCCACCGCGGCCTGACTACCTGAGGATGGGGCGAAGAGTCCTCGAAAGACCCTGACTCGAAATCTCTCGCCCGGTGCCGCTCTCTTGGCCTCATGGTTGCATGCCGTCCGGGCGACGAGAGGCGAGAATGGACGTCGAAAAGCGTGAGGCTAGCTCAAGCGAGAGGGTTGTCGCGGACATCTGGAATGCGGGCATCCAGATCGATTCGTGCGCACGGCACGAGACCTTCATCGTGCAGACGCAGAACTCGGTATACGAGATCATCACGCTGGGAAATCATGGAGAAGTCATGATCCGCGGCGGCCGCTCGTTTCCCGAGCTCACCCAGGCATGGCTCATCGGAGCGTTGAGCGGCGGACCCCTCAGGCCGTGCGGCATCTATGTCGGAAGCCGGATGCAAGTACACGCCGGCCAGCGTACCGTTGTGACGTCGAAAGTCCTCTCGATCACCGAGTCGAACCGGGCCGTTGATCCTCTCGAGAACAGCCAGCCGATCGGTCTCCCGCAGCCCGCAGTCCAGAAGAACGAGATCGACACCTAGCGAGGCGCTCCAGGGCCGGCCCCGCGATCGCAGCCTCGATCCGCCGACAAGCCTTGTCGGTGCGCGCGATGTCAGCGGCCAGGCTTCGTGACACGGTGGTGGAACGCGCGGTTCGGTCATTCGATCGGATGCCGGCCGGAGCGCTCCCGGTGCCCACGGCAGCAGCGCCCCACGGCGGGCTCGTCCCGCCGGAAATCGGCATTGGTCTTTTCTCGCCGGGCGGGCCCAGAATCCCATCACCCAGGGGGAAGACCTCCCGGGAATTGGCGCGCTGGTCCAGAAGCTTCTCAGGCGTGACCGGGCGACGACATCGGATCGCAAGGCCAACTCCTGTCGGTCCGCGGCCCTCGACTGGCGCCGCTGACCGCGGCTGCGTAAGATGAGACGCTCATCGCATGTCCCTCGTTGTCATTTCAACCGAACGCTTCGCCGATCATCAGCCACCAGTCGGTCATCCTGAATGCCCGGAGCGGGCCGAGGTGATGGACGTGATCGCGGATGAATGGCGGCGCGATCACAGCGGGGACGTCGTGTCGCCGCGGGAAGTGACACGCGAGCAACTGGCTCGGGTGCATGACGCCGCGTATCTGCGGCGTATCGGCGAGACGGCCGGCATCTCGGTGGCGCTCGATTCCGACACGTATACATCCCCTGAGACATACGAAGTCGCCCGGCTTGCCGCTGGTGCGGCAATCGAGGGTGTGGAGCGTGTGCTGGCCGGGTCTCACCGGCGGGCGCTCGTGCTGGTGCGGCCGCCAGGTCATCATGCCGAGCGCGACCGCGCGATGGGATTCTGCTTCTACAACAACGTCGCGATCGCGGCGGCCCACGCCAGGGCGCTCGGCGCTGGACGCGTGGCCATCGTTGACTACGATGTGCATCATGGCAACGGCACGCAGCACATCTTCGAGCAGGATCCGCAGGTGCTGTATGTCTCGACTCACCAGTATCCCTTTTACCCTGGCACCGGGGCAGCCGACGAAATCGGGATTGGCCCGGGCAGAGGCTTTACGGTGAACGTGCCGATCGAAGGGGGCGCCGGCGACGAGGACTACCGCCTGGCATTCGGCGGCATCGTGCTCCCGGTGCTCCGTCAATTCCGCCCCGCGCTGGTGCTGGTCTCAGCCGGATTCGACGCCCACCACCGCGACCCGCTGGGTGAGATGCGGCTGACCACGACGGCCCACACGGCAATGACGATGGCACTCAGGGAGGTGGCCGATGAGTGCTGCGACGGAAAGATTGTCGTGGTGACGGAGGGAGGCTACGATCTTCCAACGCTTGCCGATTGTCTGCGCGGAGTGACCAACGCGCTGGGGATCGAACGGGGCGGCGCCGAATGGCCGGCCGCGGGAGCAATCGCCCCCTCCCGTGGTCGCGGCGCAGTGGCGGCCGCGAGAAACGCGCTTGCGACCTGTTGGGCCCTCTAATACTACTTTGTCAGGTTCTCAGTTCGACGTCTTTGAGTTTGAGCATCCACTTGAGATAGTGCGGCTGCGTCATGAAAAAATGGGCGGTCAAGACCTCTTGGATGACGGCGCGCACCCGTGGCAGCGTCAGATGCGTCTGAC
>WHSN01000228.1 GCA_009380045.1 Luteitalea sp.
GACCGCCAGGTCGTGCGTGAGTTCTCGACCCGCATCATGCGCGGCGATCGCATCGGCCTGATCGGTCCAAACGGCGCAGGCAAAACGACGCTTCTCCGACTGCTGCTCGGCGACCTGGCGCCCGATGGCGGAGGCGTTCGCGCCGGTGCGAACGTGCAGGTGGCCTACTACGATCAGCAGCGCGAGCAGCTCGATCCCGAGCGGACCGTTTTTGACACCGTGGGAGAGGGAAGCGACACGGTGACGGTGAACGGCGAGTCGCGCCACGTGCACGGTTATCTCCGCGACTTCCTCTTCCCGGCGGAGCGTGCCCGCTCCCCGGTGAAGGCGCTCTCGGGCGGCGAGCGGAACCGCCTGCTGCTCGCCCGGCTGTTCACCCGCCCGGCGAACGTGCTCGTGCTCGACGAGCCGACCAACGATCTGGATATCGAGACCCTCGAACTGCTCGAGGCGCAGCTGGTCGAGTGGCCGGGCACGCTTCTGCTGGTCACGCACGACCGCGTGTTCCTCGACAACGTCGTGTCGAGCACGATGGTGTTCGAAGGTGACGGCCACGTCGCTGAGTACGTCGGCGGGTACGTGGACTGGCAGCGGCAGCGTCACGCCGGCCGCCGAAGCGACTCGGGTGCGGACCCGGCGCGCACCTCCGGGACAGCACTGGCGAGCGCCGCGATCACCGGGCAGCGGGCGCGCGAAACGGTTGCCGTGCGCGAGACCGCCGAATCCGAACGCGCGCCGCACGCGGCGCCGCCGGCGCGCAAGCTGTCCTACAAGGAGCGCCGCGAGCTCGACACGATTCCCAGGCGCATCGAGGCGCTCGAGACCGAGCAGAACCGCCTTCAGGCCGCGGTGGCGGCACCTGGCTTCTACAAGGAGCCGGCCGACCAGATCGCGCGCGCGCTGGATCGCATCGCCGACATCGAGCGCGAGCTTCTCGATGCCTACGCCCGCTGGGACGAGCTCGACGCGAGGACGTGAGCGAGCATCTGGGAGCCCCGCCACGACGCTCCCCGAGATCACAGAGACCAGGAACGGTCCGGCTGCCGAGCGCGCGGAGCACGCCGAGATGGCGCTGAGAAAAAGCCTCCAGGTGCCGGCGTGGAGCCGGTCAAAAGATCGGCGCGGTCTTCCTGGGGGGGGTGAAGAACGGCGTGTCGACAATGCGCGCCGGCACCCGGTGTCGCCTGCCTTCGATCGTGATCTCGAATTCGATTGACGTGCCCCGGGCGTAGTGCGGCCGATCGATTGTCGCCAGCGCGATCAGCTTCTTCAGCACCGGAGACCACGTGGTCGTCGTCGCGCGGCCGACTTGCCGGCTGCCTTTGAACACCGGCACCGCGACGCGTGAAGCGGCGGCGGGGATCTGGGGGGGCATACCGAGCTGGTCGTACAAGGACTCGACCGCCGGCCAATCGACTTCCACCCCGACGATCTTCCGGGCGGCGCCGAGGCGCTGTTCCCGGGCCAGCACGTCCCGGCCGACGAACGGACCCCGGTCGAGCTGCACGAGACGGCCGAGGCCCATCTCGAACGGCGAGTATTTCTGCGACTCGATCAACGCTTTCTTGCTGCTGTTGAAATCGACGTCAATCAGCAGCAGTCCGGCTTCCACGCGCGCGACGTCCAGCGCGAGCATGCCGGCGGGATGGATGTCGAAGGGCCGTCCACCGGTGATCAGGGCGTCCCAGACCTCGACCGCGCGTTCCCAGGGCATCCAGATCTCGTATCCGAGGTCTCCCGTGTAACCGGTGCGCGAGATCTCCACCGGCACGCCGGCAATCGTTCCGCGCGTCATCCGAAAATATTTCAGGCCCTTGATGTCGGCCGCGGCGACCGCCGCGAGCAGCCGGCCGGAGGTCGGGCCCTGCAGCGCGAGCGCCGCCGTCGTCTCCGAGATGTCCTCGACGCCGACGTCGAGCCCGCCGGAGTTCTGGGTGAGCCATCGCAGGCTCGGATCGGCCGCGGTCCAGCGAAACGTGTCGTCCGACACACGCGTGACGGTGCCGTCGTCGATCACCCGGCCGTGCTCGTCGCACCACGGCGTGTAGTAGACCTGCCCGACGGCCAGCGCCTGCGCGTCGCGGGTAATGACGCGGTCGACCAGCTTCACCGCATCCCGGCCGCTGACCAGATACTTGAACAGCGGCGAGACGTCGAAGAGCGCCGCAGCATTCCTGATCGCGTGGTACTCGTGCTCGTGGTGTGTTTCGTAGGCGCTCACCGCGTAGTAGCCGGACCACTCGCGGAAGTTGAGGCTTTCACACAACGGCAGCGTGCGCGCATGCACCGCGGTCCCGATCGGCATCCCGTGGATTATACGCAACGCCGAAGGTCGGCTTACAATCGGGCAGAGCCTGCGACGTGCACCAGATCGAATGAAATACGACGCCATCGTGATCGGTGGAGGACATAACGGCTTGACCGCGGCGGCGTACCTGGGCCGCGCCGGCCGTAAAGTGCTGGTGCTCGAGCGGCGGCACGTGCTTGGCGGCGCCGCCGTGACCGAGGAAGTCTTTCCCGGCTTCCGCTTTTCGGTGGCGTCGTACGTCGTGTCGCTTCTCCGCCCGGAGATCATCCGCGAGCTCGAGCTGTCTCGCCACGGGTTGGAGATCCTGCCGCTCGATGGCACCTTCACGCCGATGCCGGACGGCAACTACCTGTGGCGGGTGAACGATCACGGCAGGACGCGGCGTGAGATCGCCCGCCACTCGAAGCTCGATGCCGAGGCCTACGACGAGTACGGCAGGGCGATGGTGGAGATGGCTCGGTTCGTCAAACCGATCCTGGATATGACGCCACCCGATCCGATGTCGCTCAACCCGCGTGACCTCGGCAAGCTGCTCGTCCTCGCCAATCGGTTTCGTGGGCTGACGACGGCGGGGCAGCGCGATCAGCTGCAGCTGATGACGATGAGCGCGTCGGATTTTCTCGATCAGTGGTTCAGCACCGACGTCTTGAAGGCGACGATGTCGGCATCGGGAATTATCGGAACGTTCCTTGGTGTCAGGTCGCCGGGCACCGCGTACGTGCTCCTGCACCACTACATGGGCGAGATCGACGGCGCCTTCCGGTCGTGGGGCTTTTCTCGCGGCGGCACCGGCGCGATCTCGACGGCGATCGCAGCCGCGGCGCGGGAAGCCGGCGTCGAAGTCCGCACCGAGGCGCCGGTCGCACGCATCCGCACCAACGGCGGGGTGGCGAAGGGCGTGACGCTTGCCGGGGGCGACGAGCTCGACGCCGATCTCGTCCTCTCGAGCGTCGACCCGAATCTGACGTTCCTGAAGTTCATCGGCGCCGGCGATCTGCCGGCCGACTTCGTCGGCGAGGTGAGCCGCTACAGGTTCCGCGGCTCCTCCGGCAAGGTGAACCTGGCGCTCGACGCGCTGCCCGACTTCAGGTGCCGGCCGGGTCCAGGCGCGCACCTGCGCGGCGCCATCTCGATTTCGCCCAGCGTGGACTACATGGAGCGCGCCTACGATCAGGCGAAGTACGGTGAGTTCTCGACCCGGCCGTACATCGATATGGTGATTCCCACGCTGACCGACCCCTCGATCGCGCCGCCCGGGAAGCACATCCTCTCGTGCTTCGTCCAGTATGCGCCGTACGCGCTCAGGCGCGGCTCGTGGGACGAGCAGCGAGAGGCCTTCGGCGACACCGTGATCGATACCATCGCCGAGTACGCGCCGAACATCCGCGACGTCATCCGGCACCGGCAGGTCCTGACGCCGCTCGATCTCGAGCGCGACTTCGGCCTCTCGGAAGGCAACATCTTTCAGGGCGAGCTCACGCTCGATCAGCTGTTTTTCCTCAGGCCGGCGCCCGGCTGGGCGCAGTACACGACGCCAATCCGGAACCTGTGGATGTGCGGCTCGGCGGCGCATCCCGGCGGTGGCGTCATGGGCGCCCCCGGCCGAAACGCCGCTCGGCGCATTCTCGGACAGACGAAGTAGCCGGTGCGCGAAGTCGTCATCATCGGCGGCGGGCACAACGGCCTCGTCACGGCCACGCTGCTGGCGAAGGCCGGCCTGAAGCCGCTCGTCCTCGAGCGCGCGGAGCGCCTCGGCGGCTGCGCGATCACGAGCGACATTGGCCCGGGCTTCAGGTGTTCGACGCTCTCACACCGGGCGGCGATCGACCCGGCGATCGTCCGCGGGCTGAACCTCGTGCGCCATGGGCTCGAGATTGTTCCTGGCGACGCGCTCACGTGCAGTCCGACGCTCGACGGCCGGGCGCTGACGCTGTGGGCAGACGCCCAGAGGGCAGCCGGCGACATCGCGGTCTTCTCGACACGGGACGCCTCTCGCTACGCCGAATGCCTCGCCAGCGTCGCCGCCGTCGCCGCGGTGCTGCGGCGGCTGATCTCCGCACCCGCGCCGCGGATCGACAGTCCGTCGGCGGCCGATCTGCTGGCGCTGCTCGGCGCCGGTCGACGCTTTCGTGCACTGGGCAGAACGAACGCATACCGGCTGCTCCGCTGGCTGCCGATGCCAGTCGCCGATTTCGTCGGCGAATGGTTTGAGAGCGAGCCGCTCCGGGCCGTGATTGCGGCTGGCGGCCTCCTCGGCTCGTTTCTCGGACCGCGTTCGGCTGGCAGCACGGCGATTCTGCTGCTCCTGGCGGCCCGTGCCGGTCATCTCATCGACCCGGGCTGGACCTGCCGCGGCGGGATCGGCGCGGTCGCCGATGCGCTCGCCGCCGCGGCGCGCGAAGCCGGCGCCGAGCTGCGAACCGGCGTCGAGGTGCGGCACATCCTCGTCGGTGACGAAGGCGCGCACGGCGTGGCGCTGGCGACCGGCGAGGAAATTCAGGCTCGGCACGTCGTCTCGAACGTCGATCCAATACGCACGCTGCTCGGATTGATCGATCCGATTCATCTGGCGCCCGATTTCCTGAACGCGGCGCGGAACATCCGCGTGCGCGGTGCGATGGCCAAGGTCAACTTCGCGGTCTCGGCGCTGCCGCGATTCGCCGGTCTCCGAGGCCTCGGCGACAACGATCAGGCGGCCGCGATGTCGGGCTGCATGCGTCTCGCTCCAGACCTCGACTCGATTGAACGGGCGTTCGATGCCGCAAAATACGGACGCTTCTCCGACCGGCCCTGGATCGAGCTGACGATTCCATCCATCCTCGATCCGGCGCTCGCCCCGTCCGGCCAGCACGTCGTGTCCGCCTACGTCCAGTTCACACCCTTCGAGCTGCGGGAAAGCACGTGGGATGCCGAGCGCGATCGCCTCGGGACCATCGTCGGCCGCGAGATCGACAACTACGCCCCCGGGTTCGAGCGATCGATCGTCGCGCGGCAGACGATCACGCCGCACGATCTCGAACGACAATTCGGGCTGACGGGCGGCCACATCTTTCACGGCGAGCTGGCGATCGACCAGCTCCTCGCGGCCCGGCCGCTGCTCGGCTGGTCGCGTTACGGCACACCCATCCCCAACCTCTATCTCTGCGGCTCCGGTGTGCATCCTGGAACGGGCCTCGACGGCCGGACTGGCGCGCTGGCGGCGCGGGAAATCCTGAAGACGATTCGCGGTTAGAACGGGGAACTGGTCGTCAGACGACGCGGACATTGACGGGGGGAGAATCCGGCGGCAGCGCCCTCCAGCCTTGCGCCTCACGGGCGGCGCGCTTCTCGCAAGCCCAGGCCAGCGCTTCGTCATCGGTCTCGAACACCCGCGTCAGCACGACCGCCCCGCCGCGGGCGATGTCCACCTCGATGCCGTACGGGACGAGGCGTGCCTGGCAGCTCACTTCCTGATCGTCGCGGCGGAGTCGCCACAGGATCGTCGGTTCGTCGTTCACAGTCACGATCCGATTCTAGTATTTCGTCACGCTGAGGCGCTGCAGAAGTGCCGCGGCGACGGCCCGCC
>WHSN01000154.1 GCA_009380045.1 Luteitalea sp.
CATGGCCGATCATCGGCACGGGTTCGGGTGACCACGCGTTCCCGCGCATCTTCGCAGACGCCACGAATAGCCCGGCGTAGGCACATGGAGCACGCAGTCGATCGCCTGCCGGTTTATCGTCAGCGCGTCACCCTTTAAACCTCTCCCCTAAAAGGGGACGCCCATCGCTTACGACGGCCCAGGCGAATCAGCGTCCCTATAGCAGAACCGGGCTCCGACGCGCTGGCTCACTCGTTCAGAAGACCCAGCTCGACGAGAAACGGCCATCACTAACAGAATCGGGATTGCACAGGCCTTTCAATCGCGCAGGAGATGACACTGAGCGCTTCACCTCCTGCACTCCCACAGGCCTCGTAGTGCTGCTGACACCCAGGCGATGGCCGTAGCTTTACGTAGCTCCGCCTGACCTCCCAGAAACGTCACAATGGTTCTGCCGTTTCGACAACTGTGTCGCCGCGACTACTTCCAGTGCCGCCGCCCCTCGACAGCGCGTTAGGACGAGCACATCAACGCACTAGCTTGACACGAGAGGGGCTAGAGTACAGTTGCACTAGATGCCATCGGCTCAGCACGTAGTGCCACAGACACAGCAGGGCCCAGACGAGCGCGAGCGGCGCAAAGGCGGCGAGTTGGACCGCCATAAGCAGCGTCCCAATACACACCGTCACGTACCGGGTGAATGCGTCCCCCGTTCGGTCGCCGATGCGACACAGAACTGCGAGCGAAAGCGGCCCGATAAGAAGACCGAACCAGCCGCAGTTTGCGATTGCCTCGTCCAGCCAACTCGTCGTGACTCCCCACCCCAATGACGAACTGGCCGGTAAGTTCAAAGCCCTGGCCGTCTGATACACCGCGTATGGCCATGGCTTGTTCGGCCAGACAGTCCGTGGGACGAGCATCACTGCGTAAAACAGCAATGTTTGACCACGGTAGTCGAGAATCCTGTCAGAGTCGTTCCCTAGCTCCGCGTAAATTGCTTGCCGGATTCCTACATCGCGCCCAAAGTCTATTCTCACACCTGTATAGTAGGCATCGAAGTCTGCCGCGCTCATCTGTCTGATTACGCGCTGGTAACCGTAACTGCCGACCGCGATGACCGAGGCCGCCACGCACAACGCGCCCACAAACCGTCTGCCACCCAACAAACCACGGCACCACCCCGCGTATAGCAACCCCAAGACCAACAATGCCACGCTCGACCGCTTGCCGAACAACCAGCATGCCACTATCAACATAGGCATCACCGTGGCCACTGTACCGATCGAGAGCACCTTTGTCTTTAGCAGTATCCCGACGCCGCTGACGATCGCCGCTAGACATAGCGCGGCAACAAACGCATGATATTGCTCAAACTCCGCAGCCGCAGTCGCCACTGAGCCATATGATAAATAGAACTCAGGTCGCGGCGACGCGGCGGCGGCGACCACTGGCGCGGCAAGAGCAAGCCACAGGAACAGATTCAGCCGATGCCCTTTCGCACCCGTCTCGCGTGCTTTCTCCTTTTGCGCCGCTCGTATCGACCAGAATCTTCGAGGTGATATACGCCCGAATCGATAAAGGATCACCGGCACCGTCGCCACGTATGCGCAATAGATCAGAACGGTCGCGGGATCCTGCGATGCAGCATAGAAGCCAGCAAAGAACCCGTAACTCGGCCTGCCGACAAGCACGTCCAATAGCAGGGGCACACCACAAAATAATGTGTGGACCAATACCAGAAACAACATGGAGTGCCTTTTGCCACGACTCAAATCCACAACGGCGCGGCCACCCCACACCAAGAGCCATCCTGCAGCCACCCAGCTTGTGGCGTTAACCCATGGCACTGATGCCTCTGTTATCCGTGTACCGAGTTACGTTATTACCGTCCACTACGTCTGAAGTACCAGCAGAGGGCGGTTGCCTGTTCACGTGACGGGTATCTCGCGCTGAATGCGGACAGCGTACCACAGGATGAGACCACTTCCGAGCGATTGGGCCACGGTGCCGAGCAAAACGGCCCATGCCGCACCGACCAGCCCGTAACGGGGAACGAGTATAAGGGCGGCAACAGTCGTCACGGCGGTCACGGTGCCGAACAGTGGTGGTTGGGCCTTGAATAGGCGCGCCGCTGTCAGCCCATAGCCCAGAAAGGAGGCAACATAGCCGATCGCCGCAGCTGCCATCATCCACACCAACACGTCTGCGGCGTCTGCATACTCCGGTCGGAACAACGTGCCGAGGATCTGGTGCCCCCAAAAGACTGCCAGTGAAGTCCCGGCTGCACCAACTAATCCACCGATGGCGATTAGACGAAGGATCAGCCGCCGGAATCCGGCGAGATCGCCGCGGGCGTAGCACCGCGCGAGGCGAGGGCTCGCCGATTGACCGAGCGCGCCCACGACGGTCGTGCCGGCAATCATGAGATATGCGACGGCGGCGAAGATGCCCAGACTTCGCTCGCCTGAATAATGCTGGATGACGTAACGTGGAATGTTGACGTTCAAGGAGATTAGCATCATGACAAACCCCAGAGGAGCTGCAAGAAGCGCGAGATCGGCAATCCTCGTCCAGTTCCAATTCAGCTGCTCATGAGGTCGGACCACTAACCGGCTTTCGGTGTGGCTGCGCGTGCTGAAACGCGCTGGGCGGAGGTCGTAGGTAATCAGCACAACGGCCCATGCCGTCGCTACTCCTAGGCACCCAACCAGCAAGCTGCCGGTCAAATAAACGCCCAGCCATACCGCAACCACAGCGGATACGCCGCGTAGGATCAGGGAGTGCGCTACCCGATCCATTCGTTCCCGATGTTGCAGGAAGCCGTAGGCGATGTCGCTGAGATTCTCGAGAGCTTTCATCAAGCCGATGGCCATCATTACGAGCGCAGTCTCGCGTTGATATCCGACCACGGCGACGACGCCGGACATAGCGATGAGCGCCAATGCCGTTGTGAGAAGCCGCAGTGACAAATAGTCGGCAAAGGCGTACTTTTCGGCAGCGTCTGTCGCCAACACCCCTCGCAACTGCAGGTTGCTCAGCATCATGATCGGCGCGGTGACAGCAAGTCCCAGTGCGAACTGGCCGACGAGTTCAGGACTCCCCAGCTTGGCAATCACCACCAGCATTCCCCACTGGCAGCCGGTGTAGACCAGGTTGCCGGCGAGCGTCCACGAGATATTCGTCCCAAAAGAGAGTGCCGTCGCCTGTGTCGAATCGACAGCCTCGAGCTCGGTCGGCGTGCGGCCGATCGCCGCGCTAGGACGCAAGAGTGTTTTGATAGTACTGGGTGTATTCCCGGCGGTAATACTGTGAGTAGTAGTAGGAGTTCCGTTGGAGATCGACCCGGTTGAGGACAGCGCCAACGAACTTCGCGTGGACCCGCTGCAGCTGGTCGATCGCGTTCTTCGCGGCATGCCGGCTGGTCATCTCGGCGCCGACCACGAACACCACACCGGTGGCGTGGTGGGCGACGAGCGCCGCGTCGGTCACCGCCATCACCGGAGGCGAGTCGATCACCACCCAATCGAAGTGATCCGCCAGCGACCCGAGAAAGGACTGGAAGCGCTCCGAACCAAGGAGCTCGGCAGGATTGGGCGGCGCGTGGCCGCTCGGCATCACCCACAGGTTGACGACATCGGACTTCCGAACCGCTTCGCTCGCCTTGGCATTCCCGACCAGCAGGTTCGACAGACCCGGCTCCCGAGCCAGCTCGAAGATCTCGTGGGCCTTCGGCTTCCGCATGTCGGCGTCGATCAGCAGCGCCCGCTGCCCGGCCTGGGCGAGCGAAATGGCGAGGTTGCTCGCCACCATGCTCTTCCCTTCACCTGGTCCCGTGCTGGTGACCACAATCGAGCGCGATCCCTCCTGCGCGGACGAGAACAAAACGTTGGTCCGAATCGCGCGAAAGGCCTCGGCGAAGTTGCCGGGAACGGCCCTGCTGACCAGCGGATAGTTCGCGTCCAGCGTCTTGGCGTTGAGCGCGGGCAGGAGTCCAAGGTGCGGCAGTCCGAGGTGAATCCGGATCTCCTCGGGATTCTTGATCCGGCTGTCGATGTACTCGAAGAAGAACACCAGCCCGCATGCGGCCAGCGAGCCGCCGAACAGCGCCAGCAGCAGGTTGAGACCTTTCTGCGGGCTCACCGGGTTGAGCGGCCGCTCCGCGCGATCGACGACCCGGATGTTGCTGGTCTTCAACTCCGTGCTCACGCCGGTTTCCTTGGCCCGCTGCAGGAGACTGTCGTAGAGCTGGCGGCCGCTTTGCACTTCCCGGTCGAGCACGCTGTAGTCGATAGCCTTGCGGTTCATCGCCAGCGCGTCGCGCTTCTGGGCGTCCAGCGCCGCCGCGAGACTGTTCTCCTTCGCCAGCACGGCGAGGTACTCGTTCTTCACCCCCTGGACGACCTTGGCAATCTCGCCCTTCACCTTGGTCTGGGTCACCTGGATCGCCGACCGCAGCTTCACCATCTCCGGGTGCCGCTCCCCGAACTTGTCGCCCAGCTGCGCGTACTGGCTCTGGAGCTGCGCCAGCTCGGTCTTCTGCTGCTGGATGAAGCCGTTGGTGAGGATCGCCGGAAACGTATCGAGCATCGCCGAGTCGCCGCGAAGCGACTCGAGCTGCCGGAAGAGCGCCTCTTTCTGGAACCGCTCGGTCCTGGCCTGCGTGACCGCTCCGTTCAGGTCGGTCAGCTTCTGCACGACGATGTTCTCGCGATCCTCCAGCGAGATCGCGTCGTTCTGCTCCCGGTACTGTTGCAGCTTCGCCTCGGACTGTTCGAGCTGCTGCCGTTGCTCCCCGAGGCGGTCTCCGAGCCAGTCGCTCGCTTCCTTCGACGCCATGAACTTGAACTCGAGACTCTGCTCGATGTAGTTCTCGGCCAGCATGTTGACGATGCTCGTCGCCAGCCGGGCGTCTGGCAGTTCATACCTGATGTCGACCAGGCGGCTGTTGCGGATCGGCGCAACCGTCAGGTGCGACGCGAAGGCGTCGATCGCCCGTGTCTCGTCGGCGGTTTCATCCGCATCCGGAATGCCGTGTTCCGCCACCGGCGGCGTGTCGCCGGAGCTGAACACCTGCGCGATCGTGGCGGCGATGAGCGCCGGCGCCCCGGCAAGAGTCCTGGTGACGCTGAAGCCGTCGTCGGTCTTGCCGCCGAAGGGCATCGTGTCCCACAGCTTCAGCTTGTCGATGGTGCGGCGCGCCAGGGCGCGGCTCTGCAGGATGTTGTACTGGGTCTGGTAGTAATCGGCCCGCGTCTGGTCGCCGTCGATCACCGCCTTGAACGAGACGATATTCTGGTTGTCCGCCTCGATCAGGAGCCGCGTCCTCGCCTCGAAGATTGGCGTGGCCGTGAAGGTATAGACCGTGACTGTTCCGACGATCAGCATGAACACCGCGAACGCCGTCCACCGGCGCTTGTAGAGCACTCGCACATAGTCGAGGAGCGGGGTGTCGACGTCATCGACCGGGTCGTTGTGGTCCGGTCGCGGATTGTAGCGCGCCGCGGACGGCGCGACCGCAGGTTCGCGCCCGGGCTGCGGCCCTGGCGTCCCTGCCTCCGCATCGAAAGAATAGTCGGCCATCAGAAAAACCTCTCCTGCACGATGATCGTGTCGCCCGGCAGCACCGTGTCGCCGAGCTTGACCTTGAGCTCCTGCTTCTCCCCGTCGACGATTCGCACGATTCGAATGCGTCCGGTCGAGCCCCGATCGGTGACGCCGCCGGCGAGCGACAGCGTCTGCAGCACCGTCGTGTCCCGCTGTTGCAGCGCGTACGCGCCCGGGCTCTTGACCTGGCCGAACACGTAGACGCTCTCGGCCCGCGGCACGAAGATGGTGTCGCCGTCGTGAAGCGCCGCGTTCTGCGACAGGGTGCCGTTCTGCAGATCCCTGATATCGATGCGGACGACGTTCTCGGCATCGTCCTGGTTGGGCAGCACCGGCCCCGAGACGTGACCGCTGCCGGGGCGGACGATCACCACTTCGCCACTCGCGCTTGGCAGGGTCGAACCGGCGCGGGCGAGCGCCTCGACGAGATTCATGTCGCCCGACAGCGGATACGACCCCGGCGTCCGCACTTCGCCGACGACGAAAATCTTCTGGCTCCGGTACTGTTCGACGGCGACCGTGATCTGGGGGTTGGTGAAGAAGTTCTCGTTCTTCAGCTTTTTCTTCAGCTCCGCTTCGAGTTCGCGAAGCGTCAGGTTGCCGGCCGTGACCCGCCCGATCAGCGGGTAGGTGAAGGTGCCGTCCGCTTCGACAGTGAACTTGCCGGAAAGATCGGCTTGATCGTAGCTGGTGATGACCAGGATGTCCTGCGCCCCGACCACATAGTCGGTCGCCGGCGACGGCTGACCCTCGGTGGCCGTCTGGGCCGCCGCCACCTGCGCCAGCGCAGACACCAAGATCGGGAGTAGCAAAAGCATCCGCCATCCGCGTGCGAATCTAGAATCCATATGTCACCGATGTTCCATACCTCAGACCGTGGTAGCCGCGATTCCCCACCGGCGAAGTCCGGCGCTGCTGGTCGACGTTGAACCCAATCCGGACGCTGTTCCCCAGGCGATACCCGATGCTGCCGCCGAAGCTGCGCACCGAATCGATCCGGTCCGGCGCCGCGGCAGTCACGCCGATGCGTTCGCGGTAGTTCAGCCGCTGACGCCCGAAGCGGCCGATGACGTCCACCGGCTCGAACACCTGCTGTGCCAGCGACACCGACACGCCGGTGAGCAGGTAGTAGGGCTCGGCGATCTCGAACGAATACTGGACGTCCCGGGTCGCCTGCAGCCCGACGCGGGTCCGGCCGAACGCCACATAGCTCAGGTCGGCTGTCGCCGTCGTCCCCTTGTATCCAGGCAAGCCAGACGAGCGCGGCCGGAAGTCGCGGTATCCAAGCGTGGCGCTGCCCTTGATGAGCGCGAACGGATCGAGCTTGATGCCGACGCTCAAGGTCGTCGAGTCCGCGTCGCGCAGCGGCGAGAACTCGAACCGATCCTGGGCGCGGCCGACATCCAGCATGATCCCGGTGAGCGGGGTGATCTGCTGACGAACGGTGACCACGGCGCTCGTCGCCGTCCGGTTCAGCGCATCGCGAAGGCTGACGCCTTCGAAGGTCGCGACACTGTCGAACTTCGTCGTTCGCCGGTCGCCGTGCACGCCGACGAACGTCTTCGGCCGCAGGCGAATCTCGACGCCGCCGTGGTAGGCCAGCTCGTTCCGCTGAGAGCGGGCGTCGATCTCGAAGCCGGGCCGGTCGCGCGTGCTCAGGTAGGCGGCGTCGCCGCTCACGGTCAGCCGGTTCAGCGGCATCACCCAGCCCACCTTCACGCTGTCGTTCGCCGACCGCTCGCTCGCGAAGGTCTTGTACCAGACGAGATCTTCCTTGACGTTGCCGATCACCCACGAGCGGCCCATGCGCAGCCAGAGATCGGTTTGTGGCGTCAACGTGAGGGTGAAGTCCTCTCTGGGCGAGCTCTGATCGGTCTCGTTGAACACGTTGGTATCGACGCCGAAGTTCGTGAGGGCGATAGTCGGGTTGAGCAGCAGCCGGCCGAAGCGTACGTAGGCCCTGGAGACGTCCGGCTCGCCGTCGGCCCTGCCTTGTGCGGACGTGCTCGAGGACAGCACGAGCACCGCCAAACCGGCGGCGATCAGTTGTTGGTGCGTCACGGGCATCGACTTCAGGCGCAGCGTGAGAACGAGAGGGCCCGAGCTGGGAACGGGAGCGCCAACCGAGACCCGGCCCGGGGTCGGGCCTCGGAGCGCGCGGGGCTATCGCGAAGGGCTGGCGTCGTCGCGGTTGGCGGCAACCACCACACCAGCGACTCCGGCGGCGATCGCGATCGTCGTGACGACCAGCGCCGTGCTGATGCCAGCGGGTGCGGCTCCTGCGCCTGCCCCACCCGCGATTGCTGCCGCGGTCGCCGAAACCGCCACGCTGACGGTTCCGCCCGCCGCCACCGGGATCGCCGCGCTGCTGCCGACAATCGCTCCGTCCTGGTTGACGATCTCGACGACGTAGCTGGCGGGAGCGAGGCCGGTGAACGAGAAGCTGCCCGTGGCGCTGCTGTTGGTGGTGCCAACCAGCTGGCCGGTCTGAAGGTTGCGGAGCCGCACGGTGTAGTTCGGCAGCGTCTGGCCGGCGGCACTCTGAGCGGTGCCATTGATGACACCGGTGCCCGCGGGAGCCTGAACACCAGCCGCGCCGAGGCGGCCCGCCGCGGGCGCCGCCAGGAGCGGAGCGACCTGGAACACTAACGTGGACGACAAGACGATGGCAACAAACCGGCGCATGATGATTCCTTTGAAAGGACCAGAGGTCGTGGGTGACATCTGCGGCAACGAACCTCGACGTCAGTGTGCGCGCCGCTTCCTTGGTGGGTCAATCGAGAACTGCTGTCTTGCGCACGGATTATCGCAATAGTGTGAATCTCTGGTGCTCTAGCGCGAGGTCGCACGTGCGCTCACCTGGTATTCGGAACCCGCGACGGTGAAGGCGCGGCGGCGATCGGCTGAAAGTGGCCATCGCCCTCAGGGTCCACTTCCATGGTCGCGGCGCCGGCCGATCCGTAAGTCAACCGCCGATCCGGAACTCCGCGATTCGAGGTATCGAACGCCACCGACGTCAGGCGGGCGCCCTCGTAGGTTTCCCACTTGTCAACCGCGCCGTCGGCATTCGTATCGTCCTCGGCGCGCACCATCACGCCGTGCTCGTAGTATTCGACGCGGTCGATCGTGCCGTCCCGCTGGAGTGAGACCTCGATCCGCTGAACGGCGCCGTCGGCGCCGACGAACGACCAGGCGTCTTCCCGGCCATCGTTCCGCCGCGACAGACCGATCTTCTCGAGCTTCTGATGGGGCCCGTAGTACTCCCACCGATCGATGCTGCCGTCGCCGTCCTCGTCCATGTCGATGCGGACGACGCGTGCTCCGTCCATGTAGCTCCACGTATCGACCTGGCCGTTGCCTTGCGAGTCGTACTTGAGCAGCTGCAGCTTGCCGTTCCGGTCGTAATCCGGGGTTATTCGTGCTCTCGCGGCATCGCGCTCGCTCGAGCAGCCGGAGACTCCATCGGCGAGGGCCAGAAGGAACGAGGCAGCCAATAGCTTCCGGCGCAGTCTCATGGGATGGTGTGGATGTCACCGGCGAAGCGAAGCTTCGCCCCGTGACTTACAGATCACCTGGTCGCGAACAAGCGTGACTGACGACCGTCCTGGCGGCGCTCCGAAGGCGTCGCTGATTATGAGCTGTCGACCAAGCTCGGTCAGAGTAGCCTCTGAATCCGAAGTCGGCGTGTTCTGTTTTGGACACTGTGACGATCTGTAACCTTCCAAAGACCCGGCGCACCACAGTACGGCGACACTTGACTGCGCCATCGGCGCGCGCCACTTCGAGACGCGCACCCATCTGCCGCGGCGCCGGTCCCTCACACTCCGCGCACACCGCACTCGCAGCTGCACACCGCACCATCTATCTGCCGACCAATGGCGCAATGCAGTCAACGTTCGGATCGGCGGCGAGCGGCATCCACCAGCCGAACTCCGCATCGGACGCCGCGACCAGGAGCACCGGCGACAGGGCGTCGGGATCGAAGCCGGCGGCGCCACTTGCACCACCCTGTCCGAGCGTCTGAATCTCTTCCCGGAACCGGACGATGGCGGGCGCGTCGAAGAGCACGAAGTACAGCTGCCGGATCACCCCTGGCGCACTGACTCGCCGATACGCCAGGCAGCGGGGCGCGAGCGACGCCGATTCCAGGCCGGCTCGACGCGCGAGGTCAGCGAGCGCACCCGGCATCACGTGTCCGGCGAAGGCGCGATCGAACTCCCCCTTCAAGACCAGCGGGATCGATGCGATCGAAGGTCCCGACAGCGACTCGCCGGAACGGTCGAACACCTGGCGGAACAGGTCACTGGCAAGGCCACGCGGGGCCTCGAGTGACAGCACGGCGTCGGTCGGCGCCGAGGGAGACGCTTCGACGAGCCGCCAGGTGCTCAACCACTCCGCCCGCGTGGTGTACGGCTCGGCGCGGGTGCTGATGACCGACCGCACGAACAGCACGCCGAGCACGGCAACAACGGCCAGACCGATGGCC
>WHSN01000129.1 GCA_009380045.1 Luteitalea sp.
ATCTCCTGCCATGTGCACGGTGCGGACACCGGCGCGCCGCGCTTCGCGCGCACGGCGTATGCGGCGGCGAACGTCGCGCTGTAGCCGTTGCGGCCGGTGTCGACGAGGATGCGGCCGCCGCGATCGGCTTTGCTGAACTCCTGTGTCAGGTGCTGCGGGTCGCGTTTGACGAGAGCCGCGCCGACGGCGTGCGCGAATCCCGCCACCTGGTCGGTCTGGGACTTCCCGTCGAGCGATAGAAGGATATGAAAGCCTTTCGAGCCCGAAGTCTTGACCCAGCTTCGCAGGCCGAGCTCGTTCAGCAGATCGCGGAGAGCGAGCGCAGCCGCGCGCAGCACCTCCGGCTCGTCGTCGCGCGGCGGGTCGAGATCGAAGACGCAGACGTCGGGATAGTACAGCTTCGGCGCGCGCGACACCCAGACGTGCGGTGTGATGGTGTTCTGATTTGCCAGCCAGAGCAGCCCCCGCGCGTCGGCGACGATCGGGTGATGCACGGTTCCGTCCTTCTTCGGCACTTCGACGCGTTCGAGCCACGCGGGAAACCCTTTCGACACATCCTTCTGCCAGAATCCCTTCTTACCGATGCCCGCCGGATACCGCTCCATCGTCAGCGGACGCCGGCGGATGTGCGGCAGCATGACCGGCGCAATCGACTCGTAGTAGCCAGCGAGCTCGGCTTTCGTGATCCCGTCGCCAGGAAACAACACCTTCTCAGGGTGCGTGATCACCGCACTTCCCTCACGACGACGCCCGCAGCCGTGTCGTTCCGGACTCCAAGCAGCCGCGGATGGCGAAGCTTGCCGTGCACCGTCCACTCGATGAAGGCGACCTCCACGACGATCTCCGGGCGCACCCAATGCGCGCCGAGGCGCGGCAGCCCCAGCGCCCTGGTGAACGGCGACGCCGCGATCCCGAGATGGTCCAGCCGGCCCCGCAGATCCAGCAGCAGCTTGGCATCGAACCCGGTGCCGACCTTGCCGGCGAAGACGAAATCGTCGCGCTCGAAGTAGCCGACGAGCAGCGCGCCCAGCCCCACCCGCGCGCCCCGCGGATCGGTGAACCCGCCGACGACCAGCATCCGCGAGAGCTCGCACTTCATCTTCAGCCAGTGCGGTGAGCGCCGGTGCTCATATCGCGAATCCCGCCGCTTCGCGACGACGCCCTCCCATCCCTCACGGCAGGCACGCTCCCACGGCGTCGGATCGTCGAGAGCGGGGACGCGCTCGAAGGGCGGACCAAGCGGCAGCCCATCGAGCAGCGCGCGGCGCGCGTCGAGCGGCATCGACGTCACGTCCTTGCCGTCGAGCCGCATGATGTCGAACACGTGGTAGGCGACGGCGAACGCGTCCCAGATGACTTCGCCGTCGAGGATCGCGTCGTGTGCCGGCAGGCCGGCGACGGCCTCCGCGATCGTGGGCAGGTTCTGCGGCAGCCGGTTGCGCGACAGCAGGCGGATCTCGGCGCCGTTCTTGAACGCGAGCAGTCGAATCCCGTCGATCTTGCGTTCAAAGATCCACTCGGATCCGGTGAACCGCTCCTGGGTAAGCGTCGCCGCCATCGGCTCCACCCATTCGGGAAAGGATGGCCCGGTCATGGTGATCGGTGGGGACTATAGCAAAAGGCCCGTATCCCGGGAATGCGCGGTCTTGTCGCCGGCAGGCGTCAAGAGCCTCATCCCCGCCATGCGGCTGGCGCTTCGACGAACGAGCGATCGAGCTCACCGATTGAAGGGCAGCCCAGGAGCTTGAGCGTGCGGACGAGATCGCTTCGCATGATGTCAATCGCTCGCGTCACGCCGGCCTCGCCGGCAGCGCCGAGACCGTACGCATATGCACGACCGATCAGCACGGCCCGTGCGCCGAGGCAGAGCGCCTTGACGATGTCGCTGCCCCGGCGGATGCCGCCGTCGACCAGCACTTCGACCCGGCCGCCGACCGCTTCAACCACGTCGGGCAGCACCCGCAGTGTCGGAGCGACGCCATCGAGCTGCCTCCCGCCGTGATTGGAGACGACGATCGCGTCTGCCCCTGCCTCGATCGCGCGAAGGGCGTCGGCCGCGGTGTGAACCCCTTTGATGACGACCGGGCCGCTCCACGCATCCCGAATCCAGCCGAGATCCTCCCACGCCACCATCGACTGTTCGAGCGCGGCGCCGACATCGGCGTACGGCATCGGTCCCTGTTCCGCCAGCACCACGTTCGGAAACTTCATCAGGCCGCCATCGGCGACGAACCCCGCCAGCCAGCGTGGGCGGGCGACGAGTTGCGGCAGGAATGGCAGCATCGACCACAGCCGGCGACTGGCCAGCTCGCGCACGCCGTTCCTGACGTCCCGCTCGCGAAGCCCGGACACCGGTGTGTCAATCGTCACCACCAGCGCGGAAAAACCGGCCGCCCGCGCGCGGGCGATCGAATGGCGCGCGACGTCGCGGCCGCCGACCAGGTAGAGCTGGTACCACACGGGTCCGCGGGAGGCGGCTTGAACGTCCTCCAGACGGCAACCGGACAGCGTCGACAACACGTACGCCGTGCCGGCGGCGCCGGCAGCCCGGGCGGCGAGCTCTTCGCCGCGCGGATAGAGCAATCGACTGCTGCCGATCGGCGCCAGCAGGAACGGAAGGTCGAGAGCAACGCCGAGCACCGTCGTCCTCAGGTCGCAGCTCGGGGTGGCGACGGCCGACCGCGGATGGAACGTCACCGCCTCGAACGCCCGGCAATTCTCGCGAAGCGTCCTTTCGTCCTCCGCGCCGCCGTCCAGGTAGTCGAACGCGACCCTGGGAAGCCGACGCTTCGCCAGGCGCCGGAGATCGGCGATGTTGACCACGTGCGGGGACGCGACCGCTCTCGACATGTTCACGTTCCTAGCTTTCGCGCCCGCGAGAGCTGACCGGTGCGCGCTGCCGCCGTTCGTCGTTCGCCGCGGCCCTCGTTGCCGATCGGTCGCGGCCGTTCACAGCGTCGTTCACGTTCAGCGTAGCAGTCAGCCTCATGAGGGCACGACACCTACGGGAACACGAAGTTGTTCGTGACGCGCCAGGCGGACATCAGTGCGGCCTGACGACCCCGAGCACGCTTCGCAGGCCGTTCAGCGATTGGATCATGGCGGCGATGAGCGACGCGTTGGCGGCGTCTCGTGGGAAGATCTGGCCGACCGATGTTTCGAGGGCGCTGATAAGGTCGTCCGCTTTCTGGCGTTCCTGTTCCGTCACGTCGAGTCTCCTTTTGCGTGTTCGGCGGTCGTGTGCGCCTCCCGACGCCCACGCCGGATCAGAACATACACCACCCGGTTGGCGCCGCCGGACAGGGCGGACGGAAATCCCCGGATGGCTGCAATCGCCGGCGCTGACGGAAGGGCGCGACGAGACGTCGTATGCTCCGCGCCCTGCACGATCTGCCCGACCGCGAGCAGCAGATGGCGCCGGATTCCGTCGGGACGGTCTTGGCGTCGCGCCGCTCGTGCCAGCGCGCAGGACGCGGATGCTGATCAGGCGAGGGCGGTTGACGGCTCGGTCACGACTACCGCCGGCAGGTGGATGACGAACATGGCTCCGCGGCCAGGCTCGCTGAGGACCGTGATGTGCCCTCCGTTCTGCTTCACGATGCCGTAGACGATTGACAGGCCGAGCCCCGTGCCTTTGTCGTGCGCCTTGGTGGTGAAGAACGGCTCGAACATCCGCGCCCGGGTCTGTTCGTCGATGCCGGACCCGGTGTCGCTGACGCTCAGGCGGGCGTACTGACCCGGCCGGCAGTCCGCCTGCGACAAGGCGATCATGTCGTCCAGCGTGACCTCGTCGATCGAGATCACGAGACGGCCGCCCTGGGGCATGGCGTCGCGGGCGTTGATCACCAGGTTCAGCACCACCTGCTCCATCTGAACCGGGTCCGCCATCACGGTGACGCGTGAGCCGCGTGCGATCTCGAGCTGGATCTCCGGACCCATCAGGCGCCGCAGCATCGTGTCCATCCCCGCGACCACCTCGCCGAGCTCGAACACGCGCGGACTGGTCGCCTGCCTGCGGCTGAACGCGAGCAGCTGGCGCGTCAGGCTTGCCCCGCGACGGACCGACTCTTTGATCTCGGTCACTTCTGCCCGCGCGCCGTGCTCGAGCGCCACTTCCATGAGCAGAAGGTCCGCCGATCCCATGATGCTCATGAGAACGTTGTTGAAGTCGTGCGCCACGCCTCCGGCCAGCCTGCCGATCGCCTCGAGCTTCTGCGACTGACGAAGCTGTTCCTCGAGAGCGTGCCGTTCGGTCGCGTCACGCACGAACCCGGTGATCAGGGCGCTCCGGTCCCCGCTGACGCGCGCCACCGTCAGCTCGACCGGGAATAGCGTCCCGTCCGCGCGCAATGCGCTCATCTCGAGCTGGCGCCCCGCCAGCGGACCGTCGCCCGAAACCATGTACTGCGTGAGATGGCCGACCTGCGTGTCACGCTCTTCGAGCGGCAGCAGGAAGTCGACGTTCCGCCCGAGGATCTGCATCCGGTCGTAGCCGAACATGTGCTCGGCGGCCGGATTGAACTCCCGGATGTTGAGGTGCTGATCCATGGTGATGATGGCGTCGTGGGCCGCTTCGAGAATCGCCCCCTGGCGGGCCTCGGTGGCGACGCCGTTGCGATACATCCTGTAGGTGAGGTACAGCGGCGCGGCGGCGAGCAGCAGCGTCAGCCAATAACCGGAGGTCTCGGTCACCTCGATGACCACCACTGCCGCGATCGCGCCGACGATGTAGTTGGCGGCACTCGACGCGAAGTCGGTCTTCCAGATCCCCCACGCGCTCTGATCGGTGGTGAGCGCGATGGCAATGGCAATCGGCACCGTGTTGACGATGAAGTAGGTGACCGCCATGCCGAGGAGAGGCGCCACACTGGCCGAGGACAGGACGGGCGTTCCGCCGAGGTGCTGGAAGACCTGCCCCGACGCCTGCGCGGTGAGGATCAGGCAGGCCATGTTGAACAGGGTGCGATACAGCGGGTTCCGCACCTTCACTTTGAAGGTCGACTGGCTCCACCCCGATGCCGCGCCCACGATCATCGCCGCATGCGGGCCCCGCAGGATCAGCGCCGCGATGTCGACGATGTACGACAACGACATGTTGGAGCCGCTCGCGATCGGGAACTGCACCTTGAATGCCGAAAAGAGCGACGAGAGCACGATGAGGAGGAGGAGGGGGCCGACCGGCGTGAAGGTGGCGTGGCGTATCAGGAGCGCGAAGGTCAACGCGCCCAGCGCGATGACCGCGAGAATGTACCAGCGTGCGCCTGGCGGCACTTCTCTCAGCAATTCAGCTGAGTATAACCCTCTGTCCGATCGTCGTTGCGCTTGACCGTCCGGGCGGATGGTTCCAGGTCTGACCTGACGCGCATCCCAGCTATTGCGGCGAACATTCTCTCGGATCGGCTTCGCCGCCTCCGGGGCGGCACCCCACGGCCGCCGGATGCAGCCGCCGCCCACCGGGTGCGTACCGGCTCGCCTATATCGCCACCACGCCGTGCCGGATCGCACGCCGCACGGCGTCGGTGCGATTGGCGGCGCCGAGCTTGCCGCAGATGGCCGCGACGTGGAATTTCACCGTCTGGTCACTGATGCCGAGCCGCGCGGCGATGGCCTTGTTAGGTAGGCCCTCGGTGAGCAGTTCGACCACCTCGACCTCTCGCGCCGTCAATTCCTCGACGCCTTCGGCCTCGCCCGTGCGCACGCCGAGAAGCATCGCCTCCGCGCGTGTCCCGGAGGATCGCGCTTCGCCAATCGTCGCAAACTCGGCGACGACCTCGAGGGCGGTTGCGGCCGCCTGCTGTCGCAGCGCAGACCGCTCGCCCGGGGGCCCGACAAGGAGCACGCGCATTTAAGTGGGTCGTCGATTACGGACCCGGCCGTTCACCGACTAGGACGCTGAGCGTCACCGGAGTGGTTCCCCGAAGCAGACCGAGCGCCAGCGACCGTCCTACACGCTCGCCGACCAGCAGATCGAGCAGGTCTTCGGGGGACGTGATCGCCAGGTTGTCGAAGGTCATCAACAGGTCGCCGACCAGGACGCCGGCTTGCGCGGCCGGGCTGTCCGCGGTCACCCCGACGACCAGGAGCGCCTCACCCGGCCCGTCGTGCTGCCGCTGCGAGGCGGGGAGCTTCGCCGGTTGTCCGGCGATACCCAGGTAGCCGCGTTTCATCGAGCCGTGTTCCAGCACGGTCGCCGCCGTGCTCCAGACGATCCCGGCCGGAATGACGACGCCGTTGCCGCGGATGGTGGCGGCGGTCGCCATTCCAACGAGTCCGCCCTCCGTATTGAGGAACGCCCCGCCGGAGAAGCCGTCGTGCATCGGCGCCGTCGTGCGGATCACCTGGTCGATGGAGCGGCGGCGGCCGGTGGCCAGCGGTCCGCCGATCACCGAGATGATCCCGGCGCTGGCGGTGAGGTTGTTGCTCCAGGATCGCGCCACCGCGATCGCCAGATGGCCGACGCGCGCCGCGGCCTGTTGTGGCGCAAGGGCGCGGCTCCCGAATCCGTTCACGCGCAGCACGGCGATACCGGTGGCCGGATCCCAGCCGGCAAGCTCGGCGTCGAAGAGCGCACCGTCGTGCCGCCGCACCCGTAGTCCATCCTCGCGGCCGAGCGCCCGCGTCGTCGTGACCACGACGTTCGCCGCATGGACGAGTCCGCTCGCGGGCCTGCGCCGGCCGAGCACCTGCACAACCGACGGCGCCGCGCCGGCAACCGCGTCTGCCATCGCGTCCGAGATCGATGTGAGAATCGCATGGCTTTCCACGTCATGTCCTCCGGAGCCGATGATGGCAGAGCGCTCGGGACCGGGCATCACCCATACGGGCAGCTCCTTCGTGCGTCCTCGTGCTTGGTGAGGGCGCGGCGGCAGGCGCGACCACGCCGGGACCCGCCGCTGCTAGGATCGTCGTCGTGTCAGATCGACGATGGCGCGTCCCGGCGGACGGGGCGGGTGTCCGCCTGGACAAGTTTCTCGCCGCCCCCGATCGGCTCGCCTCACGGAGCCGCGCCATCGCGGCGATTGAGCGCGGCAAGGTCTTCCTGAACGAGACCGAGGCGACCGCCGCCGACGCCGCGCGAAAGCTTGGCGCGGGTGATGTGCTTCGCTTCTGGGACGATCGTCCTGGCAGTTCGCGTCGCCAGTCGGCGCGCGCCCCGCGCGACGGTGAGCTGACGATCGTCTACGAAGACGACTCGCTGGTGGTCGTGAACAAGCCGCCCGGGTTGCTCGCGGTGCCGCTGCCGCGGAAGAGCGGCGCCGGCTCGGTGCAGGACGCCCTGGTGGGGCATTTCCGCTCGAAGGGGAAGCGGCGTCCGCTGGTCGTCCACCGGATCGACCGCGACACGTCCGGGCTCGTGGTGTTTGCGAAGCACCTGGAGTCGCAGGGTCGTCTGAGGGATCAGTTTCGCCGCCGCGAGCCTGAGCGCGTCTACCTCGCGGTGGTGTACGGCGAGCCGTCGCCATCCCGGGGCACCTGGCGCGACCTGCTGGTGTGGGACGATCGCGCGGTGATTCAGAAAGAGACCCACCCGCGCGACCCGAAGGGGAAGGAAGCGGTCAGCGAGTATCGGATCCTGGAACGGTTCGGGGACTCGTCGCTGCTGGAAGTGCGGCTGGTGACCGGCCGCCGCAACCAGATCCGGCTTCAGGCCCGGCTGCACGGGCACACGTTAATTGGCGAGCAGCGATACGTCTACGGACCAGACCTCATGCGGACAATCTATTTTCCGCGGCAGGCGTTGCACGCCTTCAGGCTGGGCTTTGTTCACCCTCAGAGCGGCCAACCTCTGCAGTTCGAGGCGTCCGTACCGGACGACCTGCTCGAATTGCTGGCTTTTCTGCGACAATGAGGCCGTCCGCTTGCCCGTTTGGGCACTTTTTCTGGCTTTTTCGTCGTACAGATGAGTCCAGCCTGTATCCAACCGGCCCGAGGTGCAGTCTAATAGTGTAAGGGAGTGTTATGGCAAAACGTACTTCGTCGGGTGCTGTTGTCTGTCCGCGCTGCGGCGTGCCGAGCGCACGCGTCATCGGCCGGTCCGAATCTCACCCAGTGGTCTACCTGCGGTGCGACGACTGCGGGCGCACGTCGATTCTTCCCGAACAATAAGCGTCGTTCGCCTTCCCTTTTGACCAACCGGCGCGCGCGACGCTCCCGTCCGGGTGTCCCGCGCGCCAGGATTCCCGTTTTCCGCTACTCGGGTTTTTTCTTCTCGCGCACCGCCCGATAAACCTCGATCACCTCGCGTTGATTGCGCATCGCGGCGATCAACCAGGCATTCTGCTGCTCGTTGTTGCTCCGTTCCAGATCGGCGCCGTGCGCGAGCAGCGTCTGAACGATCGGCACGAGACCCTCGGCGCCGGCCGCCATCAGCGCGGTGGTCCCGTTGTCGTCGGCGGCGTTCACGTCCGCTCCGCGCACGATCAGAAACTCGAGGACCTCGCCACAGTTCGCCGCCGCCGCGAGCAGCACGGTCGGCCGCCCCTGAACCCGCGTGTCCACGCTGGCCCCGCCCGCGGCAAGCTTCCGCACCACCTCCGGGTGGCAGCCCCGGACCGCAAAACGACAGCGCCAGGTCGGTGCCCTTCGAGAGGCCCGCTTCCTGAAGCATGTCGACGAAGGCGGAGTGACCGTTTGCGGCGGCGTAGATGAGCGAGGTGTTGCCGCCGGCGTCTTCCGCCATCAAATCGGCCTTGCGCTCGATCAACACCCGCGCGACTGCGGCGCTGCCGCCTAGCGAGGCGGCCATCAGCGCCGTGCGGCCGTTACGGTCTTTTACGTTGACGTCGGCGCCGGCGGCGATCAGCGCCTGCAGAGCTTCGAGGTGCCCGCCGTATGCCGCCGCCATCAACGCGGTGGATCCCTCCGGGTTGACGGTGTTCGCCGCGGCGCCGCGCGCGAGCAGCAGGCGCGCGGTGTCGGCACGATTCGCCGACGCGGCGGCCATCAGCGCCGTCTGGCCTTCCGTGTCGGTCGCGCCGATATCAGCGCCGGCGGCAATCAGCGTCTCCACGACCGCGGTATGACCCTGACCGGCGGCGAGCATGAGGGCGCTCTGGCCGCCCTGATCGGCCGCGATGTCCGCCCCCGCGGCGACGAGCGCCGCGACGGCCGGCGTGTGCCCGTGCAATGCGGCGACGCCCAGCGCGGTCACGTGCGTGCCGGACGCGGCATTCACATCGGCGCCGGCGTCGATCGCGGCGCGGACGGCTGCGATGTTGCCGGCGGCCGCCGCCTCGAACAGGCGATTGTTCGCCGCCGGGTTCGGCGCCGGCTGCACCATGAGCGACAAGGTGAAGACGAGCACCGAAAGACAACCGGTCACGCCGGCAGTAGCGAACCAGTCTTGCGGCGGCGCGTGCGCTGTGTCAAAATCCCGCGCTGTGAGAGGGGCCGAACAATAGTCCAGGGTGATAGGTCCACGGCTCGGCGTTCGGTTGCTCTTCTGCACGGCCCCGCTGTGTCAAGCGCTCAGGAGCGCTTGCGTTGCTCCACAACAGCCTCGTCGGACCGCATCGACCTGCACGAACGGCCCCCACTACGTGCAGTGACGAATCATGCGTAGACCGATCACGGCGGTCATCCTCGCGGCAGGCCTCGTTGTAAGCCTCGTCACCCTGGTGGCGGCTCTGCGCCTGCCCGGTGACAACCAGGGCTACGAGCCAACTCAACCGATCGCCTACTCTCATCGGCTTCACGCCGGCACTCTGCAGATTGCCTGCCTCTACTGCCACTCGGGCGCCGACAAGAGCCGGCACGCCGGCATTCCGTCGATGAACGTCTGCATGAATTGCCACGCGGGAATCACCGCGAACATCGCCGCGGTGAAGCAGGAAGAGCAGGTGGCGGCACAGCAGCAGCGCGCTCCCAGGCCCGTGGTCTCGGCGGAGCTGCGCAAGCTCTACGACGCGATGGGGCTCGACGAGGCGATGTCTCCCAGGCCCGAACAGGCGCCGAAACCAATCGCCTGGAAGAGGATCCACAAGCTGCCAGACTTCGTCTACTTCGATCACCGCGCCCACACCAACGCGTCGGTGCAATGCCAGCAGTGTCATGGTCCAATCGAGACGATGGAGCGCGTGCGCCAGTACGAGACCTTGTCCATGGGGTGGTGCGTGAACTGCCACCGCGAAGTCAACGAAACAGGCGTGGCCGGCAAGCCCGTGCAAGCCTCGATCGACTGCGTGACGTGTCACTACTGACGTCCCAGCTCAGCCCGCGGTCGCCGGTAGCACCCTGTTCCACGGTCAGGTGAATGTCAGAGAGCCCGAAACAGTACTGGATGAGTGTCGTCGAGCGGGATTCGCCGGGGGAACGGTCTCGCGAGGCGGAGAACGGCGATCCGGACTTCGCGCCGACGCGGCGCAGCTTCCTCAAGGCCGCCGGGTTTTCGATCGGTGCGCTGGCGGCGGCGAGCTGCCGCGCGCCGGAGATCGAAAGCATTCCCTATGTGCGGCAGCCGGAAGGGATCGTCCCCGGCCGGCCGCTGTCGTACGCGACGACGTGCGCCGCCTGCGAGGCGCGTTGTGGCCTGCTGGTCACGAACCGTGACGGCCGGCCGGTCAAGATCGAAGGAAACCCGGATCATCCCCTCTCTGGCGGTTCCACGTGCGCCGTCGGTCAGGCGTCGATTCTCGGCCTGTACGACAGCCAGCGGCTGCAGCACCCGACCAACGCCGGTCAGCCGGCGGCGTGGCCCGATGTCGATCGCGAGATCATGGCGGCGCTCGAACGGACGATGCAGGAGGGCCGCGCGGTCCGGATTCTGACGTCAACGGTGACGAGCCCGACCATGGCTGCGGTCATCGCCGACTTCGTGAGCGGATTTCCGGGCGCTCGCCACGTGACCTACGATCCGATCGCCGCGTCGGCGCTGCTCGATGCGCACCAGCAGACCCACGGCGTCCGGCTGCTGCCGCAGTACCGCTTCGATCGGGCAGACGTGATCGTGAGCTTCGACGCCGACTTTCTCGGAACCTGGATTTCTCCTGTGCAATTCACCCGCGGGTATGCGAGCAAGCGGCGGATCGCTCCCGCGTCGGTTCCTGGCGCCGCACCCTCGAAGTCGTATCACGTCCAGATCGAGTCGCGGCTGTCGTTGACCGGATCGAACGCCGATCGGCGCCTGCGCGTCGCACCGGGCGAGGTCGGGCATCTCGCCACGCATCTTGCCGCCCGGCTGGCGGAGCGGGCGGGAGCGGTCTTCTCGACCGACGGACTGTCGCCGTCGCCGTGGGAGCCGGTCCTCGCCGACGTCGCCGAGCGGTTGTGGCAGGCCCGTGGCCGTGGGCTGGTGATTTCGGGCAGCCAGGATCAGCGCGTCCAGGCGTTGTGTCACATGATGAACGAGACGATCGGGGCCTACGGCACGACCGTCGACTCGTCGCGCCCTTCATATCAGCGTGCCGGCAGCGACGTCGAGCTCGCGGCGCTGCGCGCCGAGCTGTCGCGGAATCAGGTCGGGGCGCTGTTCATCGTCGGCGCGAATCCGGTCTACGACCTTCCCGATGGCGCCGCCCTGGTGACCGAGCTGCAACGAGTGCCGCTCGTTGTCAGCACCGCCGAACGGGTGGACGAGACGGCGGCGGTTGCCCATTTCGTCTGCCCGGACCACCACTACCTTGAAAGCTGGGGCGACGCCGAGCCGGTGTCGGGTGTCGTCAGCCTGTCGCAGCCGGTGATCGAGCCGCTGTATCAGACGCGGCCGGCGATCGAGAGCCTCGCCGCCTGGGCGGGGAAGCCGCAATCGGCGGCGGAGCTGGTGCGGGCGCATTGGGCGGCCGCCGTCCACCCGAGGGCGGCAGACGACGTCGCGCCCTTCGATCCGTTCTGGGATCGCAC
>WHSN01000225.1 GCA_009380045.1 Luteitalea sp.
CGGCAGGATGTCCTCCGTGAAGTGGCTGACGGCGTCGGCGTTCGGCTCATAGCTCATTCTTCCGGTGAACAGGAGCGAGGCGCTCGCCGGCTCGGCGGCCGAAGGCGTGAAGAAGGACGTATCGACGCCGTTGGGGACGACGTACATCTGATCGATACCGAGCAGTTCGCGGGCCGCGGAGGCTTCGGCATCGGACACTGCCAGACAGAGATCGCAGCTCTGCGCAGCCGCTCGCTCGAACGCGAGCGTGCGCTGCGCTTCGCGCTGCCGGCCATCCGCACCGTTCGCACCGCCGGCCTGAGCCGCTCGACGGGCAATCAGGCTCTGTACGTCGAGCAGGTCGAGAACCCGGGGGATGCCGCGTGGGAGGACGTGCCGGAACCTGGCGAGCGGCGTCCCCTCGAGGAGCACGAGATCGACAGGCGTGCGCAGC
Organism: Luteitalea sp.; assembly: GCA_009380045.1. GTDB lineage: Bacteria > Acidobacteriota > Vicinamibacteria > Vicinamibacterales > CAVVIG01 > WHSN01. The sequence continues at coordinate 434 of WHSN01000225.1, forward strand.
GCCGCACGAAGCGCCTCCTCCATCAACGTTGGATCGGCCGCGCTGACGAACCAGGGGTCGTCGCTCTCGTATGCGAGCTTCTCGAACGCGCGCCGTGCGGCGACCGCGTCGTCGCCGATCATCTCCTGGTAATCCTGTGACCATCGCCAGGGCACCATTTTCACCTGGACAGGAAACGGCGGATCCGCGTGCCGTTCGCCGTACGTGAAGGCGGCAAGCACGAGCTCATGGTGGGCCGCAAGAGACCGCAGCAGGTGGAAGGTGCGGGTGAGTCCTCCGCCGAGAGGCGGGAACGGCACGCCGAGCGCCATCGTCAGGATTCGCACGTTTCGCTGCCTTCTCTCCCCACGATGGCGCCGAGAATCCGGTGCGCGTCGAAGTACTCTTCCGCGATTCTCCGCGCGGCGGCGCAATGCCGCCTGTAGTCGCGCGCAATCTCCTCGACCGCCGATACGGCGTCATCGATGGTACGGAATGCAAAGAGCCCCTCGCCGCACGGCAGATTCTCCGAGAACCCCGTGTCCTGGACGACAACGGGCTTGCCCGACGCAAGGTAGGCGGCCGTACGATCGCTGAACCAGCCGCTGCGCGTCTTCACTTCCAGGTTGACGGCCACGCTGAACTCTCCACGCGAGCCGGCAATGTAGTCGCGGTACGTCCATGGCGTCGCCGTCACGATCCCGGCATCGGCGAGGCGCCAGCCGGCGGCCGCAATCTGCTCTCGCGGCGCCCTCTTGCCCGCAAGCGCGATCTCGAAGCAGGGGCCGGCGCGCGACGGCAAGTCGGCAAACCGCCAGAACTCAACATCCTTCTGGCCGTATTCAACTCCCTCGTGAACGATCGGCTGCCGGGACGTCCAGCTCATCACCGTCGTGAAGTACTGCGCGTCCGGCGTGAAGTGCGGCTGCAGCAGGTCGAGCGATACCGGCGGGCGCGTCGGTTTCCAGGTGAGATCGTGAGTCGGGATGGGGCAATCGGCCCGGCCAATGCGCGCGCCATAGGTGAAATGCTCGTGGAAGCCGAGCGGCGATGCGTATCCCATGCGCGGCGGCGCCGGCGCGGGCGACATCGCGAACTGCGTAAAACCCGGATCGGTATCGATGAAGATCCGGCGGCGGCAGTCGGCAAACTCCTCGAGCCATGTGACGGTCCAGAGCCCTATCAACACCTCGCTCTGGCGGCACAACGTCCACATCTCGCGCTTGCCGAGGCCGTGGTAGGTGCCGTGGGCGTCCACGAAGCACCAGCGGTGGATCCCGATGGTGTGCAGGTGCCGTTGCAGCTCGCCGATGCCGTAGGCCGGATCGTCGCTTGACGTCTGCGTCGCGGGATTCCAGCACGCATCCGGCCACCCGTGATGCTCGGCGAACACGACATCGAAGCCAAGGGCGCGAAGGCCGGCGAGCCAGTGCAGGATCGACAACACGTGTCCGCCAAGCGGATTCCCGACGAAATACCCGGCCACGATCGCGACTGGCTTCATCGGACGCGGTGCGTCACAGCCCGGCGCGCGCCATCAGGCTGCCGACGACTTTCTCCGCGCCGAAGTACTCCTCGGCAATCTCGTACGCCGCCCGGCAGTGCCCGTCGTAGTCGGCTTCGATGGCGTCGACGGCGGCGAGGACATCATCCATCGTCGTGAAGCCGAACAGACCCCGGCCGGTCGGGATGAACTTGCCGAACCCGGTGTCCTGCGTGATGACCGGCCGTCCGGCGGCCAGATAACAGGCGCTCCGGTCGCTGAACCAGCCCGTGCGCGGCCGGACGTATTGGTCGCGCGCCACCGTGAACTCGCCGCGCGAGCGCTGGATGTAATCGCGGTAGCCGTCGAGGCTCGTCGACAGCGCGACTGAATCCCGCTGCCGCCAGCCGTGGTCCTGCAGACGCTGCCGCACGGCGTCATCGACGCCGGCCGCAAGCTCGAAGGCGACCGTGCGGCATTTCGGCAGGTCGAGCACCCGCTCGAACTCCCGATCCTTGGTCCAGTAATACCGTTCGCCTCGGTACGTGAGATCTTTTCCCTCGTTGTGCCACGTCGTGATCGTCGTGTACGGCGCCCCGATTGATGGGCGCGCATGACGCCAGAGCTCGCCGGCCACGGGCTGGCGTGTGGGAAGCCAGGTGAATCGCTCCACCGGTACCGAGCAGTCGGGATTGCCGATGTTCTCGCCGAAGGTGAAGAGCGTGTCGTGGGCGCTGAGCGCCGCGATCATCGCCTCGTCGCCGGTTGCGACCTTGACCTGCGACGCGAAGGGATCGGACTCGACATAGATGCGACGCCGGCACTGCAGGTGCTCGTCCCGGATCTCTTGAGCACCGGTGACGTTCAGGAAGGCATCGGCATCCCGGTACAACTGCAGGAGTTGGGCGTCGGTCAGACCGTAGCAGCGCCCGCCCGGATAGCGTCCGCGGAATGCCCACCGGTCGCCGAATCCATGCTGGTCGAGCACCTGGGCCACAATCTCGACGTTGCGGCTCGCGTCCGGAGAGAGATCGTTCAACGCCGGATCGTAAACCCAGCGACCGGAGTCCTCCACGTAGTACGGGTCGTACCCGAGCCGGCGCAGTCCGATGAGGTAGTGCAGGAACTGATACGTGACGCCGGCCAGGGGATACCAGAACAGAATCCCGAACACGATGATGCGGCCGCGCGAGCCGCGCTCAGCGGCCATGGGCCATCTCCTCGTCGGTGAGCCGCCTGATCGGACGCGCTGGATTGCCCGCCACGATCGTAAAGGGCTCCACGTCGACCGTGACAACCGATCGAGCGCCAACAATGGCGCCGGCGCCGACCGTGACGCCGGGCAGGACACAGCTGTCGAACCCGATCCAGGCGCCGCGCCCAACGCACACCGGCTGCGCAGGCGCACCGCCCTCGAGCCGCCGCGGCTGCCGGTGCGCGAGGCGCCGCACCTCGTCGCGGCGCGCATCGGGATCGAGAGGAACGCGGTAGCTGTCCATCACCACGACATTCCACGAGATGAGCGCGTAGTCGTCGATCGTCACGTCGGCGTCGCAGATGATCCGCGCGCCGTGCACCAGGGCGTAGTCCCCGAGCGAGACACGTCCGTTCGGTCCGACGTCGAACATCGTGCCGAGATAGGTCGACGCGCCGCGGCCAATCGTCACCCCGGAGGTCCGCTCGCTCCGATACAGCAGGAAGCTGAAGCTGGTTTCCACGTAGGCCGAATCGGCAACCGTCACGTTCGCCGGGATCTTTCCCGGGAACCAGTCCCAGGGCAGCGTCCGATCGGCAGCCATGCCGGTCACAGGCGGCCGATCACTTCCGCGGGGTTGCCGGCGACGCGCGCGCGCGCCGGCACGTCCCTGGTGATGAGCGCGCCAGGCTCGACGAAGGCGCCGGCGCCGATCCGCACGCCCTTGAGGATGGTGGCGTTCGGGCCGATCCACACGTCGTCTTCGATGACGACCGGCTGGCGTGGAATCGGTGGACGTGGCCGGCCCTGTCCGAGCGGCGAACAGGCGATCGCGTCGGCGATGCGAAGTGCGGGGGCGATCGGGTGAAAGTCGGTGTCGGCAATCGTCACGTTCCAGCCGATGACGACGTAGCTGCCGACCTGGACCGCCAGTTCGCACAGCAGCACGACGTTGGTGAAGTAGCAGTACTCCCCAATCTCGACGACGCCGTCGGCGCCTACGGCGAACTGCACACCGTCCATCGTGCAGTGGGCGCCGAGGACGAGGGCCGGCGTCCGGCCGCTGAGAAAGCGCTTGAACGCGAGGTCGCCGGAGATCGTCGTTCCCTGCCCCGCCCGCACGTTCACCGGCAGCTCGCCATGGAGCCACCGTGGCGCTTCACCGGGCAGCCGATCGTGGACGTTCTCGCGTGGCGGCTGCATCAGGCGATGTCCGCACGATCTGGCGACTGCAAGGCGCAATAGCGCGCATACACCCCGCCGCGGCGCAGCAGTTCCGCGGGCGTGCCCGACTCCACGATCGCCCCGTGGTCGAGCACCACGACACGATCGGCCTTCGCCACCGTGGACATCCGGTGGGCGATGACGATTGTGGTGCGCCCCCTCATCAGCCGCCCCATCGCTTCGAGCAGCAGCGCTTCGGTCTGCGCGTCCACGGCGCTCGTGGGCTCGTCCAGAATGAGGACGGGGGCGTCCTTCAGGACCGCGCGCGCCACCGAGAGCCGCTGGCGCTCGCCGCCGGACAACGTGGCACCACGCTCACCCACCAGCGTGTCGTAGCCGTCGGGCAGGCGTTCGATGAATGTGTGCGCGTTGGCCGCGCGCGCCGCCGCCTCGATCTCGCGCCTGGACGCGTGCGGCCGCGCGTACGCGATGTTCTCCGCGATCGACAGCGGAAACAGAAACGGCTCCTGCAGCACCACGGCGACCTGCGAGCGCAGGCTCGTGAGCTGAATGTCGCGGATATCTACCCCGTCAATGGTGACGCGGCCGCTCCACGGGTCGTAGAAACGCGGCACCAGACTGACCAGCGTGCTCTTCCCCGCACCGGTCGGGCCCACGATGGCGACCGCCTGATCCGGAGCGACCTCGAGCGAGACCCGGTCGAGAATCGGACGATTCTGCTCGTAGCCGAATGTCACGTTCTCGAGCCGGAGATGGCCGGACATCCGCTGGACGAGCCTGGCGCCCGGCCGGTCCTCGACCTCGCGGCGTGTGTCCAGCACTTCGAGAACGCGGCGCGCGCTGCCCGCCGCTCCCTGCGTCGTGGACGGAGCGTACATCAACGCCTCGAGCGGTCCATACAGCGACGCCAGGTATGCGAGAAACACGAGAATCCCGCCGACCGTGAGCCGCCCGTCGAGGACGCTCTGCGCGCCGACCCACACGATCGCCGCCGTCCCGCATGCCGTGCCCGCACCCGTCAGCACCTTGAATTTCAGCCCGACGACCGTGGTGGAGATCGCCGCATCGACTGCCGCGTCGGTCGTGCGCGCGAAGGCGCGATCGCAGGCCGCCTCGCGGCCGAATGCCTGAACCACCGGTACGGCCGAGAGCGTGCGCTCGACCACCTCGTACATCCGCCCTTCCGCCTGCTGCTGCTCGTAACTGCGCTCGAGCATGGGGGTCATGTAGCGGTGGAGCACGAGCGCGAGCCAGGGAACCACGGCCAGCGACACGAGCGTCAGGCGCGGCTCCATCCGCCACATCACCGAGAACATCACGGCCAGGCTCACGGCCGATGCGGCGAACGGTAGAACGGCGTCCTTGACGATCACCGATACGCAGCCGCAATCGGTCGTCACCCGCCGGATCGAGTCGCCCACCGAGCGCCGGCTGTGAAACCGCAGCGAGAGCCGCTGCAGGTGGCTGAACAGGTCGGTGGCCAGGTCATAGACCATGCGCTGACCGAAGCCGATGTTCGCGTACGACCGCGCGACGCCGAGCGCCCAACCGAGCAGAAACAACAGGACAGTCGCGGCCACACTCCAGCCGATGAGGGCTTCTCGCGAGCCGCCTCCGGGAAGCGCGATCGCCGCGCCCGCGAGGGCCGACGGCAGCGGCTGGTCGCCGAGCCCGTGATCGACGAGCACCTTCATCGGCCAGGGCTTGAGGACGTCGAGGCCGATCTTGAGGATCATCGTGGCGAGGACCGCCAAC
>WHSN01000062.1 GCA_009380045.1 Luteitalea sp.
ATCCACGGCTTCCGGCGTCAGCGACGGGCCCGACGGCAGGGCCGCCGCGACCTGCGCCGCGGGCGGGCAGTCCGCACGGCGACGTTCGAACCATCCCCCCAGGGGTTCAAGCGTTCGAGCTGGCGGTTGAGACGACAGCTGCCGGATCACGTCCAGATACTTCCGTTCGATCACCGGCCAGTCGTAGTGATCGCGGTAGTACTGGCGTCCGTTCCTCCCCAGGCTCGAAGCCAGCCAGCGATTGCGTTCGATCGCGCTCAGGGTCTCGATGAACTCATTGCGTCCTTCGTAGTAGAGGCCGCCATTGCTGCGGATGCACTGGCCCTTCAGCACGTCGCACCGGGCGTTGGCAAGCACCGGCCGGCCGAGCGCCCACGCTTCGAGCGCGACCATCGACAGACTCTCGAAATACGACGGCATGATCAGGAGCTCGGCGGCGGCGATGGCGTCGAACTTGTCGCTGTCATCGAGAAACCCGACATGGCGAATCCGCGGATGCTGCGGGATGGGCAGCAGCGAGTGGCCCACGAGGACAAGCGACAGCTTCCCGGCCTGCTCGCGCAGATACCCGTCGAAGAACTCGAACAGCTCCTTGCACCCTTTGTTCTCGTCAACCCGCCCGACGTACACGGCAAACGGCTCGCGGATGTTGAACCGTTGCCGGAAACGGGCGGCTTGCGGGCTGCCTGGCACCTCCGAGCCGATTCCCACCACGACCGACGGCACATCGTCGTTCGCGGCGAGCGCGTGAATCATCGCCCGCTCTTCCGGCGAGTTGTACATGAGCGCACGCACGCCGCGGAAGACCGGCGGGAAGATCGACAGACCGACCGCATGGTCGCGTTCGGCGGTGGGCACCAGGATGGCGCGCGAGGCAACGGCCCTGGCGCCGTGAAACGCGTGGTAATAGCGGTAGCTGAAGAACAGACAGTAGTCGTACTCGGCCGCGTGCTTCGACAAATGGGCGATCAGCGCTGGGCTGGTCGGGCCTTCGGCCTCGAGCCAGTCGAGTTCCTCCGCGATTGAGTGCATCTGGTGGAACACGCGCTCGGAAAGCCGTCCAAAGACGAGTGGATCGCGCTCGTGCTTCACGCGGAATCGTCTCACGGTGACGTGATTCAGCTGTTCGACACCCGGCTGGAGCTCGTTCCGCCACGTGACGTAGTCGGTGGCGCACGTGGTGAGCACCTCGACCTCGGCGTGGCGAGCCAGATGCTCCGCGACGTAGCGCGCGTGCAGCTCCGCGCCGCCGTTGATATCGAGACCGTAGCGCTGAACGACGATCGCGAGCTTCACTGTGGCTCGTCGGCTCCACCCGCAGCGGCGTCCTGTGCCGGAGCCGGGCCCTCCGTGGGAGCAGCGGCGGGTTCAGGCGAATCGTCGCCTCTGTCGAGCACATCCTCGCTTTCTGAGGTGGCGTCCGCGTTGCGATCTGCAGGCGCCGCGCTCATCACTCCAGCCGCCGACGCTCCAGACCGACGCCCGCGCCGCCGTCGCCGGCGGCGGCTCCGCTGCCCCGGCCCTTCGGCGCCCTCCGCGACGGCCACGGCCGGGCCCTGGCTCTCGTTGGCCGGCGCTGCCTGGCGAACCGGTGGCTCTTCGGGTTGACGCGGCTCACGTGTTGGCGGGGTGGGCGTCCGAACCTCGCCCGACGGTTTGTAGACCACGACGCTCTCGAGCGACCGCGCTCGGCGCTCGTTGAACTCGAGCCGGCTCGCCAAAGACTCCACCTGCATCTTCAGGTTCTTGACTTCGATGCCGGTACGGGTCAGCTCCACCACCAGGTTGTGGAGCACTTCGTACTGCAGCTGGTCGACGCTCCGAGCCGCCGCGTCGCGTCGAGCGTCGCGCTCCGCGTGGATGGTGTTCAGCCGCGATTGAATGTTCAACGCCTGGATGAGCGGATTGGGGTTGAAAAACAGCTTCAAGATCGGCAGCAGGAGCCGCCGGATCCACCGCAGCGGCCCCCGGGTCGACTCGAACAGCGTCTGTTCTTCGAACGCATAGTTCGGCAACTCGGGCGGTTCGTGCGCCGGCTGAGCGCGCCGGAACTGATCGAGCAGATCCGACCGGACGCCTCGTGGGTCGAGAAACTTCTCCAGCTTCACGGTCGCGAGCTGGCGGATCTCGTCTTCGGTGTAGTCGGCGCCGCGCTTCTCACGGATGCGGGCGCGGATCTGCTCCATGATCTGCTCGACGCTGACCGAGTCGGAGCGCACGTTGAAATCAGGCATGGTCAGGGCACAAAGGGGTGGTAGATGATCAGCACCACCGCGACGACCCAGAGCGTCACGCAGGCGAGCAGGGGGCGGTCGTTCAGCAGCAGATCGGCCGGGCTTCCGCCCCCCTCGCGCCGATGCACGAGATAGAGATAGCGGAAAATTCCATACAGGGGGAACGGAATCGTCAGGCCCAGCCACTCGGTGCCGAACTTCTGCTCGGTCTCGGGGCTGATGGTGTAGAAGATATAGGCGACCAGCGTCGACGCCGTGACGACGGCGATCATCTGGTCGAGAAGATACGCGCTGTACTCACCGAGGATCGGTCGATGGGTCGTCGCCCCCTCCGCGAGCAAGATCATTTCGTGGCGCCGCTTCGCCAGCGCGATGAACAGCGCCAGCAGGATCGTGCAGACGAACAACCAATGACTGATCGACACCTGGATCGCCACCGCGCCGGCGATCGCGCGGAGGACGAACCCGATGGCGAGCGTCAGCACGTCGATAATCACGATGTGCTTCAGCACGCCTGAATAGAGCGACTGCAGCCCCAGGTAGGCCGCCGCGATGAGGCCGAATTGCCACCCGAGCGCGAATGCCCCGGCCAGGGTGGCGGCCGAGAGCAGCGCTGCCGCGCCGAGTGCGACCGGCACCGACAGCTCGCCGGACGCAATCGGCCGCCGATTCTTGAGAGGATGCCGCCGGTCGTGCTCGCGATCCATCACGTCGTTCAACAGGTAGACGACGCCAGAGAGACCGCAGAAGATGACGAACGCGACGGCGGACAGCCGCAAGGCTCGCGCGTCGAACAGCTTCACCGCGAAGATGAGCGCCGCGAAGACCAGCAGGTTCTTGGTCCACTGGCTCGGCCGCAGGGAGAGGAGGAGGTTGACGGCGGTCGAACGGTTGGGGAACGGCCGGACGCGATCTCGCCGCGGAACCCCGGACACCGCCGTCTCTGGAAGTGTGCTGCGCGCCATCTAGCGCGGGAGGCGAAGCTAGACCTTGGCCGACTGCGAAAAACTCCGGACCGCGTCGTTCTCCGACTCGAAGGTCTCGAACACGGTCAGCAGCTTCGTGATCGACAGGAGGTCCGTAATCCGCTTGGTCAGGTTCAGCAGCTTGAGGTTGCCGCCCTGACGGCTGACAGTTGTGTACGTGCGCACGATCTCGCCCAGACCGGCGCTGTCGATATACGGAACCTCGGCGAGGTTCAGCACGATCTTCTTCTGGCTCTGATTGAGGAGGCTGTTGACCTTGTCCTTGAGCAGCTCGTCGCCCTCCCCCAGCGTGACCCGCCCCTTGAGGTCCAGGACCACGACGTCACCAACAGCCCGTTGCTCGATCTGCATGAAAAACGCTCCAATAAATGCGTGGTCGTGAGCTTAGCACATGCTCCTCGGCTCGCGATATTGCTTGGCCAGCGACATCGAGAACCGAGACGCCGTGCCGAGCCGGATCGGCCGACCGACGCCTGCCCCGTACGGGCAGGCGCGGGCCGACTGTGTCGTTGAAGTCTACGAGAGAACCGTCGAGAGCTAGATGCCGCTCGCCCCGGCGAACTTCCGGGACTGAAAGCACTCCTTACAGAAGACCGGACGCCCCTGTGTCGGCCGGAACGGCACGGTTGTTTCCTTGCCGCAAGCCGAACACTGAGTGACTGTTTCCACCCGTTCTCGCGCCAGCGACGCTCCCGCCGGACGGCTGGCCCTCTTGCCTTTGCAGCCCTTGCACCGTTTGGGTTCGTTCTTGAAGTTCTTGTCGGCAAAGAATTGCTGTTCCCCCGCCGTCCAGACGAACTCCGCGTCGCAGTCCACGCACCTGAGGATCCTGTCTTGGAACTCCATCGGTCGCTACCTCGTGGGGCTCGGCCTTACTCCAGCTCCCGCCGGAGCTTCTTCCGGTTCCGCTTGCGCGCCAGTGCCTGTTTTGCACGGCGCTTGTCGCCAGGCTTCAAGTAGAAGGAGTGCTTCTTGATGTCCTTGATGATGTCCTCCTGCTGCACTTTTCTCTTGAACCGTCGGAGGGCGCTCTCAATGGATTCGCCCTCCTGAATCTTCACTTCTGCCACGAAAATCACCCCGCTTTCGGGTGGCAAGTAGTTCTGCGGATGGACCTTGCTCGCGGTCCGTCCCCATTCATAATTCGACCAAACGTGCTAGGCTATCACAGCAAGCGCGGATTCTAGGTCCAAAGCCTGCCGAGGTCAAACGAAATAGTCGGCAATTTCGTGCAACCCGCTGTTACGGTCGCCAATCCTTCTAACGCGTTCCTGGAATGAGACTTCTCGTCATCGGCAGCGGCGCGCGCGAGCATGCGCTGGTCGCCCGGTTGTCCGCCGACCCATCCGTCACATCAATCCTGTGCGCCCCTGGAAATCCTGGCATCTCCGCGCTCTGCGAGGTGGTCCAGATCGACCCGGCGAATCCCGATGCGATCTTGAGTCTGGCCGAGCGTGAGCGCATCGATCTGACCGTGATCGGGCCCGAGCTTCCGCTCAGCGTTGGCGTGGCGGACCGCTTCGCCGCCGCCGGCCGGCGGCTGCTCGGTCCGCACGCGGCCGCGGCGCGGCTCGAATCGAGCAAGGCGTTTGCGAAGGCGTTCATGGCGAGGCACGGCGTCCCGACCGCGCCTTTCACGACCTGCGAGGATCCCGGGGAGGCCCTGGCATGCGTCCGCGCAGGTACCTTCGGACTGCCGGTCGTGATCAAGGCCGACGGTCTCGCGGCAGGCAAAGGCGTCGTGATTGCGAGCGATCTCGCTGAGGCCGAGGCGGCAATCGACGACGCGCTCACCAACCGCCGGTTCGGATCCGCGGGCGCGCGGATCGTCATCGAGAAATGCCTCATCGGGCCGGAGGTGTCGTTCTTCGTCTTGAGCGATGGCACGCGTGCCATACCGCTCGGAACCGCTCAGGACCACAAGCGTATCTTCGACGACGACCGGGGGCCGAACACTGGTGGCATGGGCGCCTTCGCACCGAGTCCCCTGGTGGACGCCGCCATGAGCGAGCGGATCATGAGCGACATCGTCGATACGGTGATCGGAGGGATGGCGGCTGAAGGGTATCCGTTTCGCGGCTTCCTGTACGTCGGGCTGATGCTGACCCCGTCCGGTCCGCAGGTCATCGAGTTCAACGTCCGGCTGGGCGATCCTGAAGCGCAGGTAATCCTTCCGCTCGTCGACGAGCCGCTTGCCCCGCTGCTCGCCGCGGCTGCCGCCGGCGACCTGCGCCAGAGCACGTGTGCCCTGTCGCACGACCGGCTGGTTGGCGTGGTGCTCGCCTCGCGCGGCTACCCCGAGTCGTCCGAATCCGGACAGCCGATCGCCGGCATAGCGGACGCCGAACGGGCCGGGGTCGTCGTGTACCACGCCGCCACCGCGACTGAAAATGGTCGTCTGGTCACGGCCGGCGGACGGGTGCTGACCGTTGTGGCGCGAGCCCCGAGCTACGCCGAGGCGATCGGGCGCGCGTATGCCGGCGTCTCGCTGGTGTCGTTTGATGGCGCACACTACCGGACCGACATTGGACGCAAGGCGATGTCGGAATCGTAGATGAAGTATTCGGTCATCACCTTCGGCTGTCGCGTCAATCAGGCCGACTCTCTTGCCTTCGAAGAGGCGCTTCTGGCGTCGGGAGCGCAAGCAGGGTCGGCGGAAGAGGCCGAACTGATCGTCGTGAACACCTGTTCGGTGACGGCGGCGGCCGACCAGGGAGCGCGTCAGACGATTCGGCGGCTGGCTCGGCAGAATCCGTCGGCGAGAATCGTCGTCACCGGCTGCTATGCGACGCGACAACCGGACGACGTATCCGCGCTGCCGAACGTGGTCCGCGTGCTGCCGAACCAGGACAAGACGCGCCTGATACCGATTCTTCGCGCGGATGCCTGTTCCAGCGGGGCCAGCCCGTTCGTCCAGATGCCGCCTGAAGTTGGCACGGCGGAACGCTTCGGCGACGGTGACGGGAGTTGCGGAGCCACCATCGAGCCAGGTTTCGCCGGCCGTACCGCGTTTACCCTCCGCGTCCAGACCGGCTGCGCAGAGCCGTGCTCGTACTGCATCATCCCCACGACCCGGGGAGAGCCGCGAAGCGCCGCTCTCGAACACATCCTTGCCGAGGTGGCTCGTGTGACAGCCGCCGGGTTCAAGGAGATTGCCCTGACGGGCGTGCATCTCGGCTCGTACGGCCGCGATCTCAGCCCCCGCTCGTCGCTCGTGGCGCTGCTCGAAGCCCTCGCGGATCGAGCGGCGGCCGGTCCGGCGCCGGTGTTGTTCCGCATCAGCTCGCTCGAGCCGATGGACTGCACCCTCGATGTCGTCCGCCTCGTTGCCGGGCACGATGGATTCGCGCCGCATTTTCATCTGCCGCTGCAGCACGCAAGTGGTCGCATGCTGGCGGCGATGCGCCGGCCTTACACCATCGCTCGCTACGCAGAGCTTGTCGACACCATCCGCTCTCGGATGCCGCACGCCGCGATCGGATCCGACATCATCGTCGGCTTCCCAGGGGAGAGCGATGCCGACTTCGAACAGCTGGCGCGGTATCTGGAGGGTTCGCCGATCACGCACGTGCACGTGTTCCCCTATTCAGATCGTCCGGGAACCGCCGCGACCGCAATGAACGGCAAGGTCCCCGGCCTCGTCGTCCGAGAGCGGGCGAGGCGTATCCGCGACATCTCGGCGCGATTGTCGGAGCGTTTCCGCCGCAGCCAGGTCGGGTCCGTCCACCGCGCGCTCACAATCGAGGACGGGTCGCTTGCGGTAACGGGGAACTACCTGAAGGTCAGGATCCCGCCGGGACATCCGAGAAACGAATGGGTTCGGCTGGCCGTCACCGGCGCGGCCGACTCCATCACCGGCGCCGTGGTGTGACGTGAATCCTCGTGGGGCTTCAGAAGACGCAGAGGTCTACGGCTGCCGTCCGAACGCGGCGATCGCCAGCTGCTGCGCCGGAGACTTGCGCGGCCCTTCGACAATCAGCTGACCGCAGGCGGCGCGAATATCGCGTCCGCGGCTCTTTCGAACTGATACCAGGACGCCGCGCTCGGCCAGAGTGGCGGCAAAGCGGTCGATCGACGCATCGGATGGGCGGTCGAACGGTATGCCAGCGGCCGCGTTCAACGGGATGAGGTTCACCTTCGACTTCACACCCGCCAGCAACCGGGCGAGTGCCCGCGCGTCCTCGATCGAGTCGTTCACCCCGGCCAGCAGCACGTACTCGAACGTAATCCGGCTGCGAGCTCTCACCGGAAACCGCTTGCAAACGTCGATGATGTCGCCGATGCCGTACCGGCGGTTGAGCGGGACCAGCTGCCCACGCTGCAGGTCGCTGGGCGCATGCAGCGAAATCGCCAGATTCGGCATGATCGGCTCGCGCGCCAGCCGTTCGAGGCCCGGGAGCAGGCCGACGGTCGAGAGGGTGATCCGTCTCGGGGGGAGCGCAAGCCCATGCTCGTCCGTCAGAATCCGCAGCGCCTTCATCGTCTCGTCGTAGTTGTGCAGCGGTTCGCCCATCCCCATCAGCACGATGTTGAAGGCGGTACCCCGCATCGACAGGGCGTCAGCCAGCACACGGACCTGACCGGCGATCTCCCCGGCCGTGAGGTTCCGGACGAGACCCATCTTCCCGGTGAGGCAGAACGCGCAGGCCATGGCGCACCCCGCTTGCGTGGAGATGCAAAAGGTCATTGCGGGAGTATCGGGGATGAAGACCGATTCGATCTCGAGGCCATCGGCGAGCCTCAAGAGGAGCTTCTGCGTGCCGTCGCTCGATCGTTCGTGCGTCACAACCTGGGGCGTCGTCAGCGTGAAGCGTGTCGCCAGAACGGTGCGAAGCCCTCTGGACAGGTCGGTCATCGCCTCCAATTCCGTGACGCCGCGCCGATAAATCCAGCCGAAGATCTGGCGGGCGCGAAAACGCTCCTCGCCAAGCTCGGCCAGTGCCGACTCCAAGGCCGGGCGTTCCAGCTCTGCTAAATCAAGGCGGCTTGTCACGGTATCTCTCGGCCAGTAAACGACTTTCCGACCTTCCTCCATCTTACCCCGGTTGTCCACCGGGCTCCTCGGGTCCGAGCGAACCTCTCTTGCTGCGACCGCAGCGGCCATGCTATAGTTCGATGTTGCTGGTAATCCCTTTTGAGTCAATGGTTTGCAGCACATTGACTGGTCATCACCCGGACGGGTTTCAGGTTCCTGCTGCGAGCGCCAACACCTTGTCGAATTCACCGATCGTCCGAGACGTGCTCGATAACGGGCTCCGTATTCTCACCGAGCGGATGACGCACGTGCGATCGATCAGCATCGGTGTGTGGCTGACGAGAGGATCGCGCCACGAAACGGCCGAGCGCGGCGGGATCGCGCACTTCGTCGAGCACATGCTGTTCAAGGGAACGGCAACGCGCTCGGCTGAAGACATCGCGCAGGCGATCGATTCGATCGGTGGGCAGCTCGACGCGTTCACCGCGAAGGAATACGCCAGCTACTACATCAAAGTGCTGGATGAGCACCTGCCGCTGGCCCTCGACATCCTCTCTGACATCGTCCTGAACCCGGCCTTTACTCCCGAGGACCTCGAGCGCGAAAAGCGGGTCGTCGTCGAGGAGATCAAGATGGTCGAGGACACCCCCGACGATCTGGTTCACGAGATCTTCACGCAGGGCTTCTGGGAGGATCACCCGCTCGGCCGTCCGATTCTCGGCACGAAGGAGACGGTGGAATCCTTCACATCCGATCTGCTGCGGGACTATTTCAAGGACGCCTACACGCCGCAGAACCTGATCGTCTCGGCGGTCGGCAACCTCGAACATGCTCGTGTCCGCGACATGGTCGCGGAGAAGTTCGGTGGCCTCGCATCGATCGGTGGGGTCGTGCCGGAGGAAGCGCCGCGGGTCATTCCGAAGATTCAGATCCGCAACAAAGAGCTCGAGCAGAGTCACCTGTGCCTGGGCGCCAGCAGCTATCCTCAGAATCACGACGATCGGCACTCCAGCTACGTGCTGAACACGGTGCTGGGCGGCTCCATGAGCTCGCGGCTGTTTCAGAACGTCCGCGAAAAACGCGGGCTCGCCTACTCGGTCTTCAGCGGCCTGAGCGCGTATCGTGACGCCGGATCGTTCACCATCTACGCGGGCTGCGCCAACGAGGCGATCGGCGAGGTGCTCGACCTCGTCGTCGAGGAGCTCAAGACCATCAAGCAGGCGCCGGTGCCCGCTGCCGAACTGCAGCGGGCCAAGGACCATCTGAAGGGGAGCCTCATGCTCAGCCTCGAGAGCACGGCGAGCCGCATGTCGCACCTTGCCAGGCAGGAGATCTACTTCGACCGTCAGTTCGGGCTGGATGAGACCCTTCAGGGGATCGAACGGGTGACGACGGCGGACGTCCAGCGGGTGGCGACGGACCTGTTTCAGAACGGATCTTTGGCCGCGACCGTGCTCGGAAATGTGAACGGTTTGAAGATCCCGCGCCACCGACTCGATTTAGAATAAGAAGCTGTACACAGAGATCAGAGGGGTCGGAGGAACAAGCCGTTGGCGCCGGTGACGCGCCGGCTGGTCGCATCTGGTCAATTGGTCGGTGGGTTACGTGGTCATTCGAAATGCGGTCGATGGCCGGCTGCCCCGATCACCAGATCACCACATGACCAGATGACCACATATGCCTGTTCCTCGGTACCCTCCGTGTCGTTCGCGGTGAAGACCCTGTGATCCCACGCTATACACATCCCGAAATGGGGCGGATCTGGAGTGATCAGCGTCGATACGAGGCCTGGCTGCTCGTGGAGACCGCTGCCGCCGACGCGATGGCGGACGCCGGAATCGTTCCAGCTGAGGCGGCGCGCGACATCCGTGAGCGCGGCGCCTTCGACATCGCCCGCATCGAAGAAATCGAGCGAACCACCCAGCACGACGTCATCGCCTTCACCACAGCGGTTGCGGAGAGAGTCGGACCGGCCGCACGCTGGCTGCACTTCGGTCTGACCTCGTCGGACATCGTCGATACGGCGCAGGCGCTGCAGATGCGCGAGGCATCCGATCTGATTCTGACCGACCTCGACGCCTTGTCGAGTGCGATTCGCGACCGCGCTCTCGAGCATCGTCGGACGCCGATGATCGGGCGGACGCACGGCGTGCACGCCGAGCCGATGACCTTCGGGCTGAAGCTGGCGCTCTGGTATGCCGAGATCGCGCGTGACATCGAGCGCGTCAGGCGCGCACGCGACACGGTGTCGGTCGGCAAGTTATCAGGGGCGGTTGGCACGTTCGCGCATCTGTCCCCCGATATCGAGATCGCGGTGTGCCGCCGGCTGCAGCTGCAGCCGGCGCCGGTCGCCTCCCAGGTGATCCAGCGTGACCGGCACGCCGAGCTGCTGGCGGCGCTGGCGATCACCGCCGCGTCGCTCGAGAAATTCGCGCTCGAGGTTCGCGGGCTTCAGAAGACCGAAATCGGCGAAGTCGAGGAGCCGTTTGCGAAGGGGCAGAAAGGTTCCTCGGCCATGCCGCACAAGCGCAATCCCATCGGCTGCGAACAGGTGGTGGGCCTGGCGCGGCTCATTCGTGGCCATTGCCATGCGGCGTTCGAGAATATTGCGCTCTGGCACGAGCGGGACATCTCGCATTCGTCGGTCGAGCGGGTGATTCTGCCCGACAGTTTCATCGTGCTCGACCATATGCTGCGGCGGTTCACCCGAATCGTGCGCGGGATGGTCGTCTCCCCTGAGCGGATGCGCCAGAATCTCGATCGTTCCCGCGGTATCGTGTTCTCAGGCACCGTATTGCTCGAGCTGGCCAGGAAAGGTATTGCGCGCGAGCGGGCGTACGAATGGGTCCAGCGGAACGCGATGCGATCCTTCGAGGAGGGCCGCGACTTCAAGTCTCTTCTTCTGGCGGATGCGGATGTCATGCAGGTCCTGACGGCGTCGGAGCTCGAGCGGGCGTTCGATCTCAATGAGCAGTTCCGGCACATCGACTACATTTTTGCTCGCGTTTTCGGTCCCGCGAGCCCCCGCGATGGGACATCCGCCGACGCCGTGGGCGCTGCGGGCGCTCATGCGGCGGCGCGCTGACATGCTCGGGGGTGAGGGGATGCGCCGCATGCGCGCTCGAGTGTTCGTGACGCTCAAACCGTCCGTGTTCGACCCGCAGGGGCGCACCATCGCCGACGCCCTTCACTCGCTCGGCTACGACAAGGTCGAAGACGTCCGTCAGGGCAAGTACTTCGAGCTCGATTTGGCGACGACGGAAATGGCTCAGGCAAGGGAACTGGCGGCCGAGGTCGCCGACAAGCTGCTCGCGAATCCGGTCATCGAGAGTTACCGCATCGAGATCGCCGAGTCATGAAATTTGGCGTCATCGTCTTCCCGGGTTCGAACTGCGATCGCGATGCCGACCATGCCGCCACGCAGGTGCTCGGTCAAGCGTCGGAGCTGATCTGGCACAAGGACACCGATCTGAAGGGCGCCGACGCCGTCATTCTTCCCGGCGGGTTCGCCCACGGCGACTACCTGCGCACTGGCGCCATGGCGCGCTTCTCTCCGATCATGCGCGAAGTGATGGCGTTCGCCGACCGTGGCGGACCGGTGCTGGGCATCTGCAATGGCTTCCAGATTCTGCTCGAGTCGGGGCTGCTTCCCGGCGCGATGTTACGCAACCGTGGGTTGAAGTATCGCTGCGAGCACGTGCACGTGCGCGTTGAACAGACCGACACCCCTTTCACTTGTGGCGCGGAGGCCGGCCAGGTGCTGCGGATACCGATCGGTCACGGCGAGGGCAACTACTTCGCGCCGCCCGACGTGCTGCAGATGCTCGAAGCCAATCGTCAGGTGGTGCTCCGCTACACCGCGCCCGATGGGCAGCTCGTGGACGATGCCAACCCGAACGGGTCGGTGCACGCCATCGCGGGCATCTGCAATGAGCGGCGAAACGTCGTCGGCATGATGCCGCACCCGGAGCGCGCGTGCGAGCCAGCGCTCGGCGGCGTGGACGGCCTGGTGATTCTCGAATCGATTGTGAAGGCATTCGCCACCGCATGACCATTGACCGGCAGTCGCTCGAACGGCACGGCCTCAAGCCCGGGGAGCTCGATCGGATCGTCGCCTTTCTCGGGCGTGAGCCGAACCAGACCGAGCTCGGCATCTTCTCGGTGATGTGGTCCGAGCACTGCAGCTACAAGAGCTCGCGCGTGCATCTGCGGACGCTGCCGACCGACGGTCCGCAGGTGCTGCAGGGACCCGGCGAGAATGCCGGCGCCGTCGATATAGGCGACGGACTGGCCGCCGTCTTCAAGATCGAGTCGCACAACCATCCCTCCTTCATCGAGCCCTATCAGGGCGCGGCGACCGGCGTCGGCGGGATCATTCGCGACATCTTCACCATGGGCGCGCGTCCGATCGCGCTGATGAACTCGCTCCGCTTCGGGGCGCTCGACGCCTCCGGCACGAAGCGGTTGCTCGACGGCGTCGTCGCTGGCATCGCCGGCTACGGCAACAGCATCGGCATCCCGACAGTCGGCGGAGAAATCGCATTCGAGCCAAGCTATGCCGGCAACCCGCTCGTGAATGTGTTCTGTCTCGGCATCGCGAAGGCGTCGGACATCGTCAAGGGCGTCGCATCGGGCGTGGGCAACGCCGTGTACTACGTCGGAGCGAAGACCGGTCGCGACGGCATCCACGGCGCGACGATGGCGTCTGCGGAGTTCGACGATCGGTCCGCCGAGAAGCGGCCCGCGGTTCAAGTCGGCGACCCGTTCATGGAGAAGCTGTTGCTCGAGGCCTGCCTGGAAGTGATGCAGAGCGACGCGCTGGTCGGGATTCAGGACATGGGCGCTGCCGGGTTGACCTGCTCCACGACCGAAATGGGATCGCGCGGCGGAGCCGGCGTCGAGATCGAGATCGCCTTGGTGCCGCAGCGGGAGACCGGCATGACCCCGTACGAAATCATGCTGTCCGAGTCCCAGGAGCGAATGCTGCTGGTCGTGAAGAAGGGCCGTGAAGGCGAGGTGGAGCGCATCTTCGACAAGTGGGACCTTCATGCGGTCCGGATCGGTGAGGTGACGGGTGACGGCTTCTTGCGCGTGAAAAGCCACGGCGCCGTCGTCGCCGAGATCCCGAATCGGGCGCTCACCGACGAGGCGCCGGTGTATCGCCGGCCGATGGAACGGCCGGCATACCTCCAGACCGTGCAGACGCTCGACCTCGAGGGTCTGGGCTGGCCGGCGCCGTCCGGGCCTGACGATGCGTTGCTGGCTCTGCTCGGGTCGCCCAACATCGCGAGCAAGCGGTGGGCCTACCGGCAGTACGACCACATGGTGCAGACCAACACCATGAATCTGCCGGGCCTGGGCGCTGGCGTCGTGCGGATCAAAGGGACCGGACGCGCTCTGGCGGTATCGGTGGACGGCAACGGGCGCTACTGCTATCTCGATCCGCGGTTGGGTGCGATGCTGGCGGTTGCCGAGGCGTGCCGCAACGTGGCCTGCGCCGGGGCGCAACCCTTGGGCGCGACCAACTGTCTGAACTTCGGGAATCCGGAGCGACCGGCGATCATGTGGCAGTTTGCCCAGGCGGTCGAAGGGATTGGCGAAGCGTGCCGGGCGCTCGGCGTCCCGATTACCGGCGGCAACGTCAGCCTGTACAACGAGACCGACGGCCACGCGATCTATCCGACGCCGGTCATCGGCGTCGTCGGCCTGCTCGAGCACGCCGACTGTGTTCTCGCGCGGCGATTCCGGGGCACCGGGGATATGGTCGTGCTCCTCGGCGCTGGTCGCGGGGAACTGGGCGGCAGCGAGTATCTCAAGCTGGCATATGGACTCGTCCGGGGCATGCCTCCCGCGCTCGATCTGGACGCGGAACGCGTCCTGCAGAACCTGATGGTCGCCCTCGCCGCCGAGCGGCTCATTCGGTCAGCGCACGATTGTTCGGACGGAGGGCTGGCGGTCACGCTCGCGGAGTGCTGCTTCGACACCGCTGGGGCCGGCGCTGAGATCTCGCTCGACGCCGTGACGATCGCACGACAGGAAGGGCTGAACGCCGCCGCTGCGTTGTTCGGCGAGTCGGCCTCGCGCGTGGTCGTATCCACCACGCCGGACAAGGTCACCGAAGTTCTGCAGCAGGCCGCGGCTGCCGGAGTGCCCGCCCGGATCATCGGTGAGACGAGCGGCAACCGCTTGCGGATTGCGGTGGCGGGCGCGACCGTCGTCGACCTCTCGATTGCCGAAGCCGAGCGAGTCTGGTCCACCGCCATCGAGCAGGTGTTTGCCAGGAAGGTGGCCTGATGCTGGACAAGTTCCGGGACGAGTGCGGCGTGTTCGGCATCTTCGGTCATCCCGAAGCGGCCAACATGACCTATCTCGGGCTGTATGCGCTGCAGCACCGTGGACAGGAGAGCGCCGGCATCGCCGCATCGGACGGCCAGGTGCGGGTGACCAAGGCCATGGGCTACGTCGCCGACACCTTCGACAGCGACGCGCTCGCGAGTCTGCCCGGGCGGCTGGCGATCGGGCACGTGCGCTACTCGACCGCCGGCGAGAGCAAGCTGTCGAATGCGCAGCCTTTCCTCATCGACTGCGCGCACGGACAGGTGGCGATCTGCCACAACGGAAATCTGGTCAACGCGGATGCGCTGCGCAACGATCTGGTATCCGAGGGCTCGATTTTCCAGTCGAGCAGCGACACCGAGGTGGTCCTGCATTTGTATGCGCGCTCGAAGGCGCGCTCGGTCGAGGAGGCCATCGTGAGCTCGGTCACGCAGGTGCAGGGGGCCTTTTCGTTCCTGATGCTCACGCGAGACCGTCTGATCGCGGTGCGCGATCCGCACGGGTTCCGGCCGCTCGCGCTCGGGCGGCTGGGTGACGCGTATGTGGTCTGCTCGGAAACCTGCGCGATGGACCTGATCGGGGCGACCTACGAGCGCGACGTCGAACCGGGCGAGGTGTTGGTGATTTCCGCCGGCGGCGCCCGTTCGATCAGGCCGTTCGCGCCTGCGGCGCTGGCGCACTGCGTGTTCGAGCACGTGTACTTTTCGCGGCCCGACAGTTATGTATTCGGCAAGAGCGTCAACGAAGTGAGGACGACGCTCGGCCGCATGCTCGCTCGCGAACAGCCAATCGACGCGGATGTCATCGTCCCGGTGCCCGACTCGGGCGTGTGCGCGGCGATGGGGTTCGCGGAGGAGTCCGGTATTCCGCTCCGGATGGGTCTCATCCGCAATCACTACGTCGGCCGCACGTTCATCCAGCCGCAATCGGCGATTCGGCATTTCGGGGTGAAGGTGAAGCTGAACCCGGTTCGCAGCATCCTCGAAGGCCAGCGCGTGATCCTGGTGGACGATTCCCTGGTCCGAGGGACGACCAGCCGCAAGATCGTGCGGATGGTGCGGGCGTCAGGAGCCAGGGAAGTGCACGTCCGGATCAGTTGTCCGCCGACCATCTCGCCTTGCTTCTACGGTGTCGATACCCCACGGCGCTCCGAGTTGATCGCGGCGACCCATTGGTTGGACGAGATCAAGCAGTATCTTGACGCCGACAGCGTCGCCTACCTGAGTCTCGACGGGATGATGACCGCCGTCGGCGAGGGCCGCCAGGGGTACTGCAGCTCCTGCTACACCGGCGTCTATCCCGTGGCGTTTCCTCGCGACGAGAAAAGCTACCTGCAGCTTGCGTTGAAGCTCGACAAGGAGCCGGTCGCCACATAGCCATGATCACGCTCAGAAGTATTCGGCTGGTCACGACAGCCTTCGCGCTTCAAACATCGATGCTGCTCGCCCCAAGCGGCGGCTTCGGCCAGGCGGTTGCGCCCGCGCAGGAGCCCGCCGCCCCCCAGGCGGTTTCTGCTGGTCAGCTGCAGTCCGCGATCGACAAGCTCGGCGATCTCGATTACGCGACCCGGACCAACGCCTCGCGGATCGTCCGACGAACCGCGCCGGCGCAGGCGGTTCCGGCGCTGTTGAGTGCCGTCGGGGAACACGCCGACGGGTTCGTACGATATCGCGCCCTGGTCCTTCTGACGGGCTTCAACGATCCGCGCACCAAGGATGCGATGCGTGAATCGCTCGACAGCCCGAACGACCGCCTTCGCACCGTGGCCTACAGGTTTCTCGAGCACAACCCGGACCCCGCGATGATTCCGGACCTGCTCGTCGCGCTCGGCAAGGAGCAGGCCGAATTCGTGCGACCGGCCCTGGTCCGGGCGCTAGCCGCGGTCGGCGACGATCCTCGCGTGCGGGATACGCTGGTCAAGGAGGCCATGCGCGGGGAGGATTTCTTCCGCAGCGCGGTGATCGAGGCGCTTGGCGACCACAAATCGCAGTACGCGTTCGAGACGCTGATCGGGATCGCGAAACTGGACGGGCCGCTCCTCGATGACACGGCGATCGCGCTCGGAAAGATCGGCGACAAGCGCGCGCTCGAAGTCCTCGCCGGGTTGCAGCGGACAGCGCCGAGAACGACGCAGCCGCTGGTCGCCGCTTCGATCTGCCTGCTCGGCGTCAATTGCGAGTCGCACGAGAACTACCTGGTCGAGACGTTGAGGTTCTCGGACCAGAACATCGGATTTCAGGAGCTGCTGCGCGGCGCAGCGTCCGGTCTCGGAGCGCTCGGCGTCGCCGGGCGCGCCACGGCGGCGACCGCGCTGTTTGAGATCGGCATCCCGTCGCAGGATCCGACGCGCGCCCCGGTGGCGCTGGCGCTTGGCATGATCGGCCTTCGAAACACACCGCTGATGATGGCGACGCTCGAGCAGCACCCGCGCCGAAGCGACGCGCTCGCCCTCCTCGGGGAAGGATTCGACATGCTCGAAGAAGATCTGGACAAGGAGCGGTTCTTTGCGCGTGCGCGCCGGACCTACTGGGAGTCTGCCGAGGGATCCCCGACGCGTGACCTGATGCAGACCCTGATTGGAAAACTGGACTTTTGATGGACTACCGCCGGTCGGGTGTGGATATCGACGCCGGCAATGAAACCGTCCGCCGCATCAGGTCGCTTGCACGATCGACCTTTACGCCTGGTGTGCTGTCCGAGATCGGATCGTTTGGCGGGTTGTTCAGACTCGACCATGGCGCCTTGCGCGAGCCGGTGTTGGTGTCGAGCGCCGATGGCGTCGGGACGAAGCTGAAGGTCGCGTTCATGACCGGCCGGCACGATACCGTTGGGGCGGACCTGGTCAACCACTGTGTGAACGACATCCTCGTGCAAGGTGCAAGGCCGCTGTTCTTTCTCGACTATCTCGCGACCGGGCGCCTTTCGCCCGACGTCGCGGAGCAGGTCGTCGCCGGCGTTGCACGCGGCTGCCGGGACAATGGTTGCGCGCTGCTTGGCGGCGAAACGGCTGAAATGCCAGGCTTCTATGCCGACGGTGAATACGACATCGCCGGCTTCATCGTCGGTATCGTTGACCGGGAGAAACTGATTGACGGAGGTTCGATCGTCCCCGGCGACAGCCTGGTCGGCCTGCCCTCGAGCGGCTTGCACACCAACGGGTATTCCCTGGCGCGCCATGTCTTCTTCGATGTCTGCGGCTTGACACCGAATACGCCGGTGCGAGAGCTGCGCGCCACGGTTGGGGACGCGCTGCTGGCGCCGCACCGGTCGTACCTGTCCGCCGTTCAGCCGCTGCTCGAATCGAGCCTGGCGAAAGGTCTGGCGCACATCACCGGCGGCGGGATCACCGAGAACCTGCCGCGCGTGCTGCCCGACGGCTGCGCGGCGGAGATTGACCTGGGATCGTGGGAGGTGCCGCGGGTCTTCAGGTACATCCAGGATCGCGGGCGTATCGCCGAGGCCGAGATGTTCCGTGCCTTCAACATGGGTGTGGGCCTGATTCTGGTCTGCGCGGCGCAAGAGCAGCCGCTGGTCGTCGAGTGTCTTACACGCTGCGGTGAGCGCCCGATGATTCTTGGACGGGTCGTTCCCGGGGATCGCGACGTGCGCTACCGCCAGCCGTCGTGAACCGTCGCCTGGCCGTCCTCATCTCGGGGCGCGGATCCAATCTTCAGTCGATTATCGATGCCATTCAGGGCGGTGCGGTCGCTGCGTCCCTCGAGCTGGTGATCTCGAACAGGACAGACGTCGCCGGGTTGGAGCGCGCCAGGGCGGCCGGTCTCGAGGCGATCGTCCTCAGCCCCAGCGACTATCCTGACCGCGACGCGTACGATGCGGCGCTTGCCGATCTGTTGCGCCGCAGGGACATCGGGCTGGTCTGTCTCGCCGGCTTCATGCGGCTGGTGGGTCGACCGCTTATCGACGCGTTCCCGAACCGCATCCTGAACATCCATCCGTCGCTCTTGCCTTCGTTTCCAGGTCTCCAGGCACAGCGGCAGGCGCTGCAGCACGGCGTGCGCGTTTCCGGCGCCACGGTCCATCTGGTGACTTCTGAGCTCGATAACGGTCCCATCGTCGCGCAATCGGTAGTGCCAGTGCTGGACGACGATACGGTTGAAACGCTCTCGGCGCGAATCCTGGTCGAGGAACACCGGCTGTATCCCGAGGCGATTCGGCGGGTGCTCGAAGGGGACTGGCTGATCGAAGGCCGCCGGCTCGTGCGGCGAAGGCCCTGAGACGCGGGATTGGTGCGTCGCGTGGGGCTCCGGCTCTTCGATGCGAGGGGCCCCCAAGGGTCCCGTGCCTGAGAGCGCGAGCGCGTCAAGCGCGGCTGAGCGTGAGCACCGCGGCTTCGGGCGGGCAGTTGATTCGCACCGGTACGTAAACCGTGCCGATGCCGCGGCTGACGAAGAGCCTTGTGCTGTCCTGACGGGCCATCCCCGCGATCACCGGAAACTTTCGGGCGGCGACAGCGCCGATCCCGGGCAGCACGATCTGACCTCCATGGGTATGGCCGGAAAGCACCAGGGGGATGTTCAGCGCTGCCGCTTCGGTGAGGCGTCGCGGATCGTGGGCGAGCAAAATCACCGTGCCGCCGGCGCCGCGCAGGATTGGCTCGATGTCCGAGACGCGCTTGGTCCAGAACCGGATTCCCACCAGATCCACCGGTTGATGGCGGATGGTGAGGCGCGTTCGCGCGTCCTTGAGCACTTCCACGCCGTTGGCGGCCAGCGCTGCCGGCATGTCGTGGTCGTCGTCGTGATTGCCGAGCACCGCGAAGACCCCCAGAGGCGCCGTCAGACCGCGAAGCGCTTCGGCTGCCGGAGCGACGAAGGTCCGGTCACCGAACGTGACGTAGTCGCCTCCGAGCACGATCAGATCGGGGGCGGCGCTCATCAGCGTATTCACGGCGGTGGCGACGTCGTCGTTCGAGACCCACCGGCTGCGATGAATGTCGGTGAGCAGTCCGATTTTCAGCCCGGCCAGGCTGGGCGGCAGGTCAGCAATCGGCACGACTACCTCGGAGAGCTGTATGGCGCGGCGCTCGTACAGGTAGCCGTACGCACCGCCGCCGGTGACGGCGCCGACGCCGGTCGCCACGATCGTCTTGAGAAGGGCTCGCCGGCTAATCGCCATCGACTGATATAGTAAATCGCATTCCGCATGGGGACCGTGATCGACGAGTTGGCGTGGCGCGGCATGGTGTACGACGCCACCGAAGGCCTGTCCGATCTCGTCGCGGCCGGACCGATCACCGCCTACATCGGCTTCGATCCAACCGCCTCGAGCCTTCATGTCGGCTCACTCCTGCCGGTGATGGCGCTGGCGCGCCTGCAGCGTTTCGGTCATGCGCCGATTGCGATTGTCGGCGGCGGCACCGGCATGATCGGCGATCCGAGTGGCAAGTCGCAGGAGCGGCAGCTGCTCTCGAACGAGCAGATTGACGCCAACCTCGCCGGACTACGGCATCAGCTGTCCCGATTTCTCGACTTCGAGGCGCCGACCAACCCGGCGCGGATCGTCAATAACGCCGACTGGCTCGCGACGATCGACCTCCTGTCGTTCCTGCGCGACGCGGGAAAATACTTCACCGTGAACTACATGCTGCAGAAGGAGTCGGTGAACCGCCGGCTGGCGAGCGAGGAGGGCATTTCGTTCACCGAGTTCAGCTACCTGCTGCTGCAGGCCTACGACTTTCTCCAGCTCTTCGATCGCTACCAGTGCGTCCTGCAACTGGGCGGCAGCGACCAGTGGGGCAACATCACCGCCGGCATCGACCTGATTCGCAAGCTGCGCGCGCGGAAGGCGCACGGCCTGGTGATGCCGCTGGTGACGAGCGCCTCGGGTGTGAAGTTCGGGAAGACGGAGGCCGGCACGGTGTGGCTCGATCCGCAGCGGACCTCGCCGTTCAAGTTCTACCAGTTCTGGCTGAACACCGACGATCGCGACGTGGTGGCGTACCTGAAGTTCTTCACGTTTCTCGAGCGTGATGCCGTCGCCGGGCTGGCGGCGCAGGTTGCGTCGGCGCCGCAGAAGCGTGAAGCGCAACGTCTGCTGGCGCGTGAAGTGACGATGCTCGTGCACGGCGCGGAGCATACGGCCAGGGCGGTGCGAGCGTCCGAGCTGCTGTTCGGTGAGGACATCATCACGCTTCCGGTTGAGGATGTGCTCGCGGTGTTCGGGGATGTGCCGTCGACCGAGATCTCCGGCGCCGAGTTCGCGGGAGAAGGGGTCGGCCTGGTGGATCTGGTCGCGCGCACGAAGCTTGCGCCATCGAAGAGCGAAGCGCGTCGTCTCGTGCAGGCGGGCGGTGTTTACCTGAACAACCGTCGCGCCGTGGATCCGCAGTGCCGGATCACATCGACTGAGGCGATTGGAGGAACGTTGTTCATCCTGCGCAAGGGATCGAAGGAGACGCATCTCATACGGTTGACTTGACGTTCGAGCGTCGGTACGAGATACTCACCAATCGCTCGGAGCGAGAGACACCCGCTGCAGGGCAGCGGAGGATTTGCCGCCGAAAGCGTCGGCAATTTTCTGTCTCGGGCAATTCCCGCCGGGAAATGGAATTCGCGGCGCTCAACGGACTCCAGAGGACATTTCACAGGAATTCCGAGAGGAAATTTCCAGAGGAAGTCCGAAAAGTCCAGAGCAGGTCCGAGAGAAAGTCAAGTCCGAGAGAAAAGTACTGCCGGGATTATCGACGGCAGTTCCCCGAAGCTCGAGCGCCCGCCTCAACAACACGGTCGGCCCGAAAAACTTCTGACGGAAGTTGAAAAGTGGTTGACAGGGGTAGGCGGGGCTAGTAACCTTAGAAGGTTCCCCTAAAACGCAACCGACCGCGGTCGGAACGTCGGGGGCAGGCGCCAGGGGTGCCTGAGCGAGCCGGTTCTTTGAAAACTAGATAGTGCGTGCAAGCACACACAAACAGCCCGTCAACTCCTCGCGCGCGCGCAAAGCGGGCGTGAGGGGAAGATAGAGAGTCAGCGGGTGGCGTCGTGGAATCGGTCGACCGGAGTTGTCAGTCCGTGCGAAGGCGACTGGCGGCGAACCACCTCAAAGACCAACGGACTGAACAACGCAGAGCCAAAACAATCGGCCTCGCGTTAACCGAGTTGTGTTGTTCGTGCCGCCGTGGCTCAGGCCATGGAGGTGCGGGCGGCCGACGGATTTAACATGAGAGTTTGATCCTGGCTCAGAATCAACGCTGGCGGCGTGCCTAACACATGCAAGTCGAACGCGAAAGTCCCGCAAGGGGCAAGTAGAGTGGCAAACGGGTGAGTAACACGTGGGTGACCTGCCTTCGAGTGGGGGATAACGTCCCGAAAGGGACGCTAATACCGCATAACATCCTGCTTTTGAACAGGTGGACATCAAAGCTGGGGACCGCAAGGCCCAGCGCTTGAAGAGGGGCCCGCGCCTGATTAGCTAGTTGGTGGGGTAATGGCTCACCAAGGCAACGATCAGTATCCGGCCTGAGAGGGCGGACGGACACACTGGGACTGAGACACGGCCCAGACTCCTACGGGAGGCAGCAGTGGGGAATTGTTCGCAATGGGCGCAAGCCTGACGACGCAACGCCGCGTGGAGGA
>WHSN01000123.1 GCA_009380045.1 Luteitalea sp.
GGTTTAAAGGGTGACGCGCTGACGATAAACCGGCAGGCGATCGACTGCGTGCTCCATGTGCCTACGCCGGGCTATTCGTGGCGTCTGCGAAGATGCGCGGGAACGCGTGGTCACCCGAACCCGTGCCGATGATCGGCCATGATCCACATGATGAATTATAGGGACCCTGTGCGCGTGCTGCATGTGATCGGTTGCATGAACCGAGGAGGAGTCGAGACCTGGTTAATGCACGTGCTGCGTTCGGTGGATCGAATGGGGTTCGCGTTAGACTTCCTGGTCCATACTGACTCTCCCGGAGCCTACGACGATGAGATCAGGGAGCTGGGCGGGCGGGTAATCGCTCTGCCCTATCCGACACGAAGCTTCCGCTTCCGCTACACCGATCGCTTCAGAACCGTCCTTCGGGAGTGTGGGCCGTACGACGTCGTTCACAGCCATGTTCATCATTTCAGTGGGGTGGTGTTGCGCGCCGCCTCGTTGGCAGGTGTCGGCTCGAGGATCTCGCACAGTCACAGTGACACGTCGGCGATACAGGCAAAGGCCACCATCGCTCGCCGCGCGTATCTCAGGATAACCGAGGACCTGATCCGCCGTCACAGCACGAAGGCGCTGGCGGTCAGTGAGCAGGCAGGGCGGGCGCTTTTCCCGTGGGAACAGCAGGATTCACGGTGTCCCTGGGAGGTCCTCCATTACGGCATCGCGCTCGACCCTTTTCTCGTGCTTCCGGACAGGACCACGGTGAGACGAGAGCTCGGTCTGGATCCCGACGCGGTGGTCATCGGCCACGTGGGAAACCTCCTTCCTGTCAAGAACCACGCGCTCTTGATCAGCGCGTTCGACGAAGTCAGCAAGAGAGAACCAAGCTCGGCTCTGCTCATTATCGGCGCCGGGCCGCTGCAGGGAGAGCTGGAGCTGCAAGTCGCGTCCAAAGGCTTGACGGAGCGTGTCAAGTTTCTGGGACTTCGATCGGACGTGCCTCGGCTATTGATGGGCGCGGTGGACGTGTTCATGTTCCCGTCGCTGTGGGAGGGACTGCCGCTCGCAGTCATCGAGGCACAGGCCGCGGGACTTCCCATTGTGCTCTCTGACCGAGTCTCCAGGGAGGTCGACATTCTGCCTGGTCTCATTCATCGGCTGGCCATCGAATCTGGCCCGGAGCGATGGGCAAGCGTCTGCCTGCAGGCCAGTCGGGATCGCCTGTCACCAGCGCTCGCCCACCGCGGCGTCGCTGGCAGTGATATGAATATCCAGCGCAGCGTGAAAGCGCTGCAGGAGGCGTATGAGTCGAGTATGCGGCAAGGCGGACGGCCACGTGCGGCGTAAGGGGAGTGCAACATGACCGACAAAAATGCGCAACGCGTGCTGGTAACCGGCGGCGCTGGTTTTATTGGGTCGCATCTCTGCGAAAGCCTGATCGCCGATGGTGCGACTGTCACGGTTGTGGATGATCTTTCAACAGGGCGATGGGGGAACATCGCGCATCTCCAGGAATCGCGACGTCTGAAGGTAATAGTTGCAACGGCGGCCGATCAAACATTGATGTTCGACGCCGTGGCTCAAAGCGATCTCGTCTACCATCTCGCGAGCGCGGTCGGTGTCCACCTAATCATCGATAGACCGGTCGCAACGGTCGAGACGATCTTCCACACCACGGATGCGGTTTTGAAAGCGTGCGCTAGGTTCAGAAAGCCGGTCTTACTGACCTCGACCAGTGAGGTTTTTGGCAAATCGGACGCCATCCCATTTCGTGAGGATGATGACGTGGTGATGGGCGCGACCGAGAAGAGACGATGGGCCTACGCATGTGCCAAGGCGCTCGACGAGTTTCTGGCGCTCGCGCACTATCACGAATCGGCTCTCCCTGTGTTCATCGTCCGCCTGTTCAATACGGTTGGCGTACGACAGAGCGGCCGGTATGGCATGGTGCTGCCCCGGTTTGTCCGGCAAGCCTTGAGTGGCGGGCCGATCACAGTGTTTGGCGATGGAGCGCAGCGGCGATGCTTCTGTTCCGTTCACGACGTAGTCAGGGCGCTGCGAGCGTTGCCGTTCGCCGCTGAGGCGGTGGGCAAGGTCGTCAACATCGGCAGCCAGGAGGAGGTGTCGATCACCCAGCTCGCCCTCCGCGTCAAGAGGTTGACGGCCTCGTCGTCAACGATCGAGTACGTGCCTTACGAGGAAGCCTATGGACCGGGTTTCGATGACATGCGCCGGAGAGTACCCGATCTATCGCGGGTATCGTCTTATATTGGCTGGCAACCAGAAGAGGCTCTCGACTCAATCATCAGTGCCCTCATCCTTGACATGGCAACGTCAGAGGCGGGCCGTTCAATCACGAGTGCCTAACGCGCGGGAGTCTGTGATCCTATCTCCTATCCCGCTTTCCACGAACGGTTCCAGCCGCACCGACGAGCAGCGGCGCGCAGCCGTTTCCGAGTCCGAACGGATAGAGCCAACGTTCTGTTCGCGCTTGGGAGCCCGCAGGCGTCGACTCGGGCGCCAACCACTCTTCCATCTCGAAGGCGCGCTAGTCTTACGAGGCGCCCAGGCGCCAGTCACGTGGTAAGCGCCGCGGTGGTTCTGTGGACGTCGTAGTCCTCTCCGAAGAACGGTTGGAGCGCACTGCGAATGGTGCGATTTGGGGGCCTTCCTCCTACAACTGGTGGTCGCGCTATCTCGAGGTGTTCGACCATGTCCGCATTGTCGCCCGTCTACGCGACGTGACGACAATAGCGAGCCAGAAGGCGCGGGCGAACGGACCTGGCGTGGAAATTCATCCAGTGCCGTACCATGTGGGCCCGATCGAGTATCTGAAGGTATCGCGGGGCGTGACCGCGGCGGTCCGCAGTTCGTTCGAGCCCGGTGACGCCGTGATCATGCGGCTGGGGTGCCATATCGCTGGTCCCCTCCACAGGATACTGATGCGACTCGAGGCTCCCTACGGCGTTGAGGTCGTGGGCGATCCCTACGAAGTATTCGCGCCAGGAGTGGTGGCGCATCCCTTGCGGCCGTACTTCCGCTGGTTGTTCACGCGTCAACAGAGGCAATACTGTGCCGGCGCGTCAGCTGCGGCATATGTGACCCAGCAGACGCTACAGCAGCGTTATCCATGTAGCGCCCACGCGGTTGATATTGCGGACGCGCAGATTCATACGGACGCGCCAGCCAAGTCAGTCGTGTCGACCCACTACTCGTCGATCGCACTTGATGAAGCCAGCTTTCGGACCGACGGGCGAAGACCCGAACGAGTGACTGGTCCGTTCCGCCTGATCACAGTTGGCTCGCTGGAGCAATTGTACAAAGGCACAGACGTCTTGTTGGAGTCAGTCGCCCGGTGTGTCCTTGCGGGTGTCGACGTGACGCTGACGGTTGTCGGTGACGGAAAATATCGATCACTGCTGGAGTCTCGCGCCAAGGGGCTGGGTATTGCCGGCCGCATTGGCTTCGTCGGCGCCCTCCCGGGTCCCGAAGCGGTCAGAGTGTATCTCGACGAAGCGGATCTCTTTGTGCTGCCGTCCCGTACCGAGGGTTTGCCGCGGGCACTGATTGAAGCGATGGCCAGAGGTCTACCTTGCATAGCGTCCGCGGTGGGTGGAATTCCTGAGCTTCTGCGGCCGGAGGATCTGGTTCCGCCCGGGCGTCCCGACAAACTCGCCCTGATGATCGCCAGCGTCAGCGCTGACAACGGTCGCTTGAGTCAAATGTCGGCCAGGAACGTGGAAAAGGCACGTGAGTTTGGTCAACTGCGATTGCGGGCACGACGAGCTGTGTTCTATCGCCACCTCCGGACGCAAACGGCGGACTGGGCGATTCGCTACAAGGCAACGCGGGGAGCGGGTGGGAATCGGAGGAATCCGGGGCCGGTGACTGCGTCAGCGGGATAGTTCCATGCTGGTGGGCGTTACTGGCGGCACTGGCTTGCCAGTAAGTGGCGCTGTGCGTCGGCATCTTGACGAGGGTGACGAGGCGAGGGTTCTCTCCGTCGGCGATCCCAGATGCTCCCGGGAGTGCCGCAGGCAGTGGAGACGGCTGTGGCGATCTGGTATCCGCGAGTGATGCGATAAATGCGCGTGCTTCAAGTCGTCAAGACCACAACCGGCGGCGCCTGGGCCGCGTGGCAGGCCGGCCAGCTCACCGCGCTGGGGATCGACGTTCACGTCGCGCTGCCATCGACCTCCGGGCTCAATTACGCCGACTGGCTGCGATCAGGCGCCACGATTCACATCGCCGACCTCGACTTTCCCTCGAGGGCGCCCTGGCGAATCCCGGCCGTGCTCGAGGGGGCCCGCCGACTGGTTGACCGGGTTCAGCCCGATGTCATCCACAGCCACTTCATCGGCACCACGCTCACCCTGCGGCAGGCGCTCGGGCGGAATCACGCGATTCCGCGCGTCTATCAGGTTGCCGGGCCGCTTCACCTCGAGCATGCCATCTTCCGGGCCGCCGACATCAGGACCGCGGGTCCGCGCGACTACTGGATCTGCACGAGCCGTTGCATCCAGGAATTACTCGCGCAACACGGCGTTGACCGCTCGCGTCTGTTTCTCAGTTACTACGGCTGGGAGCTCGCGAATCGACCGGCCGAGCGCACCAACGCCTTCCGCAGCTGGCTTGGCATTGGACCGCGGACGCTGATGGTCGGTAACATCAGTTGGCTGTACGCGCCGAAGTACTACCTTGGCCAGCGCATCGGACTGAAGGGGCACGAGCACCTGATCGAGGCGCTCGGCAGTGTCGTGCGGACCCGTCCCGACGTGGTCGGAGTGCTCGTGGGCGGCGCCTTCGCAGGCGCCACCTGGTACGAGGAGCGGCTTCGCCGGCGGGCGCTCGAAGCTGGTCAGGGCAGGATCCTGATGCCTGGCCCTCTGTCGGCGGCCGGCGTAGGACAGGCCTGGCCCGACTTCGACTGCGCCATCCACGCGCCGCTCTCGGAAAACTGCGGCGGCGTCCTCGAGCCGCTCTATGCCGGCGTGCCGACGATCGGTGCGCGCGTCGGCGGCGTGCCCGAGCTGGTGATTGACGAGATCACCGGAAAGCTGGTGCCGCCGGCGTCACCCGCCGCCCTGGCCGAGGCCCTCGTGCAGGTGCTCGGGGATCTTCCTCACTATCGGATCCTCGCGCGACGGGGTCACGAGCTGGTCAAGAAGATGTTCGACGTCGAACGGACGACGCGGGAAGTTGCAGACATCTATCGATACGTGCTCGGGCGCGCGAGCCAGCGACCGGCGGCCTTCGACTCTGCAAGGTCCGCGGCGGAGTTGCACGAGCCAATCGCGCTGTGCTGCTGAACTCCGCGTCGCCAACTTTTTATCAGCGGCGTGGCAAGCGCGCCTTCGACGCACTGATCAGCGGCGGCGGCCTCATCCTGCTGGCCCCGCTCCTCGCAGCCATTGCGTTGTTCGTGAGGGCCAGGCTGGGCTCGCCCGTCTTCTTTCGACAGCCGAGGCCCGGCAGAGCCGCTAGACCATTCACCATCGTGAAGTTCAGAACCCTGCGGGTTTCGAGCAGCGATCATGCCGACGACGACGCGGCCCGAATGACGTCGGTCGGCCGAGCGCTTCGGGCGCTCAGCCTCGACGAGCTGCCGGAGCTGCTGAACGTCGTCAGGGGCGACATGAGCCTGGTTGGTCCGCGACCGCTGCTGATGCAATACCTCGAACGCTACACGCCCGAGCAGAGACGAAGGCATGACGTGCGGCCGGGAATCACAGGGTGGGCCCAGGTCAACGGCCGTAACGCGTTGTCGTGGGAAGAGAAGTTTCACCTCGACGTCTGGTACGTGGACCACTGTTCCTTCTCGCTCGATCTGAAGATCCTGGCGATGACGATGTGGAAGCTGGCGGCGCGGGACGGCATCAGCCAGCCCGGGCATGCGACGGCCACCGAGTTCCTGGGATCGACGGAGCGATGAACGTGCTGCTCCTCGGAGCGGGCGGACACGGTCAGGTGGTCGCGGACGCGATCCGGGCACAAACGGCCGCCGGTGAGGACATTCGCTTCCTCGGCTACTGCGACGACCGCGCCGAGACGCTGCGCGCCGTTCTTGGCGAAGAGATGCTCGGCACCCTGGCCGACCGGGAACAAATACCGCACGACGCGCTGATCGTGGCGATTGGCGCCAACTCGCTTCGCCGCCGGATATTCGAGCAGGCGACGGGACGCGGCGCCCGCACGGCGGTCGCGAAGCACCCCTCGGCGGTTGTTTCGACAGCGGCGCGGGTGCACGACGGATCGATGATCTGCGCCGGCGTCGTCATCAACACCCAGGCGGTGATTGGCGCGAACGCGATCATCAACACGGCGGCGACGGTCGAGCACCATTGCCGAATCGGCAGCCACGCCCACGTGGCGCCGGGGGCTCGGCTCGGCGGAAACGTCGAAGTTGGCGAGGGCGCTTTGATTGGAATCGGCGCGGTGGTCCTGCCGGGAAAGAAGATCGGCGCGTGGGCGATCGTCGGGGCAGGAGCGGTCGTCATCGACGACGTGCCAGCGCATGCGACGGTCGTCGGCGTGCCCGCGAAAGTGATGACAAAATGATGCAGCGAACCTACTTGTCCCCGCCCGATGTCGGTCCCGAAGAGCGCCGACTGATGCTCGATGCCTTCGACTCGGGGTGGATCGCGCCGCTCGGTCCGCACGTGGACGGGTTCGAGCGCGAATTCGCCAAGGCCGTCGGCGTGCCGTACGCGGTGGCGCTCTCGAGCGGCACCGCCGCGCTGCACCTCGCGCTGCACATCCTCGGTGTCGGCCCCGGTGACGAGGTGCTGACCTCGACGATGACGTTCGCGGCAACGGCGAACGCGATCACCTATGTCGGCGCGACCCCGGCGTTCGTGGACGTGTCGCGCGAGACCTGGAATCTCGACCCGGACCTGCTCGAACAGGAGCTGACCACTCGGAGCCGGCTCAACAAGCAGGTCGCCGCCGTCCTGAGCGTGGATCTCTACGGCCAGTGCGCCGACTACGCCAGAATCACCGAGCTCTGCGCCCGCTTCGGCGTACCGCTTCTCGAAGACGCCGCCGAAGCGCTCGGCGCCACTTACGGCGAGGCGAAGGCCGGGTCGTTCGGCGAGTGCGCGGCGTTCTCCTTCAACGGCAACAAGATCATCACCACCAGCGGCGGAGGCATGCTCGTCTCGCACCGCCGGGACATCGCCGAACGGGCGAGCCACCTCGCCGCCCAGGCGAGAGACCCAGCTCCCCACTACCAGCACTCGGAGATCGGATACAACTACCGCCTCAGCAACCTTCTGGCGGCGATCGGCGAAGGGCAATTGCGGTCGCTCCCCGACAAGCTCGCGAGACGACGGGCGGTGAACGTCAGATACCGCCTGGCGCTGTCGGAGCTGCCAGGGCTCACGTTCATGCCGGAAGCGGCCTACGGCCGGCCGAACTACTGGCTGACCTGCGTCACCGTCGATCCGTCGTCGTTCGGCGCCTCGCACGAAGAGATCCGAGTCGAGCTCGAAGCCAACGACATCGAATCGCGCCCGCTGTGGAAACCGCTGCATCTGCAGCCGGTCTTCGGCGGCTGCCCGATGGCGGGCGGATCTGTCGCTGAAGGGCTGTTCGATCGTGGCCTGTGCCTGCCGAGCGGGTCGAGCCTCGCGCCGCCAAGGCAGGCCCGGATCGTGGAGATCGTGGCGTCGAAGCATGCGACCGCACCGCAGTTCAGACGCGCCATCGCCTGACTGCCCCCGGATTCCTCAGTCACCCCCTCTCTCATGATTTCACCGAGGCATTTCCTGCTGCAGTTTCGTCGGCCGCTTTCAGTGCTGCTGCACATCGCGCTGATTGTCGCCGCGAACACCCTGGCGTTTTCGTTGCGCTTCGGCGGCGCGACGCCGCCTGCCTACTGGAGCCTGTGGATCGCGACGCTCCCGTGGCTCGTCGCGGTACGCGCGCTGGTGTTCGTGCCGTTCGGGCTGTATGTGGGCATGTGGCGATACACGGGCATCTCCGATCTGGGGAGCATCGCGTTCGGCGTGCTGTCGAGCTCCCTGGTGTTCGCCTTGCTCGAAGCCGCCACAGGAGTCGCCTACCCACGATCGATCATCCTGATCGATTCGCTCGTGCTGATCTGCCTGATGAGCGGCGCACGACTGAGCCGGCGCGTCCATCGCGAGGTGCTCGCCAGGCGAGGAGACAAGCGGGTGCTGATCTACGGCGCCGGGGACGCCGGTGCGCAGATCGTGCAGAACATGAGGGACGATCCGCGCTCCGGCTACAACCCGGTCGGGTTCGTCGACGACAATCCCGCCAAGGCGGGCGCGCGCATTCACGGCGTGCCGGTGGTCGGAACGAGTCACGACATCCGGCGCATTCTCGACCACTGCCGGCCCGACGAGGTCGTGATCGCCATTCCCGGCGGAGACTCCGCTGCCATTCGCTCGCTCGTCCGGATGCTCGAGCTGTTCAAGATTCCGATCAAGACGCTGCCCACTCTGCGCGAGATCGTCGACGGCCGCATCGACGTCAAGCAGATCCGCGGCCTCGCCATCGAAGACCTGCTTGCCCGGGCGCCGGTTGGCCTCGATCGCCGTCCGCTCCGTCGGCTCATCGAGGGAAAGCGGGTGATGGTGACCGGCGCAGGCGGATCGATCGGATCCGAGCTCTGCCGGCAGATCGCGAGCCTGAAGCCGGCGGCCCTGGTGATGGTCGATCGCTACGAGAACTCGCTTCATGAGATTCGGGTGCAGCTGGACGATCAGAAACATACGTTCGGTGTCGTCCCGGTGATCGCGGACGTCACCGACCAATCGCGCGTCAACGGCGTGCTGGCGGAACACCGCCCGGAGATCGTCTTTCACGCGGCGGCCCACAAGCACGTGCCGCTGATGGAAGAGAACCCGTGCGAGGCGGTGAAAAACAACGTGCGCGGCACCCGGTTGCTCGCCCAGGCTGCCGAGGCGCACGGCGTCGACCGCTTCATCATGGTCTCGACCGACAAGGCGGTGAACCCGACGAGCGTGATGGGCGCATCCAAGCGTGTCGCCGAGCTCGTCGTCCAGGCGCAGGCGGTAGGCAGCGGCACGTCCTTTTCGATCGTCCGCTTTGGGAACGTGCTCGGCAGCAACGGGAGCGTCGTGCCGCGGTTCATCGAGCAAATCAAGAAGGGCGGACCGGTCACCGTTACCCATCCCGAGATGCGCCGGTTCTTCATGCTGATCCCGGAGGCGGTTCAGCTCGTGCTGCACGCGGCGTCGCAGGCCGAGAGTGGAGCGACATACGTGCTGGAGATGGGCGAGCAGGTCAAGTTGCTGGACCTGGCTCGGGATCTGATTCGCTTGTCGGGTCTGATGCCGGACGAAGACATCAAGATTGACTTCATCGGGCTGCGTCCCGGGGAGAAGCTGTACGAGGAGCTGGTCGGCGTGGACGAGCACGCGCAACCGTCGGCTGTGGACAAGATTCTGTGCGTCCGGTCGGCGCGTCAACCGGACGCGCGCATTTTCGCGGCGATCGAGGCCCTCGAAGGCGCGGCTCTCGCCGGTCACGGCGAGCTCGTGATCGAAGCGATGAAAGGATTGATCGGCGCCCGTGAACGGGTGGACGATGCCACGCCGAACGCCGAGGAGCAACCGACCGATCACGCAGCCGCCGCGGCCGATGCGCGATCCCGCTACGAGCAGCCGTGTCCACGCTGTCACGTCGCCAGAGTGCACCGGTCGCATGCGCGTACGCTGCCGGAGCGCCTCAAGAAGGATTTCACCGCCGGCCGGCTCTTCCGATGCGACGTGTGCGGCTGGCGCGGATGGCTGGAGCCATTGCAGGTCGGGCAGGACGCGCCAGGGGATCCGCTGCCGACGCCGGACCTGACGTCGGTTGACGCCGTGGTGATGTCCAGACCGGCCGTGCCGCGCCCGAGCTTCTCTCCAAGGAACCTTCACTGACGATCGCCGCCACGCCGGTCAGACGATCGCGGCGGTCGGTCGGCGCGTCATTCGTGGCGTCGTTCGGCGCGGCGTTCGGCGCGGCGTCCTGGTGCGGTCAGGCACTTGTCATCGCGGCCATCGCCTGGGGCGCCTTCGCGTTTGGCGGCGTGTATCCCTGGGCGTACTGGCCGTTGGCTGCCGCCGCCGTCCTCGCGGGCATGCTGGGAATCGTGGCGGCATCGGAACGGGGGTCGCTCGAGCTCGGCCCGCTCACCCTCGCGTTGGCGCTGTTTGCCGCAGCCGTCGCCCTGCAGCTCGTGCCGGTGCCGTCGGATTATCTGCGGACCGTGTCGGCCCCAACGCTCGAGGTCGTGAGCACCTTCGATCTGTCTTCCCACGGCAGTCCCGAGCGGCACGCGCTTTCGATCGCTCCACGGCTCACCGCGACGGCGCTTGCCCTGTTCGTGTCGTTCTCGCTGCTCGTGGTTGGTTCGGCGCGCCTGGTCACGGTCCGCGGCCCGCGCGCCATCGCGCACGCGGTCGCCATCATCGGCGTGCTGCTTGCGATGGCCGCGATCGTCCAGAAACCGCTGCTCGCCGACAAGATCTACGGCCTGTGGACGCCCATGGAAGGCCGCAACCCGTTCGGACCGTTCGTCAACAAGAACCACTTCGCAGGCTGGATGACGATGGCGCTGCCGGTGACGCTCGGCCTGGTCTCCGGCAGCATCGCGAAAGGCATGCGTCACGTGAAGCCGGCGTTCCGCGATCGTGTTCTCTGGCTGACGTCGGCAGACGCCAGCCGGCTGCTTCTGCTGGCCGGCGCCGCGTTGGTGATGGCGCTGTCGCTGGTGCTGACTCTGTCCCGGTCCGGAATCGCGGCGACGTTGCTTGCGCTGACGCTGGCAGGCGTCGTCACGCTGCGCCGGCAGCGAAGCGCCGGGCGTCGCAGGATCGTGACCGCCTATGTCGGTCTGCTCGCGCTCGCGGTCGCGGCGTGGGTCGGGGTGGATACCATCGTCGGCCGCTTTGCCGAAACTGACTGGAACGGCTTGAACAACCGGTGGGGCGCATGGACCGACGCGGCTCGGATCGCGTCGACGTTTCCGTTGACGGGTACGGGCCTGAACACCTACGGCGTCGCGACGTTGTTCTTTCAGCAGCACGATCTCGCGCACTACTACAGCGCCGCCCACAACGACTACCTGCAACTGGCAGCCGAAGGCGGACTGCTGCTCGTCGTCCCGGCCGTTCTCGCTGTCGCGGCGCTGGGAACCGTGGTCTGGAAGCGGTTCAGAGAAGAGACGAGCACGTCGGGCTACTGGATCCGCGTCGGGGCCGTCACGGGTGTCGCTGCGGTCGCGCTGCAGGAGACGGTGGAGTTCAGCCTCCAGATGCCGGGCAATGCCGTGCTGTTTGCGATCCTGTGCGGAATCGCGCTCCACGGAAGCCCTGCCAGAGCACCTCGTGAGAAATATCCCGTCCTTGTTGACTCGGTAGCGGCAGGCCACTACGCTCAGCGCCGAGCGCGCTGATCTCGTCCTACCTTCGCCACGTCAGCCGACGTGGTTCGGCGCCGGTTGCGGACTCCACCCGCACACATCTGCCGGCCGCCTTGCATCGATCCGCACCAAAGCCGATTCGCAGCAGTGATCAAGGTCGCCTGATCCACGGGCACTGGCGCGGATCCACAACCGTGGGATCTGAAGGAGGGTCCACGCCTCGCTCGCCCCCGAGAGCCTCAGTTTGTTCGCGAAACTGAAGCGGAAATCGTCTTCGGAGCGGCTGGCTGGTGGCGGAAGGTGCCTGCCCGGCCGTGCAGGCGAGCCGTCAAACGGACCGCCAGAACGGACGAGGCGCGCGAAACGACTGGCGAATAGAGAAATAGAGGCGGATAGAGAGCGGATAGAGAATAGAGGCCGATAGACGGATAGAATGGAGCAGTAAGAAGGAAGGGAATCTTCACGCGCCCTGGTCGATCGCCACACCGGCGCCGACCTCGCGGAACCGGCGGAACCGGATGCGGCCCATCAGCGCAGCAATCGCCTGGCCGATGGCGTCGACGGCATCACTCTCGCGCCTGGTGTCTTTCCCCGGCAGCTCGGCCTGGTTTCTTCCCGGCAGGCGCCTCCCGGGCGCCCAGCCTGGTCAGTGCCCCGGGTCGTGAGTGCTGGCCCGGTGCTGATTGACCCAGCTGTCGCTGATCGAGCCCAGGTCGTCCTTTTCGCGCCGGCCGAGTTTGCGAAGGAGCATCCACGCACCGCCGGCGAGGATGGCGACAGCGCCGCAGACGAGGAGGGCAATGGACATGTGTGGACACATGGTGTCTGAAACTCACCCATACCGCAAGCTGATATCCGTTGGCGGGCAATTTTTTGGCGAAACGGCATGCCCGGCCAGCCGAAACCGGGCCCGGGCAGCAAATTGGGACTTGAACCTGGCGCCCAGTCGCCGTATCTTTCTCTTTACGGATTAGCCGTTCATTCGCGGCGCGCCACCCCGCTTCCTCCGGGACGCGGGGCAACCCGCTTCTTCCGAGAAAGGTCAGCACATGACCGAAGACACAGCTCAGAACGCCTCACGACGAACGTTCATCAAGGGGGTGATTGCCGCGGGGGCGGCGGTTTCCTCGGCCGGCTACTTGTTCAGGACCAGCGCGTTAGGGCAGCA
>WHSN01000237.1 GCA_009380045.1 Luteitalea sp.
CGCCGACGCGGCGGCGACCCACCCGACCAGCGCGGCGGGGGCTCCGAAGACGACGATCACCATTCCGTTGCGCGGCGGCGCCTGGTGAGCTCCGCCGCGGACGATCGTGCCGCGCGCTCCACCGCTCTTCAGTGCTGCTGACGGCGCCACCAGCCGCCGCGCGCCGCTTGCCCGCAGCCGCCGCGCTTCGGCCTGGCAGACGGGATAGCTGTCGACTCCACCGGTTGCGATCGCGAGAGGCACGTTGATGTGGTCGGCGCGCGCATCGCCGACGTCGATGGCCCACATCTGTCGCCGAACGGTCGCCAGGTCCGCCAGCGTGGTGATCTCCTCGTGCCTCAGGAACTCGGCCCAGGCCCCGTCCGGCGTGTCGGCGAAATAGTGCGCCGGCCCTTCACCGCGTGCGTGCCACCGGCCAGGTGGCTGTGCCGCCGTCTCCCAGAGAAACGGGTAACGCGCATCGACCTGCCGAAACACGATCATGTGCCGGATAGCGTGACGAGGTTGCGGGCCAGCTCTCGTACGCGCCTCGGCTCGGCGTCGTCCGGGTCCCAGTCGTGCTTGAGCAGCGCCGCCGGCCGGCGCCCGTCCAGCAGCGTGCGCCTGCGCTGAAACCAGCGGCGAATGCCGGTGTTGTTATAGGAGCCGGCGAGGTCGCCGACGACGAGCGCCAGAAAATGCAGCCGCGCCGCGACATCGTCCGGCGTATCGCGCTCCGCCGACTGGTAGCGCTTCAGGCTCGACAGCGAGATACCGAGGAGCGCCGCCAGATCCTCGGGCGGGAACACGCGCGCCAGCCCGCCCCATTCGCATTTGGGAACCGGCGACGCATCGAGTGCGGCCACGATCGTGTGCAGGAGGTCGACGAGCTCGCGATCGGAGGGCGTCTCGACGTTGTTCAAGAGATCGGCAGCCGAGGCCGCGATTCCGACACGGCGAAGCTTGTTGGCCAAGTGACGGACACCGGCGGCGTCGCTCTGCGCGCCGCCAGGCTCGATGAGGCCCATCGCCTCGGCGCGCCTCGCCGCCTCGAACATCAGCCGCGGCAGGTCGTGGGCAGGCGGATCGAGAACGGACACATTACGGAGTTGTGGCACGATCCAATCTTATTCCAATACTGTTCCTGCGGTCAACGCCGCTAGAAGGCCACCCGGAGGCCGAGTTGCATCTGACGCGCCGAGGTCACCGTCGAGCGGATGCGCCCGAAGCTGGTCAACGGCGCTTCGGTCGCCGATGCCCCGGCGAACGCGATCAAGGTCGGCGTGCCGAAGTTGGCGCGATTGAACAGGTTGAACACTTCCACCCGAAGCTCGGCCCGCGCCCGGCCGCGCAGGGGGAGCCGCTTGAGCGCCGAGAGGTCCACGGTTCGCATGTTCGGACCCCGGAAGGCGC
Organism: Luteitalea sp.; assembly: GCA_009380045.1. Lineage (GTDB taxonomy): Bacteria > Acidobacteriota > Vicinamibacteria > Vicinamibacterales > CAVVIG01 > WHSN01. Next base: position 1,393 of record WHSN01000237.1, read on the forward strand.
CGCGCCGGCTGTCGCCGAGCGTTCCCTGCGGTTGCAGCGCGAAGGCGGTCGGATCGAACCACTGATCGGGGCGGCCGAGCACCGCGTCCTCGGGGGTCCGCCCAGGCGCGAGGTCCGGCCGGTCCAGACCGGTGGTCGGGGCGATCGACGGCGACCACTGCGACCGCGACCAGTTGTTCTGCACGAACACGGTCAGCGGCTGGCCGCTGCGGATGGTGCTGATGCCGGTAATCTGCCAGCCATCGAGCAGCGCGCCCCTGATGCCGGTCGCTCCGCGCGCGAACGGGACATCCCAGATCACGTTCAGCACCCAGTTGTGCGGCGTGTCCCAGTCCGACGGCCCCCGGTTGTAGTCGGGATCGAGTTCCGGGAAGGCGACGGTGGTGCCGTTGGTGGCGTCGGAGAAGAAGGTCGAGGCCTGCGTCGTGTCCTCGCTGCGCGACCAGGTGTAGGAGGACTGCAGCGAGAAGCCATTCCGCCAGCCGCGGCGCACCTCGAACAACAGCGCCCGGTACCACGAGTTGCCATCGCTGCTCTTCAACTCGATGGTCCCGAAGTTGCGGTTGGGGCGTGGCAGTCCGGCGGCGAAGAACGGGCGGCCGTCCGGTCCGGTGGCCGGCGTCGGGATGTTCACGTCAGTGTTGCGGAACAGGTGCTTGCCGCGTGAGGCGGCGTAGCCGACGGTGGTGATGAGCCCGGCGGGAAGCGCCCGCTGCACGCTGGCGTTCCACACGTGCAGGCGCGGGTTCTCGAGCTCCCACTGCACCGGCCTGATCGTGTTGCCGACGCCCCGCTCGAACGGCGGATTCGGGAACGTCGGGTTCGCGATCACGAATCGCGGCGTCGCCGGCGGATTGGTGACGGTCACGATCAGGTTCTGCTGGTTGGTGGTGTTGAAGTAGAGGCCGTAGCCGCCCCGCACCGACGTCGACCCGTCACCGAACACGTCCCACGCCACGCCGGTACGCGGCGAGACGTTCTTGAGCGACGGATTCCGGAACAGCTCGCCAACCGTCGGCGCCGGATCGCTGAGGTTGACCAGAGCGGAATCGCGACCCATTTCATCGACCGGCAGGGTCGTGAACTCGTAGCGAAGGCCGGCGTTCAGGGTGAGCGTCGGGCCGACCTGGAAGCTGTCCTGCGCGTAGAAGCCAAACAGCGTCCATCGCCAGTCGCGATTGATGTCGCCCTGCGGGGGCAGCCCGACGAACCGGGTCGGCGTGTTCTGCAGGAACGCGCGGATGTTGGCGAAGGTGTAGATTCCCAGGCTGAAGGTCGGGTTGGTCATGAAGTCGCGGTAGTGTTCCGCGAGCACTCCGGCCTTGAGCAGATGCCGGCCGCGGGTGTGCGTCAGATCGTACTGCCCGCTGTAGACGTTCTGGGCCAGACGCAGGTTGGCCGAGGTCTGAGGGCCGAACCGCTGCATGCCGCCGATGTCGATGTCGCCGACCAGGGCGCGACCCGCCGCGAACGGCGGCAGCGGCGACGCGAGGTTCGCCTCGACGTTCTGGCCGATCCGGGTGCGGCTGTAGCCGAACCGCATCGTCTGCATCGTGCGGCTCGACGCGATGTTGCGGTATTCGGTGGTGAAGAACTGGTTGGTGGAGATGAACGACCGCGGGAACTGCGGATAGTCGGTCGGCAGACGCTGCACGCCTTCGTCGTAGGTGTAGCGGCCGAAGAGCTGATGTCCGGCTCCGGCCTGGTAATCGAGCCGTCCCTGCGCGAAGTCCTGGTCGAGCGTCTGATCGAACTCGAAGGTGTGCGAGGCGAGACCGCCGCCGATCGACGGACCATTGGCCCGCGGAATCGCATCCAGATACGGCGCCATCGTCGGGTTGATGGTGACCGGACCGTCGGCAAGCACGCCGAGCCGGGCGTTGGCGTCCGGCACGAAGCTGGTAATTGTCTTGCCCAGGTTCTCGCGAAGCCCCTCGTATCCGAAGAAATAGAACAGCCGATCCTGTCGCAGCGGACCGCCGGCCGACACGCCGTACTGATTTCGCGAGAACTCCGGCTTGCCGGCGACGTCGAAATAGTTCGGCGCGTCGAGGGCGTCGTTGCGGTGGAACTCGTAGGCGCTGCCGTGCAGGGTGTTGGTGCCAGACTTGGTCAGCACGTTGATCTGCCCGCCGTAGTTCCGGCCGTACTCCGCGCTATAGGCATTCGACTCGACGCGAAATTCGCGGATCGTCTCCATCCCCAGTGCGGTGCCCGAGGCGCTGCCGGCCGGTCCATTGGTGAAGTCGTTCTGAAGCGTGCCGTCCAGCAGGTAGACGTTGGAGCGGTAGTCCTGACCGTTGATGCTCATGCCGAGGCCGTGCGCCACCACCGAACCGCCGTCACGCGACGGATACGCCAGCACCCCCGGCTGCAGCAGCGCGAGATCGGTGAAGTTGCGGCCGTTCAGCGGCAGCGATTCAATCGCCTGCTGACCGACGAGAAAGCTCAACTCCGAGGTCGCCGTGTTGACCAACGCCGCGCCGCCCGACACGGTCACCGCCTGCTCGATTCCGCCGATCTCCATAGCCAGCGGCAGCGAGACCGTTTCACCGACCGTCAGCTGCAGCCCCTGCCGCACCACCGTCCGGAAGCCCGAGAGCTCGGCGCGAAGCTCGTAGTCGCCGACTGGCGCTCCGGCGAACACGAAGCGGCCGTCGTTGCCGGTCACCAGCGTCCGGGTCAGTCCGGTGGCGGTGTGCCGCAGCGTCAGCCGAACGCCGGGAAGCGCCGCTCCCGACGCGTCGCTGATCGTCCCCGTCATCGTCGCGGTGGTCTGGGCGTGCGCGGTGGCCGGGCCGAGCGGAACGAGAGCGGTGAGAAGCAGACCGGACAGCATGCAATGGAACAGGCGAAGGTTCATGATGGGGGCTCACTCAGCGTGGTCGGATGTCGAAGGCAGCCATTTCTCTGAGATTTCGTACCAGCAGCCGGCCGCCGGCAATCACCGGATGATTCCAGGTCTTTCCCTCGATGGCGGGGAACCGGTGCAGCTCCTCATGGCCCGCCGGCGTGGCCTTGACCAGAACCAGCTCGCCGCTCTCGGTGATGACGACGATGTTGTCGCCGGCGAGGAGAATCTGACCGTATCCGTATCGGCCCCCCTTCCACTGCAGCTCGCCGGTCGCGGCGTCGATGCAGGCCAGGATCGCCTCGTCCAGCCCGTAGACATAGCCGTTGTGCAGCACCGAGCTGGTGAACTTGTTCTTCATCCGGACGTTCTGCCAGACTTCGCTCGCGGAAAGCGTGTCGCCGGTGCGGGCCACCTGGAATACGGCCGCACCCTGACCGTAACCGGCCGAGAGAAACACGCGATCGCCGCCGACGAGCAGCGGCTGTGCGGCGTTGATGCCCATGTCGGTCGGCCAGGGGAATTCCCACAACAGGCGTCCGGTGTCGGTCGTCAGGCCGACCGCTCGCGTCGCCGTGACCATCAGAAGCTGCGATACGCCGGCAAGCGTGACCAGCATCGGCGAGGTGTAGGCCTGCTGGTCGTCCAGCGCGTGCCAGATCGGCTCGCCGGTGCTCGTGGCGTACGCGGCGACCGACCTGCCCGGGTGGCCGCCCGGCAGCACGATCACCTTGTCGCCGACAATGAGCGGCGCACCAGCCATTCCCCACGCCAGGTTCGCGGCGCCCGCGTCCGCCAGGATGTTCCGGCGCCAGAGGAGGGCGCCGGTCGCGGCGTCGAGCGCCCTGAGCTCGCCTTCCGCGCCGAGCGCGTAAATGCGCCCGTTGTCGTAGGTCGGCGTCGCGCGAGGACCATCGCCCCCCATCGACTCGACGAACTCACCCGGCCAGCCGTGCGTCCACACTTCGCGACCGCTCTCGACCTCGTACGCCGACACCACCTCCTGCTGGCGGCGCTGCTCGATGGTGAACGCGCGCCCGCCGGCAACCACGAACGACGCGTAGCCCTCTCCGACCGGCTGTTTCCACAACAGCGGCAGACCCTCGGCCGGCCAGTCGATTCGAATCGGGGCACCCTCATAGCGTCCGTCGCGGTTCGGGCCCCGGAAATCGGGCCAGTCGGGCCGCCAGCTCGTTGTCGCCGGGTCGGCGGTTTCGGGTCCGGGAGCGTCCGGAACAGCGCGTCCGGCATGCCGGTGCGCATGGACCCGCCGTACAGCGGGTGCGGGTGCGCGAGCACGACGACGACCGTGGCGCCGCCGGGCACGTCGAGC
>WHSN01000250.1 GCA_009380045.1 Luteitalea sp.
ACGAGGTGCGCGCGGCGCAGCTGGCGTCTCAGCGCCTGCTCGTCCATCTTGTAGTTGCCCGTCGCCCAGAAGTGCGGGACGTCACGATAGTCACGCGGCGGCGGCAGCCCCTGCCCAGAGTCGAAGCCGACCACATCGACCCCGACTCCCGTCGCCCCTTCGGTCTCCTCCGCGATCCGTTCAAGCGCCAGCAGCCCGCGTCCGCCGGCGACGCCGAACTCGCAGACGGTGATGCGAGGAATCCCGAGCGCCCGCGCCAGCTCGGCGCCTTCCCACACGCCGAACCGATAGTGAGGGCGTGGATCAATATCGTGACGCGCCCGAAGCGCCGCCGACCCGATCGGAAACTTCGTCCACAGGCATCGAAGAGCGGGAACTCTCAGCAGACGCGCGAGCAACATGAGCTCTCCTTTCAGAACGCACGCGTCGCCGGAGCAATTCACGTGCCCGCCTGAGCGGTATGCACGGCAGAGGTCGCGCAGAGACGCGAGCTATTTCGGTGCGCGAAGCTGGAGGGCCTTCAAGAGCGCGTTCGCCAGCACATGTGGTTCGAGCGGCTTGCCGAGATGCACGTCGAACCCGGCGGCGAAGGCGTTCTGCACGCTCTGTGGATCCGTGTATGCGGTCAGGGCGACCGCCGGCGTATTGCCGAGCGGCGGCGGCAGCGCGCGCAGGCGGCGCACGAGTGCGTAGCCGTCTTCGCCCGGCATCGCGATGTCCGCGAGCAGTACGTCAGGCCTCCACTCCGACAGGATGGCGACCGCCTGCGCCGCGCGGTTCGCCGTTCGCACGGACACCCCGTACATCAACAGCATGGTCGCGACCAGCTCCTGCATCGACTCGTCGTCATCGACCGCAAGAACGCGGCGACCGCGAAGCGATCCTGGCGTGGCTGGCACATTCACCCCTGGTTGACGCGCCGCAGATCGTGGAGCCGGCCATGCGCGGTCGATCGAGGCCCAGCTCGACGGTACGCAGGCGCGTCCTTTGCTGAGGATGCACGCACGATGCCTTGACCGTCGTGGCATCGTGCGCGGACCGGGGTCTCCTCCCCACGCTCCGCCCCGGAGATGTGTGCTGATTGAGATTGCGCGCGCGGTGAGGCTGACGCTCCTCGGCAGCCACCTCCAGGCGCTGAATCCGGGTGAAATTTACGATGTGGCTCCGGCGATCGGCCGTGTCCTCGTCAGTGATGGGTGGGCCATCGAGCTCGCCGCCGAGCGCCGCGAGGTGTGGAACGACATCGATCGGGCCGACGATGACGGCGGCAAGGAAGGATCAGGTTCGTGATTCCACATGCGAACCTTGCACATGAGCTCGATCGTTGAAGCTCATGTGAGAGCGATGCGATTAGCCCAGCTGAAGGCGATCAAGGGCGGCGTCGGGCCGACCAGCCTGTTTCGCTGGTAAACGCCCGACGCCAGCCGGTCAATTCACCGGGACGAAGCGCTGGACGCGCTCGCCGTTGAAGACCTCGCCCGTATAGATATTGCCTCTCGAGTCCACGGCGATCATATGCAGGCCGTACCACTGGCCGCCGTTCTCGCCCATGCTGCCCATCTGGCCGAGCACTGTGCCGTCCTCGCGGTTGAGGAACCAGATGTGGTTGTTGGTGAGGTCGGAGATGTACAGGAACCGCTGCTGCGGGTCGGGCGAGAAGGCGATGCCGCCGGTGGAGCCACCCTCGCCGGTCGAGGGAGCGACGACGAACTCCTTCAGGTACTTGCCGTCCTTCGCCGTGACGTGGATGCGGTTTGCGTTTCGGTCCGCAGCGTAGACCAGGCCGTCGTTCGAAAAGTTCAGAGTCAGATGACCGGCGAACTCCTTCGGCATCGGGCCGTTGGGTGTGTACGCGTGGTCGGCGTCGTTGGTGCTGATCTGCGCCAGCGGCTTGCCATACGCGCCCCATCCGCGCTTGAAGGCGAACGTGTCGAGGTCGAACACCAGCACGCGTCCACCGAGATAGCTGTCGGCGACGTACATCTCGCGCGCCGGTTCATCGAGGCGGATCTCTTCCAGGCCTCCCACGATCATCGGCGTCTCCGGCGGATACTTCGCCCTGAACGCCGCCACCGCCGCGGCGCGCGCGGCCGGGTCGGCATTGCCCCCGCGTCCGCCGCCCTGCGGCTGCGCCTCCGGGACGCGAGCCACCTCCTTGACCATCTGGCCGCTCTTGGGATCGTACTTGCGGACGGTGTTGGAGCCGATATAGACGAACCCCTGGCTGTCGACGTCCATACCGTGACCCTGCGGGGCGTCGAACGAGCCGATGACGTTCCCCGCCTTGTCGATGTGGATCATCGCCGGCGGGCGCACGCAGCAGGCGGCCGTCGGGTTCGGACCCGTCGCGTTGTCCTCGGTCGCGGTCGTGTCGTTGGGCCTGTTCAGCACCCAGACGTTGTCGTCCTTGTCGACGGCGAGGCCGGTGACACCGCCCATCTTCCATTTGTTCGGCAGCGGCTTGGGCCAGTCCGGATCGAACCGGAAGCCCGGCGCCGTCTGCGCCTGCGCCGGGACGACCACATAAAAAATCAACAGAGAGAGCCCGACCGAGAGGACCAGGGCCAGCGTCCGGAGTCGGCGATCGATCTTCGTCATAGGCGATGCACTCACAGCAAAAGGGCGTTGGTCAGAACGGGACTGCGCGGAGTCTAGTGGCGGGTGCCACCGCTGTCAACGCGAGGGCGTGGAAGTCGGATAGAAGAGGCCAGTGCATCGCTGGCCTCTCGATTCCTGCCCGATCTCGGGTGAAGCGGAGAGTCGGTTAGTCGAAGATTCCGGCTTTCATGGCGTCGCGAAGCTGCCGCATCGCCTCCTGGGCTTCCTTGGCTTGGAAGCCGCTCGCGAAAATGATCGCCTCGCTGCTCGTGCTGCCCTTTGACGTGCAATAGATGATCATCGACGTGTTCTTGTTCCAGGCCGTCGCTCCATTGGGGCCTTTGTCGATCTTGTCGACCACGATTTCAGTCGCGATGGCGATGCCCGCTCGCTTCGCGCAGTCGGCATGTGGAATCGCGAGCTGCACATGCCACCAGTAGAATGCCGGGCCTGCGAGTGCCGGAACCTGCCGTGACGAGCAACATAACAATCGAGGATCCGATGGCGCTCCAGATCACATTCTTGCGCTTCAGCATCTTGGCCTCCTGGCGAAATCGCCCTTTCGGAGGTAAACGCGCCCCAAGCCGCGAGCGAACACGCGCCGGCCAGTCTCCTACTTGAGGAGACGCGGATCGATCGCGTGCGGGTCGAGAGTGCACTAATCAAAGCAGACGCTCAGCTGCTGAATGACCTTCCTGGCTTGCGTTAAGCAGACATCGAAGACGCTTGCCGGCAAGGACGTCATCGAAACGTTGTTGGTGCTCGTTCGCAGCGTGCACGACATATCCGTTTGCATCGCGGCGATCTCGGTCGAATTGCCATCGATGCCACGCGCGAACACGTCGTTGTTCGCGCCCGTGCAATCCGCCTGTCGCACGCCAAACTCGGTGCTCAGAATCGTGACGAGCTGCGCCTCTGTCAAATTCGCCCAGCATGGGCATGCAAGCGCGGTTACCACCTGGCAGTCTGTACCGAATACGTTTCCCGACTGTCCCGGCACCGGCTGGCCCGGGTACCCGTCGCCATGATCGACATGGCCAGCCAGAGCGTGGTCGTCGACAGTGATGAGGATGAATGGGGTATCGCCATTGGTCCGATGGCAGATGTTGACCCGTGGCGCCATCGATACGCCAACATCTCCGCTGGGAGGGCTGCTTCTGTTGGGCATCTGGCCGCCGCCAGCAACGCTCGCTGGGGCGGCAGCGGCCGTCGCGCTCGGCGCGTCGGCGTCGAGGGAGTCTGACACGCGACGGCAACGAGAAACGATGCAGCCAGCATGCCCGCTGCGGCGCAGTGGCTCTTCTTCGAACTGTGTGACATGAGCGTTCTCCGAAAAGAGTGATGTGAACTCAGTCCCTGCCAGCCCGTCATCTGAACAACCTCACGGCCTACGTCGAGGTCAGTTGCCATTCAGAGGATGGCGGCTGAAGAACGCCGCCATGGACTTGGCAACCGGCTCAGGACGTTGCATGTGCAGGAGGTGGCCAACGCCCTCAATCGTGCAGTCCTCGACTTGCGTGAGCCACGCACGGAGTCGGTCCGCCACCTCGACCCACAGAGGCTCAGTGTCGGTGCCGAGCACCGAGAGCACCGGCTGGGAGATGGTGGCGGCCTGTTCGGCGCCAAACGTCCAGGCGCTGAGGGCCGGCAGTTCGATACCGAAGAACGTGTCGGCGTCCTTGATCCCCTGCGGAACGGCTCCTGGAACGCGTTCGTCGAGCACGGCCCGACACGCGTCCCATTCGAGGCCGCTGACCGCGCTCATGAACGTGGCCAGCGCTGTCTCATGCTGGCCGGCGGCGTAGGCGGCGAAGGCGGGCCCGGCCTTCTGGAGAAAGCCCGCCGCACTGGGTACTGACAGAAGCGACAGCTCCAGCAGGGCGAGTGTGTGCACGATCTCGGGGCGCTCGAGCGCAAGCTGCAGCGCCACGGCGGCGCCGCTCGAATGGCCGGCGATGTGTGCGCGACGCACACCGAGGTGAACGAGGAGCGCAGCGGCGTCGGCCGCATGGTCCTCGATGCTCACCGGCGCAGGTGTGTGCGTGCTGCCGGCCCAGCCGCGCTTGTGATACGTGATCAGCCGGTAGCGGGCGGCCAGAGCCGGCTCAAACACGAGGGGCAGAAAGCCGTCTGCCACGACCGGGCTGATGAGCAGCACCGGTTCGCCCAATCCCGTTACGTCGTACTCCAGCTCCACACCGTTTACGTTCGCGTGTTTCATGGCATCTCCTCATTGAGCTCGCCCCCAGGCAGGCAGCTCCTGACTCATCGCCGAGAGCCGCCACGTGTGCGGCAACCGAGCACGTTTATCGTTTCGTCTGCGACTTCTGCGGGTCGTCGGCCGGTGCCAACGTGAAGCGCCCCGGAAAGAACGGTGACCCGCTCGGTCATGCTGTGCCAGTGCGGCGGGATGTTGTAGTTGGCGGGAAATCTGAGGCGCGGCGTCACC
>WHSN01000148.1 GCA_009380045.1 Luteitalea sp.
ACACGCGGCAACCAGGCTCGGCCGCCTACGTGGGCCCTTGGCTTATGAAGGACCCACTCCGACGGCCTCGATGGAGGTGTCTCTTTGATCCCACATAAACACCGGGGGCTTGACAACCGCCCGCCTCATAGGAGCAAACCGCCGCTTTCGGCCACTCAGCCACCTCACCGCGGCGAGAAGCCTAAGTATACGACAGGCTTCGAGTTACGAGGAGCCTGCTGTCCCCAAGATTGTCCCTGAAATTGTCCGTGCCAGCTCTCAGAACCGACGCTGAACCGGCGCGGCACACAGCAGCGGAGCGCTGATCCGAACGCAGCGGTTCTTTTCGCCGACAACCATCCGGCATCTGATTGGCTCGCGTCGATTTACCCGCATGCGCCGGCGTCCACATATCTGGTCGGTCGTGCATTGGGGGACGCGGAGCGCGCTCAGATTTGACGCGCGAACGGGCGGCCGGGAGGCGCCGGTCTATTGAACCGTAGAGCGTTTTCGGCTTGTACATGGTACGGCAGTCATGGTACTCCTCCAGCGGGAGGTGACGATGGCGCCGTATTCGATGGATCTGCGGGAGCGGGTGGTGCGCACGTGGGACACCAGCGGGGACGCGGAGGAAGTCGCCGCGACGTTCGCGGTCAGCCGTGCGTGGGTCCACCGATTGGTGCAGCGCCGACGCGAGACCGGCTCGATCGCGCCGCGCCAGCAAACCAAGTTTCGGTCACGGGTCCTGGCGGGCCAGGAGGCGCGGCTGGCGGCCCTGATCGCCGCGCGTCCCGACGCGACGTTGGCGGAACTGCGAGAGGCGTTGCCGACGACGGCGGCGCTGAGCACGCTGTGGCTGGAAATCGATCGGTTGGGCCTCACCGTTAGAAAACACCGTACACGCCGACGAACAACGCCGACGCGACGTCGCCGCTGAGCGACGGCGGTGGCGCGAGGGGGCAGTCGCTCCGCGACGTCCGTCAGTATGTCTTTCCCGATGAATGTGGCGTGACGACCGATTTGTTACGGCGCTACGGCCGGAGCCCGCGCGGCACCCGACTCCACGATCACACCCCGTGCGGGCACTGGGAGACGCACACGGTGATCGCCGTACTCCGTCTGGACGGGATGGGCGCGCCTGCGGTGTTCGATGGGCCCATTGACAATCCGACGTTCCTCGCCTACGTCGAACAGGTCCTGGTCCCGACGCTGCGCCCGGGCGATGTCGTCGTCCTCGACAACCTCGCGGTCCACAAGCAACCGGAGGTGCGGACCGCGATCGAGCAGGTGGGCGCTCGTGCGATTCCTCCCACCCGACAGCCCTGACTTCAATCCGATCGAGCTCGCGTTCGCCAAACTGAAAGCCTTCTTGCGCGCCGCTCGTCCGCGCAGCTTCGACCAGGTCTGCCGTCTCATCGCCATCGCGCTCGAGCTGTTCACGCCGGACGAGTGCGCGGCGTACGCACGCCACTGCGGCTATCGTGCCACGCCGTTATCGAAAACGCTCTTTCGCTGCCTGCCGCGCCAACGCGCGCGATCGCTCGCAGGTGTTCGTGGGTGTCATCGCGCTTGTCGTGGCGATCATGCCTGCATCCGACGCCGTATCAGGCAAGCGATGACCACACCGATCGCAGCATCTCACGGCATGTTGCCGGACACGACAGGTCGCTCACGGCACCGGCCCCTGAAGGACGACCCTGCTGGGCACTTGTGGCCGTCCCGTATCGTTTCAGGTGCGAACGCCGAGCAGATGCGGGAACTCGAACGACTCGCTGACTCTCAGCCCCGACGAGCGTCAGAGTCAGCGGAACCTTGACTGATGGAGAGTGCGTTTGCCGGACCGGCTCGAGCGACTCACCGTCCGATGCCGGCGATCGGTGAGTGTTCCTCGGCGCCAAGCGAGTCGCGGCCGGCCCGTGATGTCAAGAATGGCACGAGATCCTTGGTGAACTGCTCCGGATCCTCCCAGTGGAACGCATGTCCAAAGCCTTGGTAGGCGATGAACCGGGCTTTTGGCATGACTTCGAGCAAGCGGTCCTGCGCGGCGCGTAGCGCGTACGAGTCGCAATCGCCCCACATCAGCAGCACGGGCACGGAAACTCTCGTGAGCTCACTCGTGAAGTCCGGCGTCTTCAAGAATCCGTCGAACGCCTCGCGCCAGACGCGTGCCGGGACCTTCAGCGTCTCGGAGACGACCCCGTCGAGGTGGTCGGCGGGCATGGCACGCGCGAGGGTGCTTAACTGCCATTCTCTTGCGAACGGGGGAGCGATCGGATCGGTCAGTGGTGCGATCGACGATGCCACGAAATCGGCCAATCCGGGATCATGGTAGGTTGAGAACGCACCCATCAACACGAGGTGCGCCACCCGGTCAGGGTGGTCGATGACGAACCGTTGCGCCACGCTGGCCCCCATCGAGTGACCCACAATGATCGCGGTGCGCAGACCCATCGCATCCAGGAACGCGAGGAGATCCGCCGACATGTCCGCGAAGCGGTAGCCGGACGTCGGGCGACTGGAATCGCCGTGGCCCCGCTGCGAGAGCGCGAAGGCGTGGATGGTCGGCGGCAGCAGCGGGAGCACCCGCTCGAACGAACGCCACGAGTCGGTGACCCCGTGCAGGAAGATCACGGGCACGCCGTCGGCCTTGCCTTGCTCCACGTACTCGATCCGAACGCCCGTCGAGAGCGACACAAACTTCGTCATGGGTTCCTCCGTTCCTGTTCCCACGTGACTCGATGACGTCACTGCCGATCGGCCAGCATCATGCGCGAGGATGCGAGCGACACATCCGCGCGCGCCCACGCCTTGTCAAACCGTGTGCGGACCTGCCGGGCATCGTCGACCCGCCTCTGCGCGTTGACGCTTTGCCACAGCCCGAACAGTGACCAGCCGTTCTCGCGGAACCGCTCGAGGTCCTTGCGGTACTCGGCCTCCGCCTCTGCTGGCCGGCCGGCTGCGAGCAACAGCGCGCCTAACACCTGCCGCGGCGGCTGATGCCAGACCGGCGGCTCATTGTACGGAATGCCGTCCTCGAGCGCCGTGGCCTCACGGAGGAGTCGCACCGCCTCGTCGTGGCGTCCCGCCCGCGAAGCCAGTTCGCCTCGCACGATGCGCCTCGCGATCTGCAAGTTGGGCAGCAGCGGCAGGTCCTCGAGCGTGGTGCGAAAGGCTTCGTGATCCGATAGCGTCGCGAGCGCGGCCAGCTCGGCCTCGGCACGCTTGACCTCACCGCGCGCGACAAAGGCCAAGCCGCGTGCGTAGTGCCAGATGCCCATCGCGTACAGCTCGGTCTCCGGCGGCTTCGGCTCGGTCAACATCTCGCGCCAGCGCCCGAATCGCGCGTAGGCCAACCACGGCGTGACCGGAAAGTCCGCCGTCCAGGCCAGTGCGCCCGCGTGGTGATGCGGCACCTTGGCCGCGACCTGACGCGCGGCATCGACGGCGACCGCACTCCGGCCTTCGAACGTCGCCGCCGTCCACAGGAAGTGCAGGTTGTGCGGGTAATAGCTGACGGGATAGAGCCCCTGAGCCTGACACTGCGCCAGATAGTCCTCGTCGGCGGCGATCGCACGGACGTTGGCCTCGGCCGCGTCAGCGTACCGACCCACGCGCAGGTAGATGTGCGCAGGCATGTGGACCATGTGTCCGGCGGCGGGCATCAGCCCGCCAAGCCGATCCGCACTCGCCTCGGCGGCCTCGGGCGTGCGCGACCCCTCCATCAAGTGGACGTAGTAGTGATGCGCGCCCGGGTGGTCGGGATGCGCCGTAATCGCGCGCTCGAGCGCGCGGCGCACGGGCTCGGCTCCGGGCTTCAGCGTGCCGTCTTTCTGCCAGTAGTCCCAGGCCATCGTGTTCATGACGGCATCCGCGTATAGCGTCTGGACGTCTGGATCGGTCGCAAACGCGCCGGCCGCGCTGGTCATCGCGTCGGCGTAGGCGCGATCGAGCGGTGGCCGCGGGGCGGTCCCATCCGCGGCAAAGCGCATCGCGAGCGCGTCGATGAGCGCCCGCTCCTTTGGGCTGGCGCTGTGGGCCAAGGCCTGCGCGCGCTGTACCGACTCGTAGGCCAGCCGACCGCTTTCCGCGGACATGGGTGCGTTGAGGTTGACGGCGAGCGTCATCGCCTCACCCCAGTGCGCCATCGCGAGGTGACCATCGAGCCGCGCGGCTTCCCGAAACGCCCGGCGCGCCTCGGCGTGGTTGAACGCATAGAGCAACCGGAGCCCCTGGTCGAAGAAGGCCTGGGCCCGCGCGTCCTTCGTCGCAACCGGCAGGTGGAGCGCCCCGAGCCCGCTGAGCACGGGCGCCCGCGGCGTGACCGTACTGGCCTCGGTCACCGGTTGCTGACCTGACGCTGAGAGCCCGGACGCGCTCACGGCCGCGACCAACACGAGGGCGACTCGAACGTTCGCTGACATGATGTCCTCCACACCTACGAATTGGGGTCGGGCGGCTATCAGATAGGCATCGCACTCTGACCGCCGCGCCTGCCCCGGGTCGATGGAACCGACCGCGCGCCTAGTGTGCGGGCGGCCGCAGGGTGAAAGTCACCCGCAGGTTGACCCCGCCCCTCGAGTTGAAGCCCAGAAAGGTCTGGCGCTGTTCGCCGGTCCAGCCTGCGAAGTTGCCCGTACCGCCGGTGACGATGCGCCGCACCGTACCGCTGCCCTCCACGCCCTCGGTCGCAAGCTGCTCCTTGCCCTGCCTTCCGAGCACGTACAACTGCGCCGTAGTGACCCAAAGTGGCGCCGCGGGAATCTCGTGGGCCGCCACCAGGTGCGTGCCACGACAGATCCACACGCCGATGTGCCCAGTCTGGTTGGGATCGAAGTACGCGCCATCCCCTTGGATCGTGCCGGCCGGGAAGATGCGGCCCTCGGTGACGAAGAACGAGCCGCGCTCGGGCTGTGTGTGCTCCGGCTTGACCATGGTGGGGACGAACTTCCCGGCGAGGTCTTCCGCGACGTCGACGGTGAAGACGATCGGCTCGCGCTTGCGCGCGGTGCGTTCGGCATCCGCCTCCTGCGCGTACGCGGCAGGGCCGAGGATCATCGCGAGACCGGCGACGGTGGCGAGGCGAGACAGAGGCAGAACAAACGTACGAACGAAGCCGTTGGCGCATGAACGAGCGAACATGGCGTCATCTCCCGTCAAAACGAACGAGTGAGCTCGGTGGGATCGGGCGTCACGCCCGACGGGCGTCCGGGGCTCCCACGAGCAGCATCCGGACACACTCACTGCGCACGTAACCGACACAGGCGGAAGAAGCCCCCGTCGACCGGTACAACCTCGACACGCGGGAATCCCGCCGCCGTAGCGAGGGCCTGCACGGTGGCCGCGCGTATCACGGTCCCAATCGCCGCCGTGGGCTGCTCCGCCATCGCGACCGGGAGGCAATGGACGATGCTCCAGCCGTACATGAGCCGCTCGAGGTCGTCCGCCGGCGCGTGGAAGTGATCGCCGACCTTCTCGTCGGCGACGAGCACACTGCCGCCGGGCGCCAAGGCCTCCCGGATCGCCCGCAGCGCTTCGTCCGGTCGTGCCATGTCGTGGAGGGCTTCCAGCACGAGCACGAGATCGAACGGACCGTCCTCGGCCACCGCCGCGGCGTCGCGAATCTCGAAGCGGACGGCGACGCCGTGTGCGGCCGCATTCCGTTGAGCATCGTGCACCGACGCCGGGTCCGCGTCGAAGCCGACGACTTCGGCCTGTGGAAATGCCTTGGCCATCGCCAGCGTGGACCAGCCGGCACCGCTTCCGACGTCGGCCACACGCATGCGCGTCGACATCAGCGCGCTGTGGAGGTCCGGCAGCGCGGGAATCCAGCGCGCGACCAAATCCGACAGAAACGCCGGCCGGTTGATGCCGGCTTGCCCCGCGCGGAACGCCGCACCGAAGTGTGGATACGCCACGCCCCCGCCACTGCGATAGGCGTTGACGACCCGCTGAAGCGCCCCACCGATGCCGGCGACCATCTGCGCCAGCGGGGCAAGGTGCGCAGGATGGTCCTCGGCGATCAGGACGTTCGTGTGTTCGGCCGGGAGCCAGTACCGCCGCGCCTCCGCCGGTGCGGTGGTCGATTCGACGCGCAGGAATCCCGCGACCGCCTGCTGCTCGAGCCATTCGCGGGCGTAGCGGGGGGCGATGCCGGCGGTGCGCGCCAGCTCAGGCGGCGTGATCCGACGCTCGAATTTCAACGCCTCGTAGAGGCCGAGCTCCTTGCCGAGATAGATGCCGTAGAGCTCGAGTGTGTGAATCGTGGCCTGGAGCAGGCGCGTCGTGAGCGCGTCTTCGCTGGTCTGAACAACCTGGCACATAGGGTGTCTCCGTTAATCACCCTATGGGCGTAAGGCCAAGCCTCACGATGGGAGGCCGATCGGGCGAGTCCGTAAGGCGGCGCTACGAGGTGGTTCGCAGGTCTTCCGCCGCGCAGGCGTGTCGCAGGAGACTCGCGACGCGGCCGCCTGCTAGAAGCGCCACTCGACCGGTCGCTCTGGCTGGTAGATGCAGAACGTGCCCGTGCGCACCGCGTTTTCCAGGTGCCGCCCGAGCTGGGGATGAGCCTTGGCGATCTTCTTGACGCCACTGCGGATCCGCCACGTTACCGCGGACCGGGCCCGCTCGGCGGCGCTCCCCAGCGCGCGTGACCGTCCGCCGAGCCCCAGTGCACCCGACAACAGCTCGACGATCTGATCGAGCTCCTCACGCGCCCGTTCCGCCTGCGCGAGATCATGCGCGGCCTCGGTCTGGTCGATGTCGTGCTGCAGTTCCCGGGCCCGCGCCTGAATCTCGCGGCGGGCTCGCTCATCGAGCTGCAGCGCGGTACCGGTCGTTTCGGCCGGCCGGTCGGCCAACTCGAGGCAATGCACATCGACTCCCGGTCGATCGAGCAACCGCGCCAGATCGCTGAAGCCCTTCTGATGAGTGAGCTGGACGGAAAGCCCGTCGAACTCCAGGCTCCACACCGCGCCCTCGCGGCGAAATCGCGCCACGTTGGGGTCTTGGGCCACGGGCCGCGCAACGGCCTCGGGCCGGCTCTCATCGGGATCCTCTTCAAGCCCCGCGAGACGGAGACCCTGCTCGAGGCGATCGATATCCTGCGCTCGGCGAAAGGGGTTCACGTGCAACAACCACCGCAGTGGTTCGCCCGGATCCGGTGCACGTCCGTAGATGATGCGATCGCCGAGCTGCGACAGGAACTCTTTCAGATAGAACCGCGCCCGATCGAGGTCACCGGCCAGCGCACACGAGGCCGCAAGGAAGGCCGGAATGTCGACGAACGTCGAGATGGGGGTCTGTGATCCGGCTGCAAGTACCTCAGCGTCGCGCCCGAGGACGAAGAGGGCCAACCCTACGGGCGCGGTGTAGTACGGGGGAAAGCCCGGATGAAGCCGCATGGCCTTCGTGCCCAGCGCCAGCGCGGACTCACCATCGCCGAGATAGGCACGACACAACGCCCCGTGGACCAGCACGTCCGTGTCGTTCGGATTGAGGCTGAGGGCCCGGTCAACGTGAAACGCGGCTTCATCGAAGCGCCGCCGATACAGCAGAATCCGCCCCAGCACCACCTGGACCATCGGGTCGGCATCGTCCAGGGCCGCCGCGCGACTGGCGTGGTCGTACGCAAGGCGCTCGGTCTCATCCCACTTCTGCCACGCCTGACAGCTCCATTCGTTGAAGTGGGACAGCGAGAGGCCCGCGTACGCGCGCCCGTACGACGGATCGGCTTCGAGGGCGCGTTCGAAATAGGTGCGTGCCTCGGCGTCTGCCTCGACAGTCCCGCGCTTCAGACACTCGAAGCCTCGCAACCAGCAGTCGTATGTGTCCAGACTGGACAGAGGCGCACGCTGGGCCGCTCGCAACCGGGACCGATCGACGCCGATCTTCAGCGCGCTGGCAATTTGTTCCGCAATCTGGTCCTGCACCGCGAACAGAGTCCCAGCGGTGACGTCGTGGCGATCGGCCCAGAGTTGGCGCCCCGTGTGGGTGTCGAGCAGTTGGACCGCAATGCGGATCACGTCGCCGGCTCGACGGACACTGCCGCGCAGGAGGTTGGAAGCGTTCGCAGTGGGGTCGCTGCCACTGCGTCCTGGCGATGCTGCCGCGAACGCCTGGGGGTACACGACTTCGATTGCACCGAAGCGCGAAAGCGCGGAGGCAACGTCCTCCACGAATCCCAGCGCCAGCACGTCCTGCGACGGATCGCCCGACAGGTTCTCAAAAGGAGCCAGGGCGATGCTGGCAGCGATGGCAGACATAGAAGGCCTGAACAGCTAACACTCCGATTCTACCCGGTCAGAACTCGATCCAAGAACGTGAGTGGTCTGGCGTCGCTACGGCCCGCTCAGACGGCGCTGATAACCGCACCTTCTGCGGAGCGCGTTCCAAAGGACGAGGTGCGTGCCGTCCGGCCCGGGAGGCCATTCCGCCGCAACGCCTTCGTTGTCGTGTTCGATCGGCCCGTGTTTCTCCATCAAGACCTCCGTAGGTCGATTCGCACAGAAGGGCGGTGGTCGCGGGAAGGGCAGCCATCGAGTAGCTGTGCCATCGCGGTGTGGTAGCGGGCGCCGGCAACAGCACCTCTCCGCGCGAGTCGATTCGTCACGGACGCTGCTCGTGTCACCTCGGCGATTCCGAGGGTCATACAGCCCAGGCCGATAGGAAACACCGATGGCCCGTCCGCGCCCAACCGTCGAGATCTCATTCGGCCTCCGCAGCTTCCTCCCGGTACGACGCATCGCCGGGAGACGTGGTTGCCCCCCTTCGGCCTCCTGTGTTCCCGGCTGATAGATCGTGCCGTTTGCGTCATGCGTGCCGACCGCCACGGCCGTCCAGGCTTGAAGACGCCAAGTCCGGTTGCGACAGCGAGCGTGAGCACGTCGTTGGATGCCGCCGCGACGAGTTGCGCGCTGGCGTCGCCCCGGCCCTCGAGCATCGCACGTTCCGCGGGACCGATGGCGGCGCTGCCGACCAGCATCACAGACACGATCAGCAACAATTTGCCCATCACGCACGGGTAACGGACCACGCCCCACTTCGTACCATGCCGTGGACAATGCCGCTCACGAGGGCGCCCACGCTAAGCGGAATCCCAAAGACGAGACTGAACATGTTCACGATGCGGAGGAGCTCCAGCCTCGCCGCCGGCTCGTTCATCCCCAGATAGTCGGACCGCCACTGCCGGGAAGCTGGCGGAATCGCCCAGCAGGGCGACAGACATCATGATGTGAGCGGTCAGAAGTGACTGGCGCGCTCGGAGCGGCAGTATTCGACGCGCGGGAGGCGTACGAGAATCCGTGATGTCCATGTCACACCAATGCGTCGCCAGCGCGCTTGTCTTCTGACGCCCAGAGCGTCGCGGCAAGCGCGAACCCGAAGCCCGTCAGGCACGCGAACGTACGCGCTGTGTGGTAGAGCTGCCACCGGTCTCGGCTCATCTCCCAGTCGGGCGGCAGGGTTTCGACCGTCCACCGATCGATGTCGTAGTCGATGGGGACGTTGACGGTCAGCGTCATGATCAGCGCGACGATCAACAATCCCACGCCAACGAGCATGAAAGCGGAGCTCGCCCGTCGATGGCGCCGATGGAATCCGACCAGAACTGGCACAGCAGACAGCAGGGTTGCGGGCATCAGCACGGCCATGGGCCCACCGAGGTTTCCAATCATGGTGTGTCCGACCTCGAGGAATGTCGGTGCCGTGATGGAGCCGATAGAGCGACTCAAACTGAACCATGTTCCCCAGAAGACGCCCAGCACAAGCGCGAAGAGGAACAGGTGGACGAACTCGGCAATACGGAGAATCCTGAAGGTCATCGCGGCTCCCTGGCAGCTCTGCGAAGGCCGCCTTGCAGTCGGCCCAAATAGTTTAGGTGTATCAAATAGCATCATTGATGCCGATGATCGTGATCACCGGCCGCTGTCGTTTCGAAGGCTTCAACGCATTGAGGGGCATCGGCTTCGCCTTTGCGAGTGGCGCCTTGAGGGCTGCGTGGAGCCCCTTCGAAAGGAGTTTGGCGCCCACCCCTGACATATGCATAATGGCGCACATGTTCCGGCTATCGACGGCCTTCATCTCCCAGGTTCCCGGCATCACACGGCGCGGGCGCAACGTCGCGGGTCTCGCTGGCATCCTTGCGGTCGCGCTCGTCCCCGGATTGATCACGGCTCAATCGTCAGGGGGCAGCCAGGGCAGCGCGTCGCAGGATGATCCAGCCATCCGTTTCCGCCTGCCAACGGTCACGGTCACCGCCCAAAAGGAGCCGGAGGGTAAGCAACGGGTTCCGGTCGGCGTCACAGCCGTGTCGAAAGAGACCATCGACAGCGCCGGCATCCACATCGTCAGTGAGGCCGCGGTGTATGCGCCGAATACCTTCTTTACCGAGTGGTCGGCGAGAAAACTGAGCAATGCCCGCTTCCGCGGCATCATCTCGAGTCCGAACAACCCTGGCATCACCACTTATATCGACGGCGTGCCGCAACTGAGCGCCAACTCGTCGAGCATCGAGCTCCTTGACGTGAATCAGATTGAGTTCGTCCGCGGTCCGCAGAGCGCGCTGTTCGGCCGCAACACGTTGGGCGGCCTGGTGAACATCACGAGCGC
>WHSN01000074.1 GCA_009380045.1 Luteitalea sp.
CGGCGGCTGTCGTCGGGCCGTTAGGCGCTTTCGATCTGCTGTAGGTCGCCTCTACCGGACGGCCCCACCCGCCCTGCCCGGCTCACCTGCCTTGCGTGCCGCGCGTTCCTCACGGCGCTTCAGCTCGATCGCGAACGCATCCCGTGCCGACCTCGATCCGAGGATCCACCCGATGACGAGGCCAACCAGCAGCACCGCCGGGATGAAGATGAAGTGCCCGGCTGTCACCGCGCCTGTCCCCTCTCTGTCCGGCGTTCCAATTCCCGCATCTCGGACTCCACCTTCGCGAGCCGCCGCCAGATGGTCCACAGATAGAACATCATCAGCAGCAGGAAGAACACGTATGCCCCGACCAGAAACGGGCCCGCCGGCAGCTGCTCGGTGGGTGGCAGCGTGTCGATCGGCACGAACCCGTCCGGCGCCGGCGGCGGCTGCAGCGCCAGAGCCGGCGCGGCGGTGAGGACAACTGAAAGAGCGGTGGTGAGGAGTCGGCGAACCATGGTTCAGTCCTCGGCTGCGAGATACAGGCGATCGAGCCCGGCGCGCAGCGTCTCCAGACGCATCCGCGCCGCGAGCAGGAGCCCCGACAACATCAGGAAAATCGCGGTGCAGAACCAGACGACGTACCACATCTCGGGCGAGGTTTCGCCGAGCGACGCCATGACGCTCGTTTTCGGGTGAATGGTGCGCCACCAGTCCACCGACTTGTAGACGAACGGCGCCGTCGCTCCGCCGAAAATGCCCATTGCGGCGGCAAGCTTCTCCGACCCCGGCCCCCCATACTTCCGCACCAGCAGGTAGCCGATGAAGATCAGCTCGAGCAGGAAGGCCATCGTCAGCCGGGCGTCCCACTGCCACCACACGCCCCAGGCTTTTCGTCCCCACACCGAACCGCTGACCAGGCCGAACATGCCGAAGATCACCGTCACTTCCGCGGCGGCAAATCCCAGGCGATCGGCCCAGGCATGGCCCTTGAAGAGATAGATGCCGCTCGAGACGAAGCACACGGTGACGGCGGCCGTCAGCGCCATCCAGGCCGGGAAGTGATAGTAGAAAATCTTCTGCACCAGCAGCATCGTCGACTCGTATGGCGCGCTGGCGATCGCGACAGGCGAGTACGCGAACATCGCTGCCGTGAGAATGAGCACCGGAATGAAGAGTCTCTGCATAACCACCTGCCCTATTCAGTCATCAGCGGCTCGAACGTCCACAACGACAACGTCACGAAGACGACGTCGAAAAACCCCAGCAGCGCGATCCAGAGTGTCGCCATCGGTTCGTCCGGCGGCGACTGCAGCAGCGCTGACGTGCCGCGAACGCCGGCAATGATTACCGGTATGGTAATCGGATACAACAGGATCGGCAGCATCACGTCCCTGGTCCGCGCCCGTACCAGCATGGCCGCGAAGAGCGTCCCGACCGCTGCGTACCCGATGGTGCCGAGCGCCAGGAGCGCCAGGAGCAGCACCGGACGATCGAACAGCGGTGCGTTGAACAGAAACGCCACCATCGGCACGAGCAGCACTTCGGTCGCGAACAGCAGCATGACGATGCCCAGGAGCTTGCCGAGGTAAATCGCCGGACGCGGCGCCGGCGCCAGCAGCAACGCCTTCAGCGTTTCGCCGTACCGCTCCCGCTCGAACGTTCTGCCCAGGGCGAGGGTCCCGGCGAACGCGATCGCGATCCACAGTATCCCGGCCGCCGCATCCTCGACCGCCTGGCCTTCCTTCACGAAGGCGAACGAGAAGATCGCCACGCACGACACCGCGAAAAACGCGGTCGTCGAGAGAATCTCGTAGCTTTTCAGCTCGATCGCGAAGTCCTTCTTCAGCACGAGGAGGGCGATGCGGAAGAACATCAGGCGCCCTCCACGAGCGCACGATACTGTCGCCGAAGCCCGGACGAGGCCGCCGCGTCGGACAACAGGCGGCCACTCCGCACGATGGCCATCCGGGAGATGAGGCCGTCGGCAACGTCGAGGTCGTGGGTCGCCACCAGCACGATTCCCCCGGCCGCCGCGAGGGCGCGCAGCCGGTCCGAGACGATCCGCACGGCGCGGTCGTCGAGCCCGGTGAACGGCTCATCGAGCAGCACGAGGCGAGGGGCATGGATGAGCGTCCGCTCGAGTGCCAGCCGTTGGCGCATCCCCCGCGAAAACGACGAGACCGCATCGTCGGATCGATCGGTCAGCCCTGCTCCAGCCAGCGCGTCGTTGACGACGGTTGCCGGCCGCATCCCGTGCAGCCTGGCGAAGAAATCCAGGTTCTGCCGGGCGCTGAGCTCGGGGTACAGGTGCAGCTCGTGCGCGAGCACGCCGATTCGTGCGCGAATGGAAGCGCCGTCCCGCACTCCGGGTGTGCCGCCGTAGGTGATGGTGCCGCTCGATGGCGTGACCAGCGTCGCCATCATCCCGATGAGGGTCGACTTTCCGGCGCCGTTCGGGCCGAGGAGACCGACGATGTCGCCGGCGTGGAGCGTCAGAGACACATGGGACACCGCCCGGCGGCGGCCGAAATGGCGTGAGACGTCAGCGAGCTCGACGCGGTCGAAATCAAAGCTCACGCGGCCGGGCCTGCGGGCTCACGCTCAGGACGCCCTGAGCTGGTCGAGCGGCGCGGTGACGGCCGCGCGATGGGCCGGCTCAGGGGTCGTGTCGTCGCTGTCGAGGGCGCCGTAGATCAGCTCGAGCGAGGCGAGCAGTTCTTCGCGCCGTCCCTGGTATCGCCCGTCTTCGATCCGGCCGCGGCGATGCTCGTTCTCCAGTCGGACGAGATCTTGAAAGAGCTTCTCGCGCCTCGCGATCAAGCGCTTTCGCTCGGCCAGCTGCTCGCCGGGATCCGTGGACCGCATCGCCAGCCATGCCCCGGCGATGGCAATCGCGACGGCCAGCGAGACCGCGAGGCGCCGCGGGATCACGCTGTGATGCGGGAGGCCGGTGAGCGTGAGCGTGAGTGGCTGCCCCGCAGCCACGGCGCCGCCGGCGGCCGCGATGTACAGCCGGCCGTTTGCCGGCATGTCCTGCTGGCGATCGATCTGCGCCGACTCGAGCCGCATGTCTCCGACCTTCGTGATGATGAGCGCCACGTGATCGAGGACGGCCGGGAACGTCTGGGCGATCTCCATCGTGCCGCCGGTAACCGGAAGCTGCGTGCCGATCTGTACCAGCGTTCGGCCGGGCGGAAAAGGACCCGACACCGTGACACGCCTGCCGGCCGCCGTCGCGAGAGGCGACGATCCTTCGAGAAGGCTCGTGCCTACCGCCTCTGGCGGCATCTCCACGACGAACGGAGTTGAAGGGTTCACCGGCGCGCGCGCGGTGTTCGCGACGTCGAGAAGGTAATACAC
Organism: Luteitalea sp.; assembly: GCA_009380045.1. Classification (GTDB taxonomy): domain Bacteria; phylum Acidobacteriota; class Vicinamibacteria; order Vicinamibacterales; family CAVVIG01; genus WHSN01. Next base: position 3,346 of record WHSN01000074.1, read on the forward strand.
CTCGACGCTTTCCTCGTTGTGCTCGATGATGATTCGCGACTCGCCGCCAATCACCACTTGCCCGCTGACGGCCGGCGCGGCGGCTTCCGCCTGCTTCTGTTTTTCTTTTTCCCTGTCGGTCGCGACCAGGAGCAGCCGGATGCCGCCCTGCGCTTGCACCGGGAAGGCCTGGGACTCCAACCGCTCGCCGTCGACCACCGACACCGCCTGAACGGTCGTGCCGGGCGGGATATCCCGGAACTCGGCGCGACCGGATGCATCGGTGTTGACCGTACGCACCTGGCCGCCAAAGTGGAGCTCCACCGGATGGCCGGCGATGTTGTTGGACAGATCCCCGCGAATGAGGCGGACCGACAGAACGCCGTCAGGAAGATCTGTCACCGGCCTGGGAATGCCCGACATCTCCCGCGCATCGGGCATCTGGATCTGCGCGGTCACGGTGACCAAGCCATGGAGCGCACAGAGGGCAGCGACCGCACAAAGGGGCAAGACAGAAACGCTCTGGCGCATACGCCGCAGGGCACACAACACGGCACGAAAGAGGCCCTGTGGGGTCACAGCTTCGCTCCGCAGCTCTTGCAGAAGCGCGCGTCGGCGTCGTTCGATGTCGAGCAGCCTGCACAGACTCGTCCATCTGGGCGGGTCCGCTGCCCGGCCGTGTCGGATCCGTCGTCCTTGCTGTCGCCGAGACGCGTCGTCAGCTCGCGTTCGATGACTGTCCGGTATCCGGCGCTGGCGTCGAGCTGGCGTATCAGACGGGTGGCTCGGGATCGCAGCTTCCCGGTCATCTCGCGGAAGTCTTCCTCCGACACCTTCCCCATCGCACGATCGAACTCGAGCTCCTTGATGGTGCGGAGCGTCAGCGCCTTTTCCCGCTCCAGGGCGGTGCGCGTTCGATGGCCAATGACGACCGTCCGATCCTCGCCGCCGGTGATGAGTGGTCGGACCGTGCGGAGCATCGCAAGGCCGACGAGCGCCGCGGCGCCCATCAGAACGCTCAGCAGTATCACCACGGTGACACCCTGACTGCGAACAAGAAAGGTGACGGCTGTGGCACATCCGAGCGCCGCCAGGACGAAGAACTGCCACGGTTGCAGACCCGGATCCGCGCCCGCCCCTGAGAGACCGGCGCCCCGATCCGCCTGGAAGCGACCACTCTTCCCGGCGGCACTCTTGGCGGGAACGACGGCGCTGCTGGTGTTGCGGGAGTCCGGCCCGCGCCGCACGTTCTCAGTCGAGGTTTCTGAGCTCATCGTCGAGACGGGCGTCGAGTTCGGGTTCGGCGGAGGCGCTCGAATCGGACGATTCGTCGCCTCGTTTGCGCGACCAGCGGCGAGCGACCACCCCCACCACCGCTGCGGCGACGGCTCCTACTGACAGCGGCAGCAGCCACACGAGCCGCCGGAACCCGCGATCCATGGGAACGCCGAGCATCTCCTCGTTGCCGTACCTGGTGACGAACGCCTGGATGATGTCGTCGTGCGACTTGCCTTCGTCGATCAGCGCCGCGAGCTGGCCGCGCATCTCGTGGGACGTCGCGCAGGGGTCCTTGCGGCACTCGGCAAGGTTCGCATGACCGCACGTGCCGCACGTGCAGACGATTTCGTGCTGAAGTCTCTTCTCGAGCTCCGTCCGCGCGTAGTAGGAGGTCTGCGTGTCCACGCCCGCCTGTGGCGCCGGCATTCCTTCCTGGGCAGAGAGCGTGACGCCGCCGCCAACGACCATCGCCAGGAGCAGCGCCCCGGCCGCGCTCGCGGCATCAGTGGGCATTTTCGCGACCGCGAACGAGTAGGCGCGCTCGGGCAGCATGGCAATGCCGGTGCCCAGGGCCAGGACGCCGAATCCCAGCCAGATCCAGTTGACCAGCGGATTGATCACGATCTCGAGCGGCGCCACCTGGCTCGCCAGCGTCGCGGGATCGTTGGACGGCATCACCACGTAGAGGTCTTCGGCGATCGTCCGCCGGATGCCGACTTCAGTCGTCGGCTCCCCTTCGTGGCCACGGAACACCCACTTCGCGGGATACAGCGCGTCGACCTGCTTCCCGTTCTGGAACACGCTGATGTAGGCCGTGGTCATCTGCTTCTGGCCATCGTCGTACACCTTGATGCCGTCGTTCCGCAGGGTATATTTGCCGACGGTCACCTCCGCTCCCTGTTTCAGCGCCACCTGCTCGTCCAGCTTGTAGGCACTGCCGGCAAAGCCGAGAAACATCAGCACGATGCCGAGGTGTACGATGTAGCCGCCATACCGGCGCTTGTTGCGGCCGACGAGCCCGACGAGCGCGGTGAAAAAGTCGGTTCCGGAATTCTTCCGCCGGATATTGGCGCCGCGCACGTACTCCTGTGTCATCGTCCCGCCAACGAACGCGCACAGCGCGAAGCACAGGCCCGACGCCCAGATTTCGAGCCCGAGGGCCTTCAGCGCCACCAGCGTCACCAGCCCCGACAACGTCGGCCAGAGAAACGATTCTCGAAGCGAGCCGATCGTCGATTTTCGCCACGCCAGCAGCGGTCCGACACCGGTGAGGAACAAGAGGATCATGCCAATCGGCGCCATCCACTTGTTGTAGAACGGCGCCGCCACGGTGAGGCGCGTGCCGGTGATCGCCTCGCTCAACGTCGGGAACATGGTCGCGAACAGGACGAAGAAGGCCGAGAACAGCAGAATCCAGTTGTTCGCCATGAACGCCGCCTCGCGCGACAGCCACGAGTCGAGCTCGTTGCGCGAGCGCAGGAGCGGCAGCCGATAGATCACCAGACCGAAGCTGATGGTGAGGATCAGGACCATGAAGACGCCGAACAGCTTCGCCAGAACCGGATCTTCGCCAAACGCGTGCACCGATTGCACGACGCCCGAACGCGTCATGAAAGTGCCGAAGATGGTGAGGAAGAACGTGACGATCACCAGCGTGACGTTCCAGATCCGGAGCATGCTGCGCCGCTCCTGCACCATCACCGAGTGCAGGAAGGCGGTGGCGGTGAACCATGGCAGCAGCGCGGCGTTCTCCACCGGATCCCAGGCCCAATAGCCGCCCCAGCCGAGCTCTTCGTACGCCCAGATCATGCCGAGCGTGAGCCCGAGCGAGAGGAACAGCCAGGCGCCCATCGTCCAACGGCGGACGGCGCGGAGCCACGAGTCGTCCAGATGACCGGTCGCGAGCGCCGCGATACAGAAGGCAAAGGGAATCGTCATCCCGACAAAGCCGGTATACAGCGATGGTGGATGGATCACCATCCAGTAGTTCTGGAGGAGCGGATTCAGCCCGTCGCCCTCCGTCGGAACGTTCGTCAGGTAGGTGGTGAACGGATTCTTGTGCGCGACCATCAGATACAGGAAGAACATCTGCACCAGCGCGATGGTGGCGACCACGTACGGTATGAGCTCGCGGTGGCGTTCGCGGTTCACGTACACGGCGAGGCTGCCGAACACCGACAGCAGGAACACCCAGAACATGATCGAGCCGTCGAGCCCGCCCCAGTACGAGGTGATCTTGTAGAAGAGCGGCTGGACGCTGTCGGAGTAACGCGAGACGTACTTGATCGAGAAATCGTCGGTCAGGAACGCGTTGATCATCACGGCCGAGGCGACCGTCATGAGTGCGCACACCAGGTAGAAGGCGCCGACGCCGCTCTCGATCAGCCCGTGAGACCGCCGCCGTGCGCCAACCACCGACACGACGGCGGCGTAGCTGCAGACGACGAAGGACGCGAGGAGGAGAAATGAGCCGAGCGAGGCCATCTAGCCCACTTTCTTCGCCGCCTCGTACTTCGAGGGGCATTTCGCCATGATGCCGTTCGGGTCGACGTGGAACCCGCCTTCGGACGTGAGTCGTCCCTTCAGCACCACCTCGGCTTCTTCGCCGGGCCGATCCTTGAAGGTGTCGGGCACGACGCCCTTGTACGAGGCGTGGATGATCTTCCCGTTGTTCTGCACCTGGAACTTGTATTCGAGAGTCTCGGGCTTCACCAGAATCGACTTGGTGACCACGAAGCCGTGAAGCTGCAGGCGCTTTCCCTCCCAGTCCTGGGGACTGGTGAGCACCTCATCGACATGCTTGTAGTATTCGGTCCCTTCCCGGAGCGTGGACCACAGCAGGCCCGCGAAGGCGAGAACGAGAACCACAGCGGTGATACCTATTTTTATATATCGGTGTGTCATAAGGACTTCCGGGAAAGCGACCTGTTCAGAATAGTCCTACTGGGGAGCCCGATGCAAGACAGGAACGGCGCCGTCGCACACATCCCGGATCAACTCGTGCACCAGCGCGACCGGAAGACCGACGACGTTCGAATACGACCCATCAATGCGAGGAATGAATCGTGAGGCCACACCCTGTATCGCGTACGCCCCGGCTTTGTCGCGTCCCTCTCCCGTTGACACGTACCAGGCGAGCTCGTCCGCACTGAGCGGCGTCATCCACACCGTCGTCTTCTCGACTCGGCCGGTTTCCGTGGCGCCGCGGCGCAGGCTCACTCCGCTGAGCACCTCGTGGTGCCGGCCGGCCAGCCGCCGCAGCATGGCGGCGGCCTGACGATCGTCGCCGGGTTTTCCCAGGATCTTCCCCCCGACGACGACGGCGGTGTCCGCCGCGAGGACGAGCACGTCGCCGCGATCGGCATCGTCGGTCGCCGACGACGCCGCAACGGCGGCCGACTTCTCGCTCGCGAGCCTTCGCACGTACGCATCGGGCGGTTCTCCTCGCCGCACACGCTCGTCGATGTCTGCCGCGCAGGTCTCGAACAGATAGCCAGCCTGTGCGAGGAGCTCGGCGCGCCGGGGCGACGCCGACGCGAGAATGAGGCGCATGAGCGAATGATAAGATCGAACGCCGTGCTGCCGATCGCTCGAGTCATTCCCGGCGCTGTCGCGGAGCTTCTGCGGGCGTCTCCCCTTTCGCCCGGCAAGGTCGATTTCGCCTGGCGAACGGCGGTGGGGCCGGCGGTGCAGCGGGTCAGCGCCGTACGGCTGGAGAACCAGGTGCTGCTCGTCGACGCCTCCAGCCGGCAGTGGTCGGCCGAGCTGTCCCGGTCGTCGCCAGTGATTCTTCAACGGATGCAGTGGCTCCTCGGCGCCGACGTGATCCGGGAGATCGTCATCCGTGCGTGACGTGATCATCGCGAGCGCCGTGCGCACGCCGACGGGCAAGTTCCTGGGAGCGCTCAAGGCGTTCACCGCTCCCCAGCTCGGCGCGCTGGTGGTGGCCGAGGCGGTCCGACGCGCCGGAATCGATCCGGCGAGCGTCGACGAGTGCATCATGGGGAACGTCGTCGGCGCGGGCCAGGGCCAGAACCCCGCCCGCCAGGCGGCGTTGAACGGCGGCCTCTCGAACAACGTCGCCGCGCTGACCATCAACAAGGTCTGCGGATCCGGGTTGAAGGCGGTGATGCTTGCGGCTCAAGGGATCGCCGTCGGCGACATCGACATCGCGGTTGCCGGCGGAATGGAGTCGATGAGCAACTGTCCCTATCTCCTGCCGCGGGTGCGGGAGGGCGTGCGGATGGGGAACGCCGAGATCGTCGACGCGATGGTGCGCGACGGGTTGTGGTGTGCGTTCGAACAGTGCCACATGGGTCACTCGGGCGAAGTGATCGCCGAGCACTACCATGTGAGCCGCGAAGCGCAGGACGAGTACGCCGCTCGGAGCCATGCGAAAGCCGCGCTGGCAACCGAGCAGGGGCTGTTCAAGGACGAGATCCTGCCGATCGCCATTCCTCAGCGACGAGGCGCCACCCTGATGGTCGATCGCGATGAGTCGATCCGCGCCGACACCACAGCCGCGGGCCTCGCGCTCCTCAAGGCCGCGTTCAAGAAGGAGGGCTCGGTGACGGCGGGCAATGCGCCGCCGGTGAACGATGGTGCGTCGGCGCTGGTCCTGATGTCAGCCGATCGCGCACCCGCGCTCGGCGTCACCCCGCTGGCTCGGATTGTCGGCCAGGCGACGAGCGGCCTGGCACCGAAGTTCGTGCTGATGACGCCGGTCGAGGCGGTCAGGCGTCTGGCGCGGAAGGTCGATTGGGATCTTGGTGAGGTCGATCTTTTCGAGCTGAACGAGGCGTTCGCGGTGCAGGCCGTCGCCGTCCTGAACCAGCTCGGCATCGATCCGGAGAAGGTGAATGTGCATGGAGGCGCGGTCGCCCTCGGCCACGCGATCGGCTCGAGCGGCGCGCGCGTGCTGACGACTCTGCTCTACGCGCTGCGGCACCGCAGTTTGAAGCGCGGCATCGCCACGTTGTGCCTCGGCGGCGGCAACGGCGTCGCGCTTGCCGTGGAGCGCTCGTGACCCTCCCGAACGCACGAGCCGTGACAGATCAGAACACGAAAACACGAAAACACGAAGTTCAGTTTCTTCTCGGGGTGGACCGCTGGCGCATCGTCGCGAAACGACAAGAAGCGGAAAGATAACGTGATGGTTTTCGTGTCTTCGTGATTCGTGGCCTTCGAATGATCAAAATCGTCGGTGTCGTCGGTGCGGGGACGATGGGGAATGGCATTGCGCAGGTGTTCGCGCAAGCCGGGTTCGAGGTCAGGCTGGTGGACGTGGCACCGCCGATGCTCGATCGGGCGCTCGCGACGATCGAGAAGAGCCTGGCCAGGTTCGTCGAAAAAGGAAAGCTCACGGCGGCCGACCGTGAAGCGATTCTCGGCCGCCTTGCGTTCAGCCCGTCGATTGACAGCCTCGCCGACGCCGACTTCATCGTCGAGGCCATCGTCGAGCAAGAGGCGGCGAAACGGACGTTGTTCGGTCAGCTCGACGCGATCGCCGGCCCGTCGGCGATTCTCGCCTCCAACACTTCGTCGATTTCGATCACCGTCCTCGGGGCGGCGACTCGTCGTCCGGAGCAGGTGCTGGGCGTGCACTTCATGAATCCGGTGCCGTTGATGGCGTTGGTGGAGCTGATCCGCGGGCAGGCGACCTCGGACGACACGATGCGGACGGCGGCCGACCTCTGTGTGCGCCTGGGCAAGACCGGGGTGGAAGCGGCCGACTACCCCGGGTTCATCGCCAACCGCATCCTGATGCCGATGCTGAACGAGGCGTTCTACGCGGTGATGGAAGGAGTGGGGACACCCGAAGCGATTGACGCGGTGATGAGGGGCGGGATGAACCACCCGATGGGACCGCTCACGCTGGCGGATTTCATCGGCCTCGACATCTGCCTGGCTATTCTGAACGTGTTGCACGAGGGACTGGGCGATCCGAAGTACCGCCCCTGTCCCCTGCTGCGCCGGATGGTCGCCGCCGGGCATCTGGGCCGGAAGACCGGGCGCGGCTTCTACGTCTACGCCTGAGCATCCAGGCGGCAGCGGCGATTGGGCCCATCACCGCCATCTCCCGGAGCGCCGCACGGGCGTTGATGCCAAACGCCCGGATGGAAAGCGGGTCCCGCCGTTGGGTCGACAGAAACAGGTCCCAGTTCGAAATGTAGTAGTCGTGACTGAACGGCCAGAGCGCCTGCAAACCGAGAGGCGCGAGCCGGTCGGCCCCCAGCCAGTCGAGCACGAGGTGTGATGCGTGCGCGGCGCCGACGACAACGGCCTCCCGCCACAGGATTCGGCCTGTGACCCACCCTGTCACCCCGGCGGCGACAATCATGATCAGGACACTGAAACCGATGCTGTGGGTCAGGCCCCGGTGAAACGAGGAAAAAACGAGGTCGAGGTCCGGGAGCACCGCGGCGGCTATGCAGGCGAAAACGAGCGGGGATGCCAGCCGGGGCCCGTTCGAGATGGTGTGTCGTCCTCCGAGCCACGAAACCGTGAGGCCGGCGAGGGCGTGGCCAATGGGGCTAGGCATGGGACGCCTTATGATGGCAGATCCTGCGCATCAGGCTGTCTGGGGCGAAAGTCTAAGATGTGTGCAAATCGTTGACTCTGTTGCTGTTTTACGTCGCTGAAGACAAATTTTCGGCTTGACTTTCGCCCAGGCACAATTCTAGAATACCCGGGCTTCCAGGTAGACACCTGAGAGACCAACACGGCGCTCGCCGTTCCGTGCGGGCGCAAGGAGCATCAATGCCGCCAGAGAGACTTGCAGACAGAATCGACCGCGACGAGCGGCAGGATCGTGAGCGCATCAAGGCGGTAGACCTTGCCGTCGGCCAGATCGAGAAGCAGTTCGGCAAGGGGTCGATCATGCGGCTCGGGCAGAAGGGGGCGATCCAGCCGATCGACGCCATTCCGACCGGGGCCATCAGCATCGACTTCGCGCTCGGGGTGGGGGGTGTCCCCCGCGGCCGGGTGGTCGAGATCTACGGCCCGGAATCGTCGGGCAAGACCACGCTGGCGCTGCAGGTGATCGCCGAAGCGCAGAAGCTCGGGGGCATGGCGGCGTTCGTCGACGCCGAACATGCGCTCGACGCCGCCTACGCGCAGAAGCTGGGGGTCGACGTGGACAACCTGCTGGTGTCGCAGCCCGACAACGGCGAACAGGCGCTCGAGATCGTGGAAGTGCTGGTGCGATCGAACGGCGTCGACGTCGTGGTGGTCGACTCGGTGGCGGCGCTGGTGCCGAAGGCGGAAATCGAAGGCGAGATGGGCGAAGCGCAAATGGGCCTGCAGGCCCGGCTGATGTCGCAGGCGCTTCGCAAGCTCACCGGCGCGGTCTCGAAGTCGAAGACCTGCCTCATCTTCATCAACCAGCTGCGTGAAAAAATCGGCGTCATGTTCGGCAATCCGGAAACCACCACCGGCGGGCGGGCGCTGAAGTTCTATGCGTCGGTGCGCATGGATATCCGGCGGATCGCGAGCATCAAGGACGGCGACGCGGTCGTCGGCGGGCGGACGCGGGTGAAGGTGGTGAAGAACAAGGTGGCGCCTCCCTTCCGCGAGGCCGAGTTCGACATCATGTATGGCGAGGGCATTTCGAAGGCGGGCGACCTGCTGGATCTGGGGGTTGACAAGCGGATCATCGAGAAGAGCGGCGCCTGGTTCGCCTACGGCGGCGAGCGTCTCGGCCAGGGGCGGGAGAACGCCAAGCAGTTCCTGAAGGACAATCCCGACGTCTACAAAGCGATCGAGGAGCGGGTGCGCCGCGAGCTCGGTCTCACGCGCGACGCGCGCGAGGCAGAGGCGGCCCCGGCCTGAAAGCTGTCTAAGGCACGTTCTCACCATCGTGTGTCACGAAGACGGGGATGAAGCAGGTGGACCTGCCAGGCGGTAGCACGAAGAAACCCGTGCAGCACGAAGAAGTGTCAGCCTGTCTTTGTAAGGCTCTCGGCTACGCGAAGGTGAAAACCCTGTGGCCGCCTTTGGACCGCTTCGGGCAGCCGGACAGCGTGGCCGGGCGGTCTTCGACGGCTGAGTCGAGGGATCCGCCCAGTCGCAATGCGTGCTCGATCGCGTCCGTCGAGAAGCAGGGCGTGCGAGCGGTGGCATACCGGCGTCGAACGTGAAAAACCGTGTGACGCTTTCGGGTCGCCGGGCTCGGGAGCGGCGGTCATGGATGGTGAACGTCAAGGTCCGCCATTCGCAATGCGTGCGCGATCGCGTCCGTCGAGAAGTTGGGCGTGCGAGCGGGCGCTGTGACGGCCAGTGACGAGGCATTCTGTGTCGCGCGCCTAATAGCCACAAGTTCATCATCATGGCCACGCGCCAGGGGGCAGGAAGGCGGCGTTGTCGTTCGGCAATCCGCGGGCCGGCGGGCGGCATCATCGCCAATGGGCGTGGAAGACGGCGATTCGGTGATCGCGGATGAGCGTGTCGCGCGCCTCGTCGCCGGGTTTTATGTGGGCAAGCCTGTTGGCCGCCGGTCGCGCCGGTTGCAGACAGCCCTGTCAATTGGCGATCGTTGTGCGCGGCGCCCTCTGGTTGCGGTGGGAGTGTCCGCCTCAGGACCGGGTTGCAGGCACCCTCTCAATTGGCGACCGTCAGCGGACCTTTGGTTGCTGTGGAAGCGTCCGCCTCTCGACATGGTTGGCCGCGTTCAGTCAGAATTTCCCAGCAGCCGGCGCGGGTCTGCGGCGTCTCGCCGCGTCAGTTGCCGCGCGCTGTTCGGCCGTTCGTCGCCGGCGGAACCGCGTGTTATGATCGGCGTCTCTTACGGCACAGGTGCCCACTTGCGCCGCACGCTCTCCCGGCGTGGCGAGGTAGCTCAGTTGGTAGAGCATACGACTGAAAATCGTAGTGTCGACAGTTCGATTCTGTCCCTCGCCACCATCTAAACAATTCAAAATAAAGGATTTATAGAAATCTGTCTGATATGGCAGTTTCCTTCGGACCACGTAGGGGACACAGCACGCGGTCGGGGCAAGAATGATCAACCTACTATTTCATTTTGCGATCGAAGCTCTCGCAATAGTGGTGATCTTGCACCTGATTGTGTGGGGAATTCTTAATAGGACCTCCGGCAAGCTTCATGTCGATCGGAAATGGCATCTACTTGGGGTTGCTGCTACCGCGCTTGGATCAGGCGCCGCCAGGCTCGCCACGGCGCTCATCTTCGGCGGTGAGGCAATGCAACGACTATGGGACAATCGAGGCATAGGTCTGATTGGCCCCGTGGTGGTGCCGCTGGCTATCACTGTCGCGGTTTCCGCGTTCCTTAGAACAAAGCAATGCCGCCCACCGAAAACGCCTTCCCCTACGTAGACTAGCGCGGCCGACGGTGTCGCCGATGTCAACCCAATCGGTAGGCCCCACAGCGTCGGCGCATGGGGTGACTTGAACGGGCCGCCGAGCAGACGTCGTTGAAGTGGCGGAGGCCATCATCGCCTCAAAGCGCCGACTCGTTCAAGAGTTGTGGTTGTGCGATTCAGCACAGCGATCGCGGAAGGCTCACGATACGGTGTCGGTCTGCGCTTCGATTGCAGGCGACACAGAGCAGGGGGATCCATGGCCGATGGTGAGTCGCGACGGAAGGCGCACTCTGGCGGCGCGGAACGACGCCGACACCCGAGAATCGAGCTTGTCGGCGTCATGCGCGGTCACACCTCCAACCCTGAGGTGTCTATTTCGGTGCTCGATATGAGTGCGGGTGGATTCGCGATGCAGACCAGCACGTCGCTCCCAGTCGGCGTCATTCATGATTTTCTGCTGACGCCAGCCGTGGGCGCACCGCTCAAGATGCCCGCGCGAATCGTTCGCACCATGTGCAGCAGCGGGCCCGGAGGCTCGACACAGTACATCAGCGGGGTCGAATTTCTCACGGATGAGAACGCGATCTCAGCCCTTCGCGCGGTCGAAGCTTGCCGACGCAACGTTGGCCGCGAAGCACGCCGCCATTTCAAACTTGACGCTACCGGGCGGAGGAGCAATAGGGCGGGGAAGGGAAAGAGCACCGCATCGTAGCCTGGGGCACCCGCATCGTAGCCGAGGCCGGTCTTGCCCTTCGTTCGATCCGCTCGGGTCTGCTCCACCCAGTTGCGGAGCGACGACTCCGTCAAGCCCAGATGACGCGCGACACGCCCGCGACACGCCCGCCCTCATTAAGGACCAGTCGGACGGCCCTGAAGCGATCAGGGAAGCCGCGGCAGCTCATCCTTAAGCTGACACCAGAATGCTCTGAAGGGCATAACAACCCGGGCTGGTATCCGAATCTCGAATACCGAGCGACTTTGCGGGAAAATAGCGAAGGATAGACCATGACGATCAAGCATGTTGTGGCTGGCGTGGCCGTCGCGGATCTCGAAAAAGCGGTCGCCTGGTATACGAAGCTAATCGGCCAAAGAGGCTCAACGGCCGATGGCTGAGGTCGCCGAGTACAGCTTCGGTGGCGGCGGGACGGTGCAGGTGTTCGCCGACAAGGGCCGTGCTGGCAAAGCCTCTATGATAATGATCGTCGACAACCTCGATGAGCGGCTCAAAAACCTAAAGGCGGCAGGGATCGAGGCGAGCGCGCCGAACCGCGCGGAGACAGTGGACACCGCGATCGTGAACGATCCCGATGGCAACCAGATCGTCTTCGCGGAACCCAAGTAGGCGGCTCCCGACAGCCCCGCGTCTCCAAGCGACTTTAAGGTTGAGGTTGCATTGGGCGTGGAGCAGCCAGGAGTCCGCCGCAGCTATCCTTCCCGTCAGCCCCGGCGCACTTAGCGCGGCTGTGGGACCTGCGCCTTCCCCGCCCCGGTTTTCTCCTCGGCGCGGGCACCCGAGAGTATCCCAGACATCGCGTAATTTCCTTCATGACACGCATACTCGTATAGCGGGCCAGCGATCTTCGTCATCGGCGTGGCCGCTGTCCACGGCCTCGTAAAGGTGGTTGGATCGTCGACCCGACAATCGACGGGTCTGCGGCGAATGCGCGGTTCCAGTAGTCAAAACTGAGTACCGCAAACGGCGAGGCGCGAGGTGCTCGGTCGTCAGCTTCGTGAAAGAATCGTCCAAGCCGCGGCCTGACGCCAAGCACGTCGAAATAATTGCCGGTGGCGAGATAGCCCCAGGTCCGAGCCGGTCCTTCAGTCGTTTCGACCTCCATCGGCGACATCCGGTAGCCGACGAGGTCGTCAAACGTCGCGTTCTGCGCGCGCAGGTCTCGATACACCGGAAACGAGAACGTGGGAAACCCGCCTCCACCGACGCGCTGCAGGAACACGAGCTCCTCAGGTTGCGCCGCGGGAAGTGGTCGGAACACCAGGGCGTTCACGATGCTGAAAATCAGCGTATTGGCACCGATGCCCAGCATCAGGGAGACAACCGCAGTGAGCGTGAACACTGGAGCGCGTCCTAGGACCCGGGTGGCATACCGCAAATCCTGAAACAGCTCTTCAAGCCATGGCAATCCGCGCCGGCTGCGGTAGTGCTCCCTGGTTGCATCAAGACCGCCAAGCGCTATGAACGCGTCACGACGCGCTTTACCAGGGGTCATCCCGGCGCGAATGTTTTCCTCGATGTGGAGATGAAGATGGCTAAGGAGTTCGTCATCCAACGCCCGGTCCCGTTGCGTCTTCCCGAAGAAACTTCCCAGTCGTACCATCCAGACGGGAACACGCCTCATGGGAAGTACCTCACTTGGACGGATCGGATGAATGACGTTCTCACCATCGATTCCTGAGACGTGCTTAGTCGGCCCGCAACGCCACCATCGGATCCAGCATGGCCGCCCGGCGGGCCGGAAGGTACGTAGCAATGGTTGCGATCGAGGCCAGCAACAATGCCGCCGCCACGAGAGTGACCGGGTCGGTGGGCGTGATGCCGTAGAGCAGGCCGGCCACGACACGTCCCATCGCCAGCGCCGCCGCGATCCCGATCGCGAGTCCCGTTCCCGTGAGCCGCATGCCGCGCTGCATCACCAGTCGAACCACATCGCTGCGCCGCGCGCCAAGTGCCATGCGGATACCGATTTCCTGCGTCCGTTGCGCAGCGGCGAACGCAATCACGCCGTAGAGCCCGATCGCGGCCAGAAACAGGGCGGCGGTGGCGAAGCTGCCCAAGAGCAGCATCGTCAAGCGCGGTCTCGCGAGGTCGGCCGCGACGAAGTCCCGCATCGCCTGAACGTCCGTGACCGGCTGGTTTGGGTCAATCTCTCCCACCTGGGCCGCGATGGCGCGGGCGATGACCAGTGGATCCGCAAGGGTGCGCGCGACGATCGTCAGTTGTCTGCCCGGCTCTTGGGGAAACCAGAAATACGTCGTCGCCTGGGAACCCGAGGCCATTCCGCCCCACCGCACGCTCCCGACCACGCCGATGATTTCACCTGAGAGCCGTTCCTCACCCCTGCGCCAGGCGATACGTGCGCCGATCGGACTCTCGCCCGGCCAGTAGCGGCGCGCCAGCTCGTCGTCGATGAGGACGACGGGTTGGGCCTTCTCGCCGTCGGCACCGCTGGGAAGGCGTCCGCGAAGCAGTGGAATCCTCATCGCTTCGAAGTAGCGCCCTCCGACAACGCTGCGCCAGGAGAACTTCTGGTCCTCGAGACGCGCTTCGGGACGTCCTTCGATCTCGAAACGGGCGGCCGCACCGAAGCGGCTCATGGGCAAGTAGTTCGCGGAGCCGACGGCCAGGACCCCCGGCAGACGCTCGATGCGCTCCAACAGCTCGCCGCCGAAGGCCCGGATGCGCTCGTCGGTGTCATAGCGGGATTCAGGAAGCGTGGTGCGCATCGTGAGGACACGGTCGGCGCGAAATCCAGGATCCACCCGGTGCAGCTCCCAGAAGCTGCGACCGAGCAGGCCGGCGGCCGAGAGGAGGACCACCGCGAGCGCCACCTCCGAGACGATCAGCGTGCTGCGGAGGCGGTTCCGACTCGTGCCGGGCGAGGAGCCGCGTGTGGCCTCCCGGAGCGCCGCTTGCGGCACCGATCGGATGGAGGTCACCGACGGAACCAGCCCGAAGACGATGGCCGTGACCGTTGTCAGGAAGAACGCGAAGACCAGGACTCGAAGGTCGATCCCAATCTGCCCGGCTCGAGGAAGATCAAGACCCGCAGGCAGAGCGGACACCAGGATCTGAGTGCCCCCCATGGCGAGCAGCACCCCGAAAACACCGCCCGCCGCCGCCAGCAGGGCGCCCTCCATCATGAACCGGCGTGCCAGTCGTGCCGTCGTTGCGCCGAGCGAGATCCGGATCGCCAACTCCGTTTGGCGCGCGGCAGTTCGGCTCAGCAGCAGATTTGCCACATTGCCGCACGCAATCAGCAGGAGAATCCCCACGCCGCCAAAGAGCACCAGGAGTGGAAGGCGCACGTCCTTCACGGTGGCGGCGAAGAGCGGCCGCACCTCCACACGCCAGTCGTGACTATAGGAAGGGTGCTCCTGTTCAATCCCTCGCGCAATCGTTGCGAGATCTGCTTGCGCCTGTGCCACCGGGACGCCGGACGCCAACCGGCCAATCACATTCAAAACGCCGCCCATGCCGGTTCGGTTTTCCGCAACCAGGCTGAGTGGCATCCAGAGCTCCGCCCGCGATTCGGCTAACTCGTTGGTGCGGACGGTGAAGCCAGCCGGCATCACGCCGACGATCGTGAAAATCTTCCCGTCGAGCGTGATCGGTTGGCCGATGATCCCGGCGTCACCTCCGTATCGTCGCTGCCACAAGCCATGGCTCAGGACGACTTCGGGTTCAACACGGCTCAAATCTGTTCGGGTCGTAAACGTGCGGCCCAATCGTGCAGGAGTACCGAGTAAGGCGAAGAAGTTCGGTGTCACACGGTCGGCGAGCACCTCGAGTGCCGCTCCGCGACCGGTCACGTTCGCGTGCACATCGTGCCATCCGGCCATGTCCTGAAAGGACCGGCTCTCGAGCCGCCACTCGTGAAGATATGCCGCCGAGAGCCTGGACCCGGACGTCGGTCGAATCATCGTGAGCTGCTGCGGTTCGGCGAAGCTCAAGGGCCGGAGCAGCACCGAATCGACGACGGTGAAGATTGCGGTGCTTGCACCTATCCCGACTCCAATGGTCGTCACCGCGACGGCGGTGAAACCTGGCGTTCGCCGTAGTCCCCGAAAGGCGTGTTTCAGCTCCAGAAATAGCGCATCGATCATCGGTACCCCGTGACGATCGCGAAGCTGCTCACTCGTCGGTTCGCCGCCGCCCAGCTTCAGCATCGCCTGTCGGCGCGCTTCTTCGCGCGACACTCCGGCCCGAACCTGATCGTCAAGGTGCAGGTTGATATGGGCCTCGAGCTCCGCCGCCAAATCGGCATCCCGACGCGCGGGAGCGAACGTCCCAAGCAGACGCCGCCACGCCACACGAAGGCGTCTCGCGCTACATTGCCTCGCCAGGCTCCAGAAACCGAGCCAGGATCTCGGTGGCCTGCTCCCACTCCCGCGTCGCCTTCTCGATGCGCTTCTTCCCGGCCCGCGTCAGCTTGTAGTACTTGGCGCGGCGGTTGTTCTCTGACGTATCCCAGTCGGAGGTGACGTAGCCTTCCTGCTCGAGCTTCAGCAAGGCGGGATACAGCGTCCCGTAGTTGACGAGCAGCTGCTGTCCGCTGGTTTGCTCGATGCGACGGGCGATGCCGTACCCGTGCAACGGCCCCATCGTCTCGAGCGTCTTGAGCACCATCAACGTGAGCGTGCCTTGCCAGATATCGGTCTGTTTGCTCATGCCTCGTTC